>NZ_JAQJCH010000011.1:0-185823 GCF_030182525.1 Rhizobium pantanalense
CGGGCGCAATGTTCCTGTCGGGAGCGATGATGCTCGACTGGCTGGCGGTGAAGCACGGGGATCAGCGGCTTGCTGACGCCGCCGGGCTGATCGAGGCCGCGGTCGAGCACACCTTGTCGACCAAGATCGCGGTTCCAATGGAGTATGGCGGAAGCGCCAATTGCGCGGAGATGACGCGCAGCGTGATCGGCGCTCTGGGTGCCGTCCGCAAGGAGGTCGCATGAGTTCGGCATCCACAGGCTTTGTCGTGGTCGTAGAGTTCGTCGTTCGAAACCAGTTCGCCGATAATTTCGATGCGGCGATAATCGAGAATGCGGCGACGTCGCTGCGCGACGAACCGAACTGCGAAGTGTTCGATGTCTGCCGCGATCCTGAGCGGCCCGAGCGAATCTACCTCTATGAAGTCTATGGCTCAAGAGCCGATTTCGACTTCCACCTGAAGACGCCGCACTTCACGAGCTTTGATGCGATGGTTCGAGATTGGGTGGCCGAAAAGCGAGTGGAAACGTTCGAGCGCATTTCGTCCGACAAGAAGGAGGGCGCGAGATGACCAGCAGCGTCAAGGCGATTGTCTTCGACACGTTCGGCACTGTCGTCGACTGGCGGGGTTCGATCATCCGCGATCTCACCGCCTGGGGCGCGGCGGAGGGCCTGCAGATCGACTGGACCGGTCTCGTCGACCGCTGGCGAGACCATTACGATCCCCAGAAAGCGCGGGTGCGCAGCGGCGAGTTGCCGTGGACGAACCTGGACGAACTTCACTTCGATGCCTTGAAGGCAGTGTTCGCAGAGATGGGGCTGGCCGAACTAGACCACGACCGGATGATGCACGTCAACAAGGTCTGGCATCGCCTGGACGGCTGGCCCGACACATCGCGCGGGCTACACCGGCTGAAGTCGAAGTTTATCATCGGCCCTCTGTCCAACGCCAATGTCGCGATTCTCGTCAATATGGCAAAGCATGCCGACTTGCCGTGGGACAACGTGTTCTCCTGCGAGCTTTTCCAGCACTACAAGCCCGATCCTGAGACCTACCTCGGGGTCTGCAAACTCCTTTATCTGGAGCCCGGGGCCGTCATGATGTGCGCTGCCCACAACTACGATCTTGCCGCCGCGCGCAGCCTTGGCCTTAAAACCGCATTCATCGCACGACCCACCGAATACGGCGAGGGCCAGACGACCGACCTCACAGCCGAGCAGCGCTGGGATTACGTCGCCGACGATCTCGAAGACCTCGCCCGACAACTCGGATGCTAGAAGAGAGAAAGACAATGCAGACATACAAGATGTTCATCGACGGCAAGTGGGAAGACGCTGCCAACGGAGATACGTTCGAGACGAAGAACCCTTTCAACGGGCAGACCTGGGCCGCTATTCCGAAGGGCGGCAGGGAAGATGCGGAACGAGCAGTCGAGGCTGCGCACCGCGCCTTCACGAGCGGTCCGTGGCCGAAGCTCACCGCGAGCGCCCGCGGACACCTTCTTCGGCGTCTTGGCGACCTGATCGCCGAGAATGCGGAGCATCTCGCGACGATCGAGGTTACGGACAACGGCAAGCTCATCAACGAGATGCTGTTTCAGCTCAAATACATCCCGCAGTGGTACTACTACTTCGGCGGGCTGGCGGACAAGATCGAAGGAGCGGTCATCCCGATCGATAAGGCGGACACCTTCAACTTCACTCGTAATGAGCCGCTCGGCGTCTGCGTCGGGATTGCGCCGTGGAACTCCCCTCTCCTGCTGCTCGCCTACAAGCTGGCACCGGCACTCGCCGCAGGGAACACATTCGTGGCAAAGCCCTCGGAGTTCACGTCTGCTTCGACCCTTGAGTTCGCAAAGCTCGTCGAGCAGGCTGGCTTTCCCGCGGGCGTCTTCAACGTCGTCACAGGGTTCGGCGCAGATGTCGGCGAGACGCTGACGACCCACAAGTACGTCGCCAAGATCGCTTTCACGGGAAGTGAAGGCACCGGGCGCAAGATCGGCGAGCTTGCAGCGCGCAACTTCAAGAAGGTTACGCTTGAACTCGGCGGCAAGAGCCCGCACATCGTCTTCGACGATGCGGAGATCGACAATGCCGTCAACGGGGTGATCTCCGGCATCTTCGCTGCCACCGGACAGACATGTATTGCGGGCTCACGATTGCTCGTGCAGCGAAAGATCCACGACCAGTTTCTCGAGAAGATCGTCACCCTCGCAAAAACGGCGAGAATGGGCGATCCGCTCTTGACGTCGACGCAGGTTGGCCCCGTGACGACGCCGCCGCAACTCGAGAAGATCCTCGGCTATATCAACATCGCAAAAGGCGAAGGCGCCGAATGCGTTCTCGGTGGGGGGCGGCCGGACAATGCCGAGCTCTCCAGGGGCTGGTTCGTCGAACCTACGATTTTCTCCGGGGTCCGAAACGACATGCGCATCGCGCAGGAGGAGGTCTTCGGCCCGGTTCTGGCGGTCATCCCCTTCGACAGCGATGAGGAAGCCGTGCATATTGCCAATGACACCAATTACGGGCTGGCCGCGGGCTTCTGGACCCAGGACATGCGTCGTATCCTGAAGGTTTCGGCCGCTATCCAGGCTGGCACCATCTGGGTCAACACTTACCGCGTCATCAGCTATATGTCGCCGCTGGGAGGCTACAAGCACTCCGGCATCGGTCGCGAGAATGGCATCGCCTCGATCCAGAACTACATGCAGACGAAGAGTGTGATGATCTCGACCGCTGAAGACGTCGCCAACCCCTTCATCATGAGGTGATTCATGGTGGCCGCCGGAAAGTTGCTGGTCGGCTGCGTCGCCGACGATTTCACGGGAGCGACCGACGTCGCGAACATCTTCGCGCGCGCCGGCCTCAAAACGACGGTGCTGATCGGCGTTCCTGAAGACGACAGGGACATTGACGCCGACGTAATCGTTGTCGCCCTCAAGACTCGAACGACACCTCCGCAAATGGCGGTCGAGGAGTCCTTGGCCGCGCTGCGATGGCTGCGTGGCTGTGGCGCGCAGAAGTACTACTTCAAGTACTGCTCGACGTTCGATTCCACGGCGAAGGGCAACATCGGCCCGGTCGCCGACGCGATGCTTGCGGAGCTTGGCCAATCCATAACGATCGCCTGCCCCGCCTTCCCTGCCAACGGCCGGACGGTTTACAAGGGCAACCTGTTCGTCGGCGACGTGCCGCTGGACGAGTCCGGCATGCGCAATCATCCGTTGACGCCGATGACAGACGCGAACCTGCTGCGGGTGCTCGGGCCGCAGTCGCGGGCCGAAATCACCGGATGCTATTACGAGACGGTGAAGCAAGGGGCGTCCGCCATCGCCGAATGGGCCGCCCCCATTCACGGCGACGGCACGCGTATTGTCGTCATCGACGCCCTGGCTGACGAGGACCTTGTCGAGATTGCCCAGGCATTCAAGGATCTCGTGCTGTTCACCGGTGCGTCGGGCCTGGCATATGGGCTGGCTCGTGTTCTTCTTGCCGGCGGGAACAGCCGCGACGCTGCCGTTACGACTGACTTGGAAGAAGGCTACAGAGCCGTCGTCTCCGGTAGCTGCTCGGTCGCAACCAACGGACAGGTAGAGGCGATGCTCGCAGACCACGAGGGTTTCCGCGTCGACCTCTCAAAGCTGGCGGACGGCGGCGATGTCGTCGGCGAGGCCGTCGAGTGGGCCTCGTCCCGTCTGGGCCGCAAGCCTGTTCTCATCTATGCGACGGCTCTGCCCGACGAGGTGAAGGAAAACCAACGCAAGTTGGGCGCCGCGCAGTCCGGCGAGATGGTCGAGGCCGCCCTCTCCTCAATCGCGCGAAGGCTCGTCGAGAAGGGTGTGAGCGATCTCATCGTCGCCGGCGGCGAGACGTCGGGAGCGGTGGTGAAGTCGCTCGGCGTCGACCAGCTCTCGATTGGCAACGAAATCGCCCCCGGAGTGCCGTGGGTACACGCAAAGAGCCAGGGGCGATCTCTGTCGCTCGCGTTGAAGTCCGGCAACTTCGGCGATCGGGACTTCTTCATGAACGCTTGGGACCGGCTACGATGATAGGCTCCATATCTGAAGAGACGAAGGTCCGCGACGAGATAGTCGAGGTCGGTCGCTCGCTCTTCGACCGCGGGCTGACCGCAGGATCGACCGGCAACATCAGCGTGCGTCTGTCGGACGGTCGAATTTTGATGACGCCCACCAACGCTTCGCTGGGCGTGCTCGATCCAGCACGGCTGTCCTGCTTTTCGGCGGAAGGCGTGCATGTCGGAGGTGACAAGCCCACCAAGGAGGCGTTCCTCCACAAGTGCATGTATTGCGGTAAGGACAATCGCCGAGCCGTCGTCCACCTGCATTCAACCTATTCGGTTGCCGTCAGCTTGTTGAAGCAGGTCAACGAGCGCGACGTTCTGCCGCCCCTGACCGCCTACTATGTCATGCGTATCGGTTTCCTGCCGCTCGTGCCGTATTTTCCTCCCGGAGACGAAGCGCTGGCGGCGGCGGTGGGAGCCGCCGCCGCGAACCATCATGCGGTGTTGATGGCAAACCATGGACCTGTCGTCGCGGGCAAGTCCCTAAAGGACGCCCAGTACGCGACAGAGGAGTTGGAGGAAACGGCGAAGCTCTTCTTGCTCTTGCAGAACCACGAGGTCCGGCCGCTCACCGCCGAGGAAAGGGCCACCTTGATCAATCTCTCGAGGTGACAAGAGCGCGTTACGAACCAGGAGGAACCCAGCGGGTCTGGGTGCCGTAACCTGCACTCTCGTTCGTGCCATTGTGCGGCCCGTAAAGGGGAAATGCCATGAAACTTCTGGTCACTGGAAGCAGCGGACGAATCGGGCGCGCGGCGATTGAACGCCTTCTCGAAGAGGGGCACGAGGTCATCGGAATCGACGAGGTGCCGTCATCCGACATGAGGTGCCCGTTCGCCCGCGTCGATATGCGGGACTATGGCCAGGTACTTGATGCGGTCGCCGATATCGAATCCGGGATTGATGGCATCGTCCATCTTGCTGCGATAGTAGGCGCGAAAGTCGCTGCGAGCACGCACATATTTCACACCAATACCGCCATCAGCTACAATGTTTTCCAATCTGCAAGGATCGCGGGCATAAAGAACATTGTTTCTGCGAGCAGTGAGACCTTGCTGGGCGTCCCGTTTGACGATCCACCTGCCTATTTTCCGGTCGATGACAAGCTGACCTCGAAGCCTGAGAGTAGCTACGCGCTTTCCAAACTTGTAGACGAATCCGTCGCAGCCGAATTCTGCCGCTGGGATCCCGCGCTCAAAATGATCGGCCCGCGGTTTTCTTGGGTAAAAGAGCCCCACCAATATGATGCAAGGAAAGCTTGCGAAGATAATCCCGGCGTTCAGAAATGGAACCTGTGGTCCTATGTTGACAGACGGGACTGTGCCCAGGCCATTTCGCTTGCGCTCAACGCAAGCCTCAATGGTTTCCATCACTTCGTGATAGCAGCAGATGATACCGTGTTGGCGCGGCCCACACGTGTCCTTAGGGCTGCTTATTATCCCAATGTACCGCTACAAGGACAACGTGCTGAACATGGCAGTCTTGTCTCAAGCCTAGTGGCCCCGAGACGTTCTATGATATCGCCCGAAGTACAGCTGGCGTGACATACCAGCGGGGGTCTCCTAGCTTCTTAGGCTGCTGTGACCTTTCAAAAGAAGGTCGAACGCGGATCAGCAGATTTATCATATCCGGGCGGGCTTCCAAGTTGCTTGCATTCGCTTCATAAGGTTCGCCGGTGTTTGCACTTCTGAAAATGGGGAACACAGACGTGATTTCGAAGGGTGCGGAAGAAGCAGCGTCGGCAACGACGTCTCCTTGTGTACAGATCTCTCGTCCAACTGCTTTCAAACAGCAGACGGCAGACTTCAACTCCGAGCTTCACGCTCGACCGTCGATCTATTTCACCGGTCCGGCAATTGTTGAGCACGTTGCTTTCATGCCCATAGACGGTGTTATCAAGGAGTTCCACGACAGTCTCGAAGCTGATGGCACGATTTCGGTTAGAGTCGAAAGGCACACTGAATTCGTGACGGTTACGCGCGTCCGGAAACTTGACAGCGAGCCAGGGGGCTGGCCGGAATCTGACCTCCTTGAAAGTGATTTTGCCGAGCTCGCAGGATTGAACTCACCGCTGCTCGTTTGTCACGTCAGCATCCTTGTCCTCGGGAACCCTCCTGACAAGCTGGGACCGGTGCTGGAAACCTTCGGCTTCGGTGATACCGCCGCCTCATTGATCGGTGGGGGCGCGGCGCAGGTTTGCTCCGATTTTCGTGTTCGAGGGGACAATTCAAGTAGAATTATCCTGTTCAACAAGGACCTGAACGCACACCGCCTGGGGCGCATGGTACGCCGCATCTTCGAGATCGAAACCTACAGATCCATGGCGCTTCTCGGATTGCCGGAAGCGCGTCGTCTCGCCCCGCTTCTCGGCGGATATGACACGGAGTTGGTTCAACTGACCAATCGCAATCTTCGTACGCCCGCACATCAGCACAAGCAATTGCTCGAGGAGATTACCGCTCTCTCATCCCATGTCATTTCGGCCACCGCCGAGACCAGAAACAGGTTCGGCGCAACCGCAGCCTACGCCAAGATCGTTGAGGAGAGGATCGCGCTTTTACGGGAAACGCACGTCGTCGGCTTTCAACGCTTCGGTACCTTCGTGGAGCGGCGGTTCAAGCCAGCGGTGCGTACCTGTGAAGCGACCGCCTTGAGGCTTGAGCAACTATCGAGGGCCGCGATGCACTTGCTCGACTTGTTGCAAACCCGAATTCAGGTCGAGATCGAATTCCAGAACGCGACACAGATCCAGGCCATGGCTGATCGCGCCGCGACGCAGGTCAAGATCCAGCGCGCGGTCGAAGGCTTTTCGATCATTGCAATAAGCTACTATTTGTTGAGCTTGCTGAAGTTCGTGTATGAAACGGCAGACCACGCTGGGTTCCATTTCGATCCAATGATCATGCTCGTCGCTGTTCCGGTCGTTGTGGGTTCTGTTGTGATCACTATTCTGCGCGTCAAGCATGCGCTGAAAGCAGAGAGCTAGCGGCGCGCAACCTCGCCTCAACAAGCTCGATCAATCAAGCAGCTCTTGAGTATCTCCACGAGGCGGTTCAGCGGAGGCGGTCATCTCTTCTTCAGGTAATGGCTCGCTCGGGGACTGCGTTTTGAATCTAAGATTTGGCAGGCATTCTCGCCACCACGACGTCGGCGACAACCAATAATGCCAGAGACGACGCACTTTTAGCTTTGCCGAAAATTCCGATGGGAGCTTTGATCCGGTTGATCGGCCTACGCAATAGCCGTCGTCGGCCAGAGCCTTGATCCGCTCGCCAGCCGGCTGAGGGTTCTTTCGATCGTATCCTGCATTGGCCTTTGCGCCCTTCAATTTCGGTTAAGGTATTACGTATAAGGTTATACCTCATACGGAGTTGAAAAGGTTTGCTCGGGCGGAGGGGAAATGATGTGGAGGATTCGGAAATTTGGCGTGGCGATACGTTTGTCTATCGCATTCGGGTTGCTGTTGTGCGCAATGGGAGTTCTGTCTCTTTCGTCAATCAGCCAGGTCGACGAGATCAACGGGAAGCTCAGCCTCATAAATGGCAGTAATAGCCAAAAATTTCGGAATGGCATCGATATGCTGGGCTCGGTCCGCGATCGAGCGGTAGCATTGCGCGACATCGTTTTGACTGACTCGAATACGGATCAAGCCACGACAATCGTGATGATGAGAAAGCTACAGGCATCCTACGCTTCCAACTTCGCGGAGTTGCAAAAGGCCGTTAATTCCGACGTCGCCAGCACCCCCGCAGAGCGTCGCCTCGCTGAGGGTCTGACGGCTTTTCAGAATGACGCCGAGCCTTTGATTGCCGACGTCACCAAGTTGACGCTCGACGGAAAAAGAGACGAGGCAAAGCCGCTGCTCTTAAATGAACTGAGACCCAAGTTGACGGCATGGATTGGTGCTCTGAACAAGTTGATCGATTACGAGCAAGCTCTAAACCAAGGCGTTGGTGGCAAAGTTAAAGCAGCTTCTGATGAATTTAAATTTCTGACGCTAGCTGCGCTCGGCATAGCTGCCTTGTTCGGAGTAACCGCGGCATCGCTCACTATCCGCTCCATCATCGTGCCTCTGGCGAAACTACAGCAGTCAGTCCTGCAAATGATCGCCGGCGACATGGAAATTGACCAAATACTCGAGCGACGGAAGGATGAAATCGGTCAGCTCGCGCGGCAGATATCCGGCCTTAAGAATCATCTTTCAGAAAAAGCGGAGCGCGATGCGGTCGCCGAGCATCATCGACAGGATGCCGAGCGGCGGCGTTTGGAGAACGAAGGAGAGGAGCGCCAGCGGGCTGCCGAACAGACCAGTTCCGCCGTCGAACAAGTTGCCGATGCACTGAGGCAGTTATCGAAAGGCAACCTTCACATTCAGCTTGATCGGCCTTTCACGGGAGCTCTTGAGCCGCTCAGATTGGACTTCAATTCAGCGATTAGCCAGCTTCGCGATGCAATGTCCGAAGTAAACGACAATGCGCAGGCGATTGCTGCGGGGGCTGAAGAAATCCGTACTTCCTCGAACGAACTCGCGGTGAGAACGGAGCAGCAAGCTATAGTCGTCGAGCAAACGGCTTCTGTCCTCGCAGACATGACAAGGCAGGTGGTGGACGCAAGCCATAAAGCTCACGCAGCAGGGATCCTCGTCGGCGAGACCAAGGAACATGCCGAGAGGTCAGGCACCATAATGCGCGAGACTATTGAGGCCATGACAAACATTCGGTCTTCTTCGGTCGAAATAGGCAATATTATCGGTGTCATCGATGAAATCGCATCTCAGACAAACCTTTTGGCTTTGAACGCGGGCATTGAGGCGGCTCGGGCCGGGGAGACTGGCCGAGGGTTCGCGGTAGTAGCGCAGGAGGTCAGAGACCTGGCGCAAAGGTCTGCGGCGGCGGCGAAAGAAATCAAGTCTCTGATCAAAATATCCAACCTGCATATCAATGATGGGGTCCAGCGTGTGCAACAGGCCGGCAACGCTTTGGGCCAAATCGTTGTTCAGGTGCAGAGCGTCAATCAGAACGTCGACGCCATTGCTCAGGTTTCTCGCGTTCAAGCCGACGGGCTCAAGGAAATCAATTTCTCAGTCGGTAAGATCGAATCAGCGACACAGCAGAACACAGCTATGGTGGAAGAGTCGACTGCTGCCGTGAACAATCTCGCGAAGGAGACCGCATCGCTTTTCGAGATGCTATCCAGGTTCCAAATTGCCGATGGGCCGGCAAAGACGAACCGCGCAGAGGAGCCAACGCTTTATCTAGTCGTGGCATAGCAGAGCCGATGCAAAGCAGGACTTTCATTTTATGCCCGGTGTGATCTCCCTCCCCCAGAGGGACTAGCATCTGCCGAGGACCGGAACCCGACGACGCAGCAATCTACGGAGGGGAGATTGGCGGCGCTGGAAACTCAGAGGGCCGCTGACCTGCGGTAAGCGGCCGGAATTTTTGAGACGCCTTTTTATTAACCGGAAGGTCAATAAGGCGGCCCGGCGTTTTAAGCCGGCAAGGCACGTTCTCCACTTAAGACGCGCCAGGTTCGCCGCTCTCGAAGGACTAGGGACGGAATAGGGACATCGAGCCGGCACAAGCGTTCGGTTGCCGTTTTCGGGAGTCGAGTTGCGACGGCGCGATGATAGGATGCGGCTTGCCCTGGTCGCCAAACAGGACTCGTCGGCTCTAAGATCTCCTAACATTTGTGCACACAAGGCAGTGGAACCTCGATGTGGTCGAGGGCAATTCTCTGCGATCAATCCAGTGACCGATCGATGCTTCGACGGAGGCCGTACTCGTTGCCCTTCAAGACTCCACCAAACGGCAGAAAAAGTGCTTGCCATATTGGGTATGACATCATACCTTATACCTACGCGCAGAGGAGCACAGTGCGCGGAATTCGTGGGAACGCACTTTAGAGACCACTCCGGAAACCGATCGGGCTTTTCCGAGAGGAGCAGTGCGCCCGCGCGAGCGTGGGAGGACAGGTTTTGAGAAATACCCGACTGCGTTGCATCCGCACGCAAACGATCAGGCCTTACCTAATGGGGAGGCCACTATGACGGTTCACGGAGCCATCGAAGATGTCGCAAGGACCTCAAGCCTGGCAGCAATGGCACGCAAGATCGAACATGCCTTGGTAAGGTGCCTGGAGATACCGGTAGCACTTCTGGTGCTTTGCGAAATTCTTCTACTGTTTTCAGCCGTTGTCGCCCGGTACGTATTCCACGTCCCGCTGGTTTGGTCGGACGAACTGGCGTCAATCTTGTTCCTCTGGCTTGCTATGCTTGGTTCCGCCGTCGCTTTTCAGCGGCAGGAACACATGCGCATGACGGCGGTGGTCACCGCATTGAAGGGCGATACACGCCGCTTCGTCGAACTGGTTTCGGTCGCCGCAGCACTTGCCTTTCTCGTACTAATCCTGCCCGCATCTCTGGAATATGCCACCGAAGAGTCCTACGTCTGGACGCCCGCGATGAATATTCAGAACTCATGGCGCGCCTCGGCTTTGCCGACGAGCTTCGCTTTGATGCTTGTTTTCGCGGTGTTGCGGCTTCTGCAGAGCTCGAATCTCCGTCTCGCGCTCGGTGCGATTGCTGCCGTGGCAGCGGTCTTCTGCTTGTTCTGGGCGCTGAAGCCGGTCTTCGCCGGTCTTGGAAACCTCAATCTTCTCGTCTTCTTCGTCGGCGGCGTTGCGGCCTGTGTTTTCGGCGGCGTGCCGATCGCCTTTTCATTCGCGATCGCTACATTCGGCTACCTTATATTGACCACCAGAACGCCGCCTCTGATCATTGTCGGCAGGATCGATGAAGGTGTCAGCCATCTGATCCTTCTTGCGATCCCTCTGTTTGTGTTTCTCGGCCAACTTATCCAGATGACGGGTATGGCACGGGCGATGGTTGCGTTCCTCGCCAGCCTTCTTGGCCATGTGCGCGGCGGGCTTCACTACGTGCTGGTGGCTGCGATGTATCTTGTATCTGGGATTTCAGGATCGAAGGCCGCCGACATGGCCGCCGTCGCGCCCGTGTTGTTTCCGGAGATGAAGGCGCGCGGCGCAGACGAAGGCGATCTTGTCGCACTTCTGTCGGCGACGGGCGCCCAGACTGAGACAATCCCGCCTAGCATCGTCTTGATTACAGTGGGATCCGCTACCGGGGTGTCGATCGCCGCGCTGTTCACCGGCGGTCTTCTCCCCGGCCTTATTCTGGCGGTAACCCTTTGCTTCTTGGTCCGCTGGCGCTGCCGCAACGATGATCCGAGCCACGTCAAGAGGGCAAGTCGACGGCAGATCGGCAAGCTGCTTCTCGCTGCACTGCCTGCCCTTGCGCTTCCGTTCGTCATCCGCTCAGCTGTCATCGAAGGTGTCGCCACGGCGACGGAAGTTTCGACAATCGGCATTGCTTACTCGGTAATCGCGGGCCTTCTGTTCTACCGTCAGTTCGATTGGCGCCGACTCAAGCCGATGCTTGTCGAGACGGCGAGCCTATCCGGTTCGATCCTTCTGATTATCGGCGCGGCCACGGCGATGGCTTGGGGCCTGACGCAATCAGGCTTCTCGACAGCGCTGGCTCAAAACCTTTCAACGCTCCCGGGCGGTGCGGTGACCTTCATGATCGTCTCGATCGTCATTTTCATCATCCTCGGCAGTGTGCTCGAGGGGATACCCGCAATCGTACTGTTCGCACCGTTGCTGTTCCCGGTTGCTCAGCAGTTGGGCATCCATCAGGTGCATTACGCCATGGTTGTCGTGTTGGCGATGGGTATCGGCCTCTTCGCTCCACCCTTCGGTGTTGGCTACTACGCTGCCTGTGCAATCAGCCGAGTCAGCCCCGACGCCGGCATGAAACCGATCGTCGGCTACATCGTCGCCATGGCCATTGGTCTTGCTGTGGTTGCTGCGGTTCCGTGGCTCTCGATCGGCTTCCTGTAGCCCGACCTCGACCAACCAAAATTACAGAGCTTATTTGGAGGAGAACGAAATGGTAAATCTGACAAGACGCGCATTCACAGTGACGACGACGCTTGGTCTCAGCGCCACGGCGCTCGGGTTTTCGATGAAGCGAGCGGCCGCAGCCGAGTATTCCCTGAAGTTCGCGTTCAATCTGGCCGAGACCCATCCGATCACCACGCGCGCAAGGGAGGCGGCAGCACGCATCCAACACGAGACAAACGGGCGGGTGGAACTGCAGGTCTACCCAAACAACCAGCTTGGTAGCGACACTGATATGCTGTCGCAGGTGAGAGCAGGCGGCATCGATCTGTTCCTGAACTCTGGTATCAATGTACTGTCCACGATGGTCCCGGCGGCCTCGATCTACGGTCTCGGCTTCATTTTCCCGGACTATGATACGGTTTGGAAGACGATGGATGGTGAACTCGGTGCCGCTCTGCATAAGCTCATCGAAAAGGTGAATCTCCTCCCGATGGAAAAGATGTGGGACAACGGGTTCCGGCACATCACCACCAGCACGCACCCAGTCAACTCGCCCGCAGATCTCGCCGGTATGAAAATCCGCGTTCCAGTCGGAGCGCTGTGGACCTCCATGTTCCAGACGTTTGGGGCAGCTCCGGCGTCCATTAATTTCAACGAACTCTATTCTGCACTTCAGACGAAGGTCGTCGATGGACAGGAAAATTCGCTGGCCAACATCAAGACCGCAAATATTGTCGAGGTCCAAAAATACTGCGCATTAACCCGGCACATGTGGGACGCGTTTTTCTGCGTTGCCAACAAGCGCAACTGGGCAAGCCTGCCGGCGGATGTGCAGGAGGTCGTGAGCCGCAACATCAACCTAGCCGCGCTTGATGAGCGCCAAGATATGGCCAAGTTGTCGGAGTCCCTCAAAGACGTCCTGGCCAAACAGGGCCTTGTATTCAATCAGCCCGACACTGAGGCGTTCAGGCAGAAACTTCGCGACGGCGGCTTCTACACCGGCTGGCGCGAAAAATATGGCGAGGAATTGTGGGCAATTCTCGAGAAGACGGTAGGGAAACTCACGTAGGCCCCTAGAAGGTATATGTTCTCCCAGAGGCCGGCTGTCCGGCCGACTTCCGGGTCTCGTGAGAACATCACGAGACCCGGCTTTTTTCGTGACTTGGCAATCGCGTGCAGCGGGTGGCGCCGGCGGATCATACTCGGGCGCCTTGAAAGGATTCGAACCTGCGACAGGCTTGCCAACAAGCTGGCTTCCCAACTAATGCCATCAACTTCAGTTAGTTAGAATAATATCAGTAAAGGATCGTTCTGAACCCGCGGTCAGGCTCAAACCGTTCAGCCCCGTCTGAAGTACGCGGGCCTACTGGATTCGACCTTCCCTTTGAAGGTGATCTTTCATCAAATATTTGGCATGCGGAGGAAGGAAATCTACCCGTTCGTCAAGGTCAGCAAGGAAGTCTTCAAACGTGCGGTTGATCTGTTCGATTTTCAAACGATTAGTATACATGCGCCTAACCAAGGGATCAGCTCGCGGAAAGATCGTGTACCAAGGTGTGCCGGCGTTCTGCCGACGAAGCTCATATAGTTCCGAACCAATATCCATATCACCGAAGGAATATCCAATAACGACCACGCACGTCTGGCCGAAGCCGGTGATGGTCTTCTTGAGCATGTTTCGGTATTTTGAGATCATGTCAAAATAGTCGAACTGGGTGATGACGAGGCCACCGTGCCCGACCAACTGGTTGGAATGCGACAAGCTTCCGTGAGGCTTGTAAAGTGGCACGCGCCCAGATGTAGGCATTCGATCATCACAGATCACGTCATAGAGGGCGTCGTGTTGCTTGTAGCCGAGCTCAACTAGCTCATCGTAGTTGGTAGTGAATATCGACCTTGGCGATAAATGCGGAAGAGCAATATGGCTCCAAAGCGGCTTTTCGCATTTGAACGCCGAGCTGAGGTGCTTGGCAAGTTCATCCCTGCCAATTTTAGCCTCAATGATTGAGGCCGCGTGTTCAAGGGACATCAACTTCAACTCTGCAGGATCGAACGGCTTTGATTTGTCATGCTTGAAATGCTCCCATAACCTATTTCTAAGCTCGTATGCATTTGGCAACCATTCGCCACTTGAATTCTTCGCGCCGACAGACGCGCCCGCGCCGAGAAAGACTACGATTCGATCTTTGAATAGATCCCAATTGGATACGAACTCTTCAAAGTTGTCATCGGGTGCGCCCAGCATTTGTCCCTCCCAATCCCGCCAGAAATTTTCTCGACATAGTTGTTTGTCGAGCCAACAAACCCTTATAGTGCGAACGACGTGTGCGCAATCGGTCTTGGGGGATGCTTGTGGCAGAACAATATATCGGAGGCCGCTACAGACTTGACCGAAAAGTGTTAGCGGGGGATGCTCGCAGAGGAGTTCCGGACGTTTGGCAGGCAAGCGATGCGGGAGACATCTACTACGTAAAGATGTGGAGGCGGCGCTCCTCCGATGCCGATGATGTTCAGGCCCTCTGGAACCGCGAAGTCCGGGGCCTCATGCGTCTGCAAGGCTTTCCGGGAGCCAGCGAACTATTCGCGCGCTTGCACCATCTCGATGCTGACGACAAACAGTACTTCGCCGTTTTGGAAGGAGGCAAGCGCCAGCTCTTGTCGGCCATGCTGGCAGATCGAAGCCGCT
The DNA here is from genome assembly GCF_030182525.1 of Rhizobium pantanalense. Lineage (NCBI taxonomy): Bacteria > Pseudomonadati > Pseudomonadota > Alphaproteobacteria > Hyphomicrobiales > Rhizobiaceae > Rhizobium > Rhizobium pantanalense. The sequence continues at coordinate 14,667 of NZ_JAQJCH010000011.1, forward strand.
TCAACTGGCTCCAAAACCTCTCGGAAATCACGCGGCGTCGACCGCTGTGGGAAGGCCTGCTCCGCATAGCGGAAGCGTTGACGATTCTGCACAAGGAAGGAACACTTCACCGATCGCTGTCATCGAAAGCGGTATTTGCCGGAACCGATGGCCAAGGCGATTTTAGGCTCAGCGGCTTTGAATGGTCCCTACGGATTGCGGGCCGCGACGGCGCCGCGACGCGGCCAGGCTTTAAGGAGACGTTATCGGCACCGGAGCTTGACAAGGATGCAACCGAATACTCGACCGCCACGGACTGGTTCGATTTCGGAATCATGGCCGCGGAACTTTTCGGAATAGAACTAAAAAACTTCAAAAAGCGCTTCCCGCTTAGAAGCGCTATCGATCGTCTCACCCATCTAAACCAAAGCGAGAAATCGGCAATCCTCCAACTCATTGAGGAAAATCCCGAGCAGCGATTGTGCGATGATCAGGCAGTTTTGCAAACGCTGCGAAACATTCTCAGGGACTTAACTATCAGCGCGGCTAATGCAGGTCGCAGTATCGTTCTCGCGGTGCGCCTTGGCTCCGACACCGACTTGTCGAAGCAGGTGGAGATTGCCTCTCTCGGTTTGGCCCGCGCCGATGACCCTCTCAAGCAGCAAGCCTGGATCGAAGAGGATCTCCGGGGGGACTTCAGGCTCGTTGCTCGGATGGTCCCATTCTCTCATTTTGTGCTGAAAGGTGCCTGCCTCGAATATCGGGTCCGGCAATGGGATGTGAACGGCGGATCGACCTGGAATATCGGCTACTGTGATTCGGTAGAGCAGATTCCGCGGGTGACGATCGATGAGCAGTATTTCAGCATCGGTCAACGCAAGATCGAGATTATGCGGTATCCTCAGGTGCTAAAGAGCGTAAATGCCATTCGCGACCGGGGTGCGCCGTGGGACAAGCTTTTTCCATTTCGTCAAACAAGGGTCAAGCTGGCTGCCCATCTCCGCGATGTGCATGACTTTTTTCGGGTTACGCAGCAACTAGATACTGTCATCATTGCAGCGCAAATTTGTCCCGTTGAAGTTGTCGAATTTCACCGCAGCAGTAGCGAGACCGAAGTCGAGCTCACGCCAAAGAGTGATCCCGACAGAAACGAGCTTGCGCAGGCACTAAATCTCGCGTCGCCGGCTGAGCAGCTTCGGGAGTGGTTCCGGCTGGGCGCCGAAGCTATTAGCGTCGAAGATGAAGACCTCCGTAGTGATCAATATGCTCTTCTAAACCGCAGAACGATCGCAAACGATGCAAGCTCGGAGACGGCCTGGAAGTTTGTCGGCGCCGAGCAGCGAGCAACGGGCCCTGTGTACCGTTTTCGATGCCAGGGAAGTCCTCCTGTCAGGAAAGGCATAGCTTATCTGGCGAAGAACTACGGGGGATCTATTGCTCAAATCCGCCGGAGACACAAAGCAATCGAAGATATGCGGTCGCATGAGATGCTGTTGCAAAACCTTGCCGACCCATTAAGAACCACGAGGCGGAACAACGACACGCTGCCTGACGAAAGAGCTTCGATTGCTCTGGACCCATCGAAGCTGAAAGCCCTGGAGGCCGTTTGGCAAACACAGCCGTTATTTGCCATCCAAGGCCCGCCGGGAACCGGAAAAACCACGCTAATCAAAGCGTTCGCCGACCGGCTTATGAACTTCGACGCGAGTGCTCAGATACTCGTTACAGCTCACTCGCATCACACCGTCGACGACGTGTTGGGGAAGGTAAACGCTACCTTCAATGACATTTCGGCTAGCAAGCGTCCAATTGTTCTCCGGCTTGGAGGAAACAGGACCGATCCCCATTCAGTTTCGAAAGTTACGAAAGCGCTCGTTGATAGCCTCGCAACAAGCGATTTGGCACTGAATTCGCCCCGTTTCCTAAGAGACCGTCTGGCTGACGTCATTGCAGCAACTGAGGACCCCGAAACAACTCACTCCGACACGCGTACCCTGCAACTATTGGTGCAAGACGCCGCGAACGTGACTTTTTCGACCTTGAATTCCGGCGAGCTCGCCGATTTAGCCGAGCGCGGACGGCGGTTTGACTGGTCGATTATCGAAGAGGCCGGGAAAGCGCACGGATTCGATATGGCCGTGGCACTCGCGGAGAGCCATCGACTACTTCTGATCGGCGACCACTTCCAGCTCCCTCCTTTCAACGCGAAGATCTTCAAACAACTCCTAGCCGATCCGCTCAGGGTCAAGAAAGCGATCCAGCTCGGAGCCCAATTTGCCCCCGGCCTGATTGATGTCACGCTGGTCGAAGAAGAAGATGGTCGCGAGTGGTTTGTCGATCGCTGTGAGCGCTGGCGATCGATGGTCGAACTCTTCGCTGCGATATTTGCCAGCTCCTCAGATGGCACCGGCCGGGCCCCAGTCGCTACATTGACGGACCAGCACCGCATGCATCCGGACATTGCTGCGATTGTCGGGCGGAGTTTTTATCCGGACCTAAATGACATCGATGGAACCATTCTGAAGTCGCCTGACGAGACCCAGGCCCGCTTCTCGGAAAGCCCACCATTTAATATCAGAGAAGGATCATGGCTGCCCGGAAATCGGGTTGTATGGTGCGACGTGCCATGGATACAACGTGAAAAGTATGCGGAGGGCGAGCAAGACGGTCTGTTTGTTTCCAAAGTCGAAGCTGAGCTTGTTGTTCGCGTATTAGAAGAATTGCAGCCGCGCGGATCCGAACCTTGCGAAGTTCAGATCCTTTCGCCCTATACCAATCAATTGGAAGTTATTCGTCGGTCTATTGAGGCGGCTCATCAAAATGGCGGTCTTCCTCATATGTTCTCAGGTTCCTTTGACCTGAGAAAGGGAAAACGTTTGGGCGCGACGGTTGACGAATTTCAGGGCAGCGAGGCTGACGTAGTCGTTGTGAGCCTCGTTCGTAACAATGCGTTGGTGCCTTGGAAGAGCCTCGGCTTCCTGAAGGAGAGGAACAGAATGAATGTTCTCCTGAGCCGGGCGAAGCAGAAACTGATTATCGTCGGGAGCTGGGATTTCTTCTCAACTCGATGCGACCAGCACACCTCGGCCGACGAGGAGCACGCGTATCTCCGTCAGATGATGAGTGTGATGGCATCCGCGGTGACTACGGGCAAGCTCGGCAAAGTGGAGGCCGCAAAGTGAAGGTGGTCTATTTGCCCCTGTTCCGCACAGCTGTCAGCTACGACGTGAGCGTCGGCCGTCGGTGGAGTGTCCTCGAACAAATGATCCTCATAGAGCTTGCTCAAAACCATCGATCTTTGAACGAGCTCGGGCAAATGTCGGCGCTTCCTAATAGAATAGTCATTGAGGCGCTTATAAGACTGTTGCGGGCGAACTGGGTAGAGTTGCGAGCCTCGGGGGACAATCTTCTGTTTGCAGCGACCAACGCCGGTAAACGTAGATCTCTCGACAAGCATCTTCCGGCACAACTCGAACGAGACACTAAATGGATGTCCTTCTGCTTCGACCGGGTCACGGGAAGTTGGCTGCGGTCCGAAGATCTGACGCTGGTATATGATCGAGATCTTCCGCATGACGCCGCACTTATGTCGCCGGTCAATACTACATACGACCCTAAGGACGGCAATCTGAGGGATCTCATTATTCTTCATCCTGACGAAAGCTTGGAGCCGGAAGAACCTCGCTTCAAAACGCCGTCCAGGCCCTACGCGAGGATCACTCTTAGTTTCGATCAGCTGGAAGGTTTGCCCCCGTACGCTCCGCTCCGCTTGGTGCAGGCTGTGCGGGAGTTCGCGACCGAAGGGCCTGAGGAATTTTCGGGGGCAGCGGCTCCAGCGGCGGACGCATCGATTGGCGAGATGCGAGACGACTTCACAAAGGGCGACTTCATCGTAGGAGGTGAAGCTCATTTTGAGACAGTTCGAGCAGCACTGCAAAATGCGTCTACGACCGTCATTATACATTCCTGTTTCGTGCATCCGTCTGTCCTCGAAAAGCTGCGGCCGGACCTTGAGAGCGCGGCTAGGCGCAATGTTAAAGTCGAGCTTCTCTGGGGCTTGAATAAAGATCCTGAGAGCAACGAGAATCCTGAGCCAATTCGGGAATGCGAAAAAGTGCTCGATAAGATTCTCGGGGTAGCAAGGACGCGGATTCGGATGTCGCCAGTTTCATCTGGATCTCACGCCAAAATGATTCTTTATGATGACCGCGAACTCGGTTGCTGGATAAGCATCGTCGGCAGCTGCAACTTCCTTTCAACATGGTTTGACGCAATTGACGTTTCCGTCCGATCACGCAGCGCCCGTTTGGCTACAAAATTGTTGGGATGGCTGACGGCGGCGCAGCAGCCTTCGATCGGGTCGTGGTCACCCACAGCTCGTCGTTTGAATCGTCTTTGGATTGCAGCGAAAGCAACGTCAGCCACGCGGCAGGAGAAAGGCGCTCACAAGCTGACAATATTATCAGACGCGGATCACTACGCTTGTATAAGGATGGCGCGAGACACTGCTAACACCGACATCATCGTCGCCTGCGACCTCTATGGACTGGCGGCAGAGACGACGGCACTCGTCCCGCTGACCCGTGCATCGGAGGATGGAAAATCGATCAAGCTGTTTTACCAGCGGGCCAGCCGTCTACTGAAAGCGGAGGGACGAGAGCCGAAGGCTGAGGATATCGCCAAGCGAGGCTTGTCACTCGCGACACTTCCTAAATTGCACGGCAAGTTTTTGGCTTGGGATAGAGACGCGATCGCGATCACCAGTTTCAATTGGTTGTCGACAGTCGTCGAAGGATCTCGGTCGAATGGCGCGGAGTTGGGTGTCCTGATTTCGGGGGAAAACATCCGGAATCTCTTCGTAGATGGATTTGCGGGATTGGAAGATGCGGCGCCATTAATAGCCGCATTGGAGTGAGAGCGGGGCGTTGCGGGATTTCCAGCTCTGATAACGTGTTCGCACGCGGCAGCTATTGGTTCCAGACTTCATGTCTGTGATAATCGAGAAAAGGTTGATGTTCGTCTCGTAGATCGATTGACTTTGAGGCGCTGATACAAAGTTGGGCCTGCGCCTGTACGTCGAGTTTAGCAGATGGAAGGACTTTTCCATTCCTGTCGAATGTGACCAACCCCGCGTCGAACGCAGCATCCCAAAGCGCCGAGAGCAAAAGTCCGTTGTGTACGTCAAGCCGCTGAGCGTTTGTCGCGCAGTCAGACCACGGCCTTATGTGTGAGGCTCTCAGGAGACTCGGATTTGAAATTCCGGTCAACGGGCAGGTTCCGTTCCAGTATTCCATCAGGGCATCGCGAAAAATGTCCTGTCCGATCCTGAATTTTTGTGCACGTTCGCCTTCAGTCTCGCCGATCCCCGCTACAGCCCGTTCATATTTCTCAAGAGGGAAGTTAGGCAAGCTAACTGACAGACGGTACACCGCTTGGACTCCTGCATGCAGCTCGTCACGCGTGGCAAACATGAAGCTCCCTGCGTGCCCTTTAGCGCAGGGAGCTGCAGCTTGAGCGTCCAGCGCTCGTACCACTTCTGGCAACATCAAGGACAGAAAGAAAGGACCAGACGCGCTCGCGGCAGCCAGTCCGATCTCCCCCGGCGCACTGGCTGATCGGAAAAAGATCCATCCACCGGCCTCTTCAGGACCAATGCGGTAGCCATGTTCGTTCGCGGCATCGCGCAGCTCAGAGAAAAGGACGAATGGATAAGCTGCAAGACGCCGTTCGGTGCTTGTCATAAGTCGACTCCGAGCAAGCGCTGCGTGGGTGGATCGCCATGCAATTTTAACTGCAAGTACGGACGTTCCCTGAACTCGGTTGGCGGCGCCGTTGTTGTCGTTACGATGTACTGAAACAGTGGCTTCCCGCCGACGCGCTCCAAATCCTGAACGATATCAAAGAGCCGTCCATAAATGGACAAACCGAGGTCGGCCTCACGTGGGCTGTCGTGAAGCAGAAATGACGGCACACGCGTTCCGCCTTCGATACTGACGCACATCGCAGCGAGGTCGAAAGCCAGAACCTTGAGAGAGTCTATCGCGGCTGTCCTTCGGTCGCCTCCCATGTCTACCGACAGATCAAGCCCATTCCCGCTAAGGGTGATCCGCCCCTTTGCATCGTGGCCGACCAACCGTCGGACGATCGGGTCGAACTTCTCGCTCAGGCGTCCGAAAATGCGGGCCTGTTTGTCGCGAAAGGCACCCAGCCGCTCTCTCTCGATCTCAAGTTTCGTGCCCAGTTCACGTAGGCGCTTGAAACCGGCCTCCTGCGTTTCGAAGAGTTCGGCCAGGCGCTCAACATCGTCTTGGAGCCTGCGGGCTGTATACCAAGTGGACTCTCGGTCATCGCGGGCCTTCTCGATGTTCGTAACGTGATCGACGGATCGATCGAATTGCTGCTTGGCCAGAGCAATCTGCGGCACGAGCCGCGTCTGCTCTTGCCGCAGATCTTCAACTCGCTTCGCTTGGGCGTCGTGATCCGCCTGTCGTTGATTCCAACGCTGCCGGCACGCGTCGGCATCGGGAATTTTGTGCGAGAGCTTGCATCCCTCTGCCAAGGCTCGGTCGATGGAGACTTCACATATCGGGCAGATCGGACTTTCAGCCTCGATTTTCGAATAGGAAAGTCCCGGCAATTCTCCCCGTATCATCGCCAATGTGCGTTCTTCGGCGGGAATCAGCGCCCCGATCCGAATAAGTTCGCCGTCGAGGCGCGCCCATTCATTTCTCGCCGTTTCTCGTTGCTCGCGTGCTGCGACGAGTTCGGCGTCGCCTCCAGTTGGAATCTTGCTTGCCGACGCCAAACGCGCGCTGGCGGATCTGCGCATGATGTCGATCAGCAATGGCATCTCGGGAAGCGACTGACTCTCAAGGTCGAGACCCGTAACTAGGCGCGCTTGCGTGCGCTCAATTTCCCACCGGCGATGGCCAATCTCTTGATCCAGAACTCGGCGCTGCTCGCTGAGGCTATTCACTTCGGCACGCGTGGCTTGTTCCTCAGGCGTGATCGCCATCAGGAATGAACGAAGCGCCTCAAGCCTTGGTCCCTTCTCCTGTCCGCTCGCGGGCATTGGTGAATCGGAATCCGACGTCGGCGACCGCCAGTCCAAGATATCGTCAAATCGACATTCTTGGTCTCGCGTGAGCCATGCGAGCGCGATCGGCCAAATCGCTCCACTCGCCTGCGGGCGAACCAACTGGGCAAGTGCAGTAGTAATGATTTGCTGGTCTATCGCTTCGATGAACGGCTCCATTCCCGTTGAAGCGCCTTCACCAGCGGCAATCTCCTCGAGATTTCCACCAGGAACTGCCATGTGTCTGCGGCGCAGGCCGAGCGGGCGCACGATCGCCCAGCAGACTCCATCAAGCACGACCTCGGCACCAACGATGCCATTCAGGAACGCGGTGCCAATCCGATCTCGCTGCTGCTCGGTGGCGAAGCGATCCTCACCAAGGCAATAGCGGACCAGCCGGCAGAAAAGCGTTTTGCCACTGCCATGCCCGACGGCATTTGTTTGACCTGCCAAAGCGGCATCATCTGCTCCATCAGGTGACCAGACGATGTTCAGGCCCGGCCGAAGCTCGATGTCCCGCACTTTCTCCCCGCCGGGCTCCTTCCATATGACAAGTCGCCGAACCCAAAGCCGCGGCCCTTCTAATCCTTCAGCAGGGCTTACCGTCAGAAGCTGCGGGGTGAGAAGGTCAGGCTGCTGCGGCATTGATCACCCACTGCTGTATGTCAGCGGGCAGCGAATCCACCGCCGCGTCTAGGTTGATGTTCTCCAGCGCACCGAACACGAACCCCGCGCGACCGTCAGGCCATCCGGAAGTGTCGATGGCGTCCAAACCAGGGCCAGATGCCCATGTCCCGAGATCGAGATTCTCCACCAATCGCCCGTTGCCGCGGTGATTTCGCAGAGCGCTACCCCACGCTGTGTTGTTCCTCGCTACGAATGTAGCGACATTGCTGGCAAGAGGATCGACCTCTGCCCCGACCAGGCGGCGCCATTCTGCGGCTTTAGCGGCCGGCAGCAGCGGAACGAGTAGCCGCGGCTCCATGACGAACGCGGCAGCTAAACGAACATCGTGGAAAGGCTTCGCGCCGACCATCGCCTTGAGAACGGCAGCGAATATGGCACCGACATCGCCGGCCTGAGACGGCTCTGGCCGAGCCCAAACTCCGTCAGCCAGCAAGGCCTCACCGAACGGGGCTGAATGGCAACAGCTCGGATCAGCAGGAGCAGGTGTCAGCCTAGTTTGATATGGTCTTCCAGAGGATATGGCCGCTTCCATTTCGTCGTAAATCTCAAGCACTGTCCTCTCGGTACGCCGATCCCCTCCAAACCGGCTTTCTTCCTTGCGACTCAAGACGGAGAATGCCTCCAACATATACTTTACTGCTTCGCGCGGACTCGCAAACGATTGATCCTCGCCTTTTCCCCAATCCTCCGGCGCGCCAAGAATTAAGTGAAAGAATGCAGCGTCGATTTCACAGCGGAGCCAAAAACGTCGACTTTCATCCCATTTATACGGCGGCGTATGCCGCCCGACCTCTTTCGCAAACTTTGCCAAATCCCATGACACGTACAGAAGTTCTATCACACGATCTTCGAACCAATCTGTGTCCTGCAGAACCCCATTCGCGAATTCTTGGATCCTCGCTCTGGATGGCATCGGCAGGGTCGCCAATATGCCTTGGGTGAGATGATTACTCGACACCTTTAGCTTAGCAAAAAAGTCGACCACCAATGATGATAGCGCGCCAACCAATAGCACTGCATCTTTGGCGGACGAAGATCTAAGGTAAATCGATGGCAAGCTTCGAGTTAAACCGGACAGAGGAACGATGCTTGCTATTGTCGTCCGTTCATTGGTTGCACTGGTAACATCACAAAAGACCAACTCCCAATCACCTTGGCGTTTGCCGAACCGGCGCTGTCTCACGGCTTCTTCGCGAAGCCAAAATTGAGGAGCAGCAAAGCGGTCGGGAGAAGTTTTCTCCTCGTCGGGTATTGGTCGTTCCTGCGCCTGCCGTGCAGCGTTGGCAGGGTTGATATAAATATCGGCTTGGCGATGGTCGAGAATGCCGACCATCTTACCCTCGTACACCGGTACGAGCACCTCTCCGGTTGAAGTTGCGATCTGGTTGTCCGACGTATGGCGAGCACCTGGTAGCGTGCGGATATCTACCGGACTGAAGGCATCGTCTGAAGATGAGAACATCAACCGCGGCGTATAGCTCCAATCCTCGTGGTCACTAAGCTGACCGTGCCGGTTACTTGCCAACACCAACAAATCGAGATCAGCCTGTCGACGAAACTGTGGAAGAGCAAGATCGTCCGGGCTGAAATTAACAAGATCATCCAGCGTGAGAGCGATGACCCGACTATCCTCCTGAAGCTCGGAAACGTCCGCCAACCAACAGGCAGTAACGAACCTTTCCTCAACCTGTTTTCTCAAAGAAATGAGCGTGAACTTTATTCTTGAGTCGATTCCCGGAAATAGCCGACCGCTGTTCTCAAAATCGTATACCGCCGATACGTATCCGTTTTTAACGAGACTATGCCAAAGCGGCCTCTCATAGGCATTGGTCGTAAGCCCGCTTGGGATAACCATCCCGAGCCGCCCCGTTTTCGTCACCGCGAAGAAGCTATTCTCTAGAAACAACTTGTAGTAGTTAAGGCGTCCGTTCGCTCCGTTTGGAAATCGAGTTGAGCCTGTAAAAAAGGAGCGACTGGCTGCGTAGCTGCGGGTATGTTGAAGCCACTCGCGGTGTGCGCGAGGATCGCTTTCGGCCAAAGCAGCAATCATCTGTCGCCGCTTTTGAGCAGAGGTCTCGGCAGCTATCTCGGGAATGCGAGAGACGAAGAATTCTCGGTCATCGACCTCGGGCATTTCCCAAGGCGGATTGCCGATAACTACATCGAAACCGCCACGGCCCATGATATCTGCGAACGCGATGGGCCAGTGAAAGAAACGATTTTGTCCGGCGAGAGCTGTAGCAGAAGCGGCGAGCGCATCGAACGGCGCTCGCCCACGCAATAGCTCCCAGATAGTGCCGGATGTGGCGACCAGTTCCGTGCCACGCTTTGGGCGTCCATCTAGCCCAACATGTTGCTCGTGCTGCGTTTTGGGGACGAAAAAGGCCGACGTCCATAGATCGCAGGCGAACTCAACCGTCCAAGCCGCGGCTCCATGCTTCATAAGCGCCTCGAAGCGCGACCGCTTCTCACCAATCTGGTCGACCGTTTCTTCGGGCATCGCTGCTAGTGCTGAAAGGTCGCGAGCCAGGTCCTTTTGTCGATTGAATTCGAAGCCACTTGCAATCTGATCACGTTCAGACAACTCGCGCCGATTTTTTCCCTTGTAGTAATTTACGATCTCGCGATCGTCGCCATTCAGAGGTTTGTATGCATCCTCGGGAATACCCTCTTTCAGCACGGACAGATCGAAGACACCGACAAGACTATCTCCGCACCGTATATGACTGTCGAGGAAAGTAAGTGGTTTGCCTGGCTCAACGGCTTCGATCCACAAAGCCACCTTCGCCAGCTCCACGGCCATGGGATTGCGATCAACCCCATAAATGCAGTGGCGTACTACATCCCGCATCGCGGCGGGATAATCGGGGGCTTCAGTGTCGCGGAGCAGCGCGATGCGTGTCGCGATGCGTCGCGCTGCTCCCAAGAGGAAGTGGCCTGAACCGCAAGCCGGATCAATGACAGCGAGCTTCAGGATTCTTTCCACTCCCCCTTCTGCCTCGGCTTGGTCTATCACCGGGTTGAGAGTGCTATCCAACAACGTCTGAACAAGGCTGTCCGGGGTATAATAACTGCCGCTTTTCTTCCGTGCGTTACCACGCGCCTCATTACCGCCGGCAAAGCAGAAGCGGCGCCCGTTGTCTTCACGCGAGGGGGTAAGCTCAAGCAGGCCTTCATAGACCGATCCCAACTCCTCGGTGGCCATATCCCGCCAGTTTATCCGGACGCGACGACCATCTTCGATCAACCAGCTTAGATGAAAGACAGCGCGCAAAAACGCCCTGTTGGAAAGCTTCGCAACATCGAGATCTGGAGTTTGCCCACCCGCAAAAAGACCTCCCAATGGAGGCAAACCCAAGATCCTTTCGCCGCGACCTAATCCCAGAAAAACAATCTTTACTCCTTCCCAGACGTCATGATGATGATCGTGCGCCGAACGGCGGGCAGATCGTTCGCGTAAGGAGCTGAATCCGTACGCCGAAGCATACAGGTCACGAGAGGAAGCCGGCGCGTCCGGGCTATGCAATAAATCTCTGTCTTCCGATACCGCTAGGAAGATTAACCTATAAACAATGCGGAGAATCTGCTCGAACAACGCATGAATACTGAGTTGATCGTCATCAAGCTTCGATCTGAGAGCAGGATTTGAGTCGAGGAAACCCTGTCCCAAGGCAAGCAGCGCCTCCTCCACACTTTCGCCCAGTCGTTCCCGCGCGGCGGTGCCGGCCCTCAATCCGGCTTCCCGCCATCGCTCTAACCAAGAACCGGACGCCGGTGTGTGATCACCGCCAAAACGCGTGGCATGCAGGAGTAGCCACGTTGCAGTGAAATCAGCGAACATCTCATCCCGGAAAATTGCTCCGAGATCGACCTCGATAAATGCTGGTCGAGTGAAGCTGGCATTGTCCCGCATAAGGCGGACTCGGTCCCCAGCAAAGACGAGACCCCACAGAGAGTCAGGATTGGTGTTCAACCAGTCCTGGAGCAGCACGCTAGGAGAACGCCGTGGAATCGTGCCCCCATGATCGTCGCCAAGTTGCGGAAGCGCTTTGGTGAAGGCATCCGCTTCCGAAGATGGTGCAGCAACAACTACCGGTACGCGACCGCCCTTTGCCTCAAGGGTAATGCGGAATGTGTGGCCATCACGCTCGTGAATGTTTGGACCGCGCAGATCTTCGAATCCGAATGCTTGCTCAAGCACGCTTTTGGCGAAGGCTACTGTCTGACTCTCGGTCGGGGCAGCCAATCTGGCATAGACCTGCCAATGGGCCTGCCCAATCCTGAAATATCGAGTGATTTCGTCTCGAAGGTTCGTTCCTTTGGGACAGCCATAATCCGCAGCCGCTTTCTGGTCGGGAACAGTTGCCGCGATAGCGGCAACTTGATCGGGAGAGATAAGGCCTCCTTCGATTAAGACAGCGGTAAGACCTATATCCGCAACGCGCTTGAGGTGCCGGGCCATTATTCGTCCTCCGGGAGGAGAACGTAGAGGCCAATAATATCCGCTGGCAAAGCGGGCACGACCTCCACCGTCGCACCGCCTCGTGCGGCCTCCGTCAAGCGAAGATGATCGTCGGAAAGTGCTGCACCACGCTCGGCCGCAAAGGCCGCTATCGCGGACTCATAATTTGCCAATCGCTCGCGAGCCCGCTGAAGCTGACGCCCAACAGCTTGATCATCAAGATTCCCCGATGCCTCCGCCTCGAGTAGATCAAGCGCCGCCGGCCCTTTCAGTAACGAGACCGGAGATAATCCCCCAAAAGCGAGACCTGTGGCCTCCTCCGCCAGCAACATTCGATTTAGGCGACCACTCGTTATTAGTTTGAAGCGATTGCGCAACATCAGCAACGTCGTCATCTGAGCGACCTTGCGCGTGCGCCAAACGCCGCACCGGCCAAGCGGCCGGAATGCTGCCCCCTCCGGATCAAGCGCTCCCTCGGCCAGGCTTTCCGCCAAGCTTGCAACGAGTGGGTGAACCCGACCGAGATGTGTCACACCTGGGGCAGGATCGTCCTCGAACCCAACTCTCCGCGTGCCACGAAACCCGCGCGCCTCCAGGCGCTCCTTGATAGCGTCGGGCATGGCGTGAAAATGAACGAGATGATGCTGTCCAGCCTTCTCCAGAGGCGCGCCCACGCGCTTCAAAGCACGCTCGGTGAAGCGTGCGACTTCAGTCGGGCCGCCGTTTAGCGCGCGCATCTGCCGCCATTCCGGCAGCACCTCATCGGGCTTCAACGCACCTTGCGCATAGCGCGCGCGGCTTGCTTTCGCATTTTCCTCGGCGTCGCGCCATTTGCTGTCGAGCCGTTCGCTCGAAAGGCCGAAATCGAAGGCCAACTGCTCTCGATGTCCGCCAGCCCGAAGCATGAGCGCTTGCATCAGTGCGGAGGTCACGCCTTCGCTGTCTTCAGGCATCGGCACCGAAATGCCTGTCGCCTTACGAATAGCGTCCGCTTTTCGCAGGATGACCTGCAAGACGGCGCCATCGATCGCGCTGTTGTCGCCAAAGATCGTCACTGAGCGGACCACAGGCGAACGCTGGCCAAATCGATCGACGCGCCCCTCGCGCTGCTGGTGACGGGTCGGATTCCAGCTTAGATCGTAATGAACTACGGCGTCGAACAGTGCTTGCAGATTGATGCCCTCGGACAGGCAGTCGGTCGCGACGAGGATTCGACTCTCGGAATCCTCCAGCTGATCGATGCGAGTTCGCCGCTCTTCGGGCGGCAGGCGCCCTGTCACGACTGCCAGGTCAGCCTTTGGCCAAGCACGCTTAATCTCCTCGCCCAACGCCTCCGCCGTTGCGATGAACCGGCAAAAGACGACCGGCTTGGCCCCTTCCTGAAGCAGCCCTTTCAGAACCTTGAGAAGCCGCGCCACCTTAGGATCCTCGCGGCGACGGCCATCAAGGGATTCAGCAATCGCAACCAACTCGGTGAGTTCGCCGCGCTCTTCGGCACTGTCGCTGGCGGTACCGGGCTCCACGTCACCCTGGTCGAGCAGGCCTTCGTCTTCGTCGAAGACAACGGGCTGCATCGCCTCTTCGTCGGCCACACCGGACAAGCGATTGCGCAGTGCATTGATCGCGGCTGCCGGCGAGGAGCCGACGCATCGCATGAGCGCCAGCGTTCCCCAAAAAGCAAGCCGTCGGCTGCGCTGGTCAGCACCGGCACGCTGCGTAACAGCGAGACAATAATCAAGGACGCGATCATGGAAGGCGCCAAACTCGCCGCTGAGACTAAAAGGCTCATCCTTCACCTGGTGAACAGGGAAGGTCCGATTCTCGTGCCAACCGGCCTCCGTGATATCGGGCCGGCGCCGCTGGACATAATGTTGAGCAAGGCGGCGTGCATATCGCGTGCGCGCATTCTCATCGCCTTGGGGACCTCCCGCGAAGTCCGGACTAATGAGGCCTAGCAGACGATCGAATGCCGCTTCATCACCACTGTGCGGCGTTGCCGTCAGCAGCAGCATGTGGCGTTCCTCATCGGAGGCGAGGCGTTCGAGAAGCTCGAAACGCTGATGTCTGCCGCGATCTCCGCCGATACAGGCATGCGCTTCGTCAACGATCACAAGGGACGGGCACGCCCGGGCAAATTCGTCGCGACGGCTGTCGGCCTTGATATAGTCGAGGCTGACGACAGTGTGCGGATAGGCCTCAAAGAGGCTTTGAGCGGCGGGAAGACCCCGCTCCAGGCTGCGCGCCCTAGCCGAGGTCACGGCCACGGCGTCAATGTCGAACTTCTCCGCGAGCTCACTTACCCATTGCTCGACGAGATGGGGCGGACACAACACGGAGAAGCGGTCGATCAGACCACGGTCGAGCATCTCGCGGACGATCAATGCCGCCTCGATCGTCTTGCCGATCCCCACGTCGTCGGCGATCAGCAACCGCACCACCGGGAGCTTTAAGGCCATCATCAGGGGGACAAGCTGATAGGCGCGTGGCTCCACGCCGAGATGCGCGGCGCTTCGGAACGGGCCGGCGCCTCGGCGAAGCGACAGACGTAGCGCATCCGCTAGCAACCGCGCACCGTCCTGGGTGTCTCGCCGCTCGGGTGTTGGCGGAGCAAATCGCGCAGGCCTGACGGGATTAACTTCAAGCGCGAGCGCAATCCGTTGCGCATCAGCCTCCGAACCCGACAAGGGCCGCACATTGAGGATGTCGTCATCCGGAGACGGAAGTACGACCCATTCGCGTCCCCGCGCCTCGACAAGATCCCCCGGTGAAAATCTGACCGCTTCCACTACGCCGCCCCCAACAACTCAACCAATTCCCTCGGCGCGGCATCGCCAGGCACCTCGGGAAGCTCGACGACATCCACCCCCAACTCGGCGCATGCCGCAGCAAGCCCGTCCGGTACACGACCTGACACCGCGAGTACCTGAAAGCTTGGCCAATAAAGCTCGTATAAAGTACCGTCGACCTTGCGCGGGGATGGTACCGGCAATCCCCATCGGCCTATTGCACCAAGCCACCCCCTTGCGGCCTCCACCGGCTCTGCCTGCACGATCTCAGGATCCGCAAGCTGGCAGAGAAAGGCCGTGACCTCCGCGTCGCGACGATCGATCAGATTATGGTCGGGTTGATTGAAGTAGGAGAGCAGGCAGCGATAACAGCCAGCGACGCAAGCATCCGACCGCTCCTCGAGGCCAGCCCCATCCGGCGCGAAATCATAGTGCATGAGATCCAGCGCCTGACGGGCGATCTCTGCCGTTCGGCGCGGATCGGAGACAAGGCGGTTCAGAACACCTGCTCCTCCCTCGGTCGCCTCGTAAAGCAGGATTGCCTTGCGGTCGTCGCGCTCCGGCAACGGCTCGCCCAAGAGTTCGCCTTCTTCAAGCTCGGCAACAATCTGGATGCCTCGCAGAAGAGCGTGCTGCAGGGTTGCCATCTGCCGCTCGTCAAAATTTGCAAGCGGCCGCACCAGGAGCGCGTTCTTATGGTCCTCGACGATCGGCACGATCCGCTGCGACTTCGGGATCGTGACGTCCATGTCATCATCATCCCCGCCGTTGAGCGTATCCTTTACCCATCGGCCTGACGTCGGATCGATACAGAACCCGTTTATCGACTTTGACTTCCGACGGCGAAGTCCCTTGTTGACGCGGGATAGCTTCGCGCGAGCGCCATAATCGAGAAGCAGCAACGGCCCTGCTTCCGAACGCAAGGTGAGCGTGCGGATATCGGGAACGCCCTTTTCGAATTGCCACTGGAAAACGGTCTGGATCTCAAAGCCGCGCCTTTGCCGGTCTTCGTCATTCGCCGTGATCCGAGAAGATGGCGCGGTTTCGACATTGTCGATCCGGTAGACATTGTCGAGCCGATCCACACCGGCCAACGACGCGCCGCACGCGTGGCATCGCTCGAGCTTGTCATCGGTGTGCGCCGCTCCGCATCCGCCACACAGGACGAGGCTGGTGGTTGCCAGTTTGCCATCGTCGAGGCGGCCGTGCGCCGGCAGCTTCGCACGGACAACCCGGTAGGCGCGCCCTTCGTGATAAATCAGGCTGTTGGGACCGAACTCGGAAATGGCAAGAAAACGCGGCCTTTGCAGGACGGCCGCCCGTTTGGTCGCAGGGATGAAAGCATAGAGTGGGAGACGCGGGAAATTGTATCCCGGCAGAAACCCTTCAGTCGCGAGATATCGATATGTGTAAAAGTCGGAACCGTTCGAAGCCTGTCCGCGCTCGAGCATGTCAAGTTCTTCAGTCGCCCTGAAATGACGGCGCGCGGCCTCCTTGCGTTCGCCCGGCTTGAAGGACGTCTTCTGCTGGATTTGATGCGCTTCATCCTGCTCACGGCGAGCGCTTCGGTAGAGCTCGCGCCACCGACTGAAGCTGCCTGCGAAATTCTGCGCCGCTTCCCGGTTGGTCTCATCGACGAAGGCATCGATATCAGCTAGCCAGGGCGCATCAGCCAACTCGACCGCGTTGACAGTCTGCTCAAGAAGACGCCGCATCGTGGGCTTTGCGGCTCCGCTCACGGCAAGCTTTTCAAACGCCGCTTGGATTGGCTCGGAGATCGACATCTCCGGTATCGCCATATTCAAGTTTTCAGGGATGGCTGGCTTCAGCGGCACCACGGCCGCCGCCAGCCATTCGGCATGGAGGTGGCTCCGTAGCAGATCGCGATTGGCGAGATCGAGGGCTGGCGGCTTCACCACGCCCGCGACAAGCCCTTGCCGATTGTTGAAGTAATATTGGTCATGGGGAGACTGGGCAGCACAATAGGTGACGACAAGCGCTGCTTGACCACTGCGGCCGGCGCGGCCGGCTCGCTGCACGTAATTTGCCGGTGTTGGCGGTGCATTCCGCAGAAAGACAGCGTTCAGCGCGCTGATATCAACGCCGAGCTCCATCGTCGGAGAACAGAAGAGCGCCGGGAGGAAACTGGCGGGTTCGCCTTCCTGGCGCATTTCGTCCCGGTTCTGGGCGATCCTTTCGATATCTGACTTCCCGAACCGAAACCGATCTTCGCGCCAAGCACGGACTTTCTGATCGACCTGGGCGGTGTGCTCCCGAGCCTCAAAGGCGAAGGGCAAGTTACCTTCCTGCCCAAGCATCTCGGCGACATCCTCATAGAGCGCGCGGAAGAACGGATTTTCGCGTTTCCCGTCGGCCCTCTTAGTCGCTGGAAAGAGGCGCAAAGCGGTCGATGATAGGCGCCACGCATGGGCTTCACCGCCTGTAACCACCCGCCGGACGACTTGGTGATTTTCGGCCGCACGCAGGAGCGTGGCGATAACATCGTCATACTCTTTGACAGGAAGCGGCTCCCCCCACAGATCCTTGCTGCGCAGAGCCTTGCCCAGCGCCGTTCGCCAGCCGGCTCGTACAATCAGTACATCTTCGGCAGCGCTGATCTCCGCCTTGCTCGGCGGATCAATCATCAGGAATCCGGCCTGCCGTAGTTCCTGCTCTTCGTTTTGATCGATCAGCCAGGGATCGCGCAGATGATTTCTGGACGTTTCGGCGACCTGCAATATTCGCTGGCGGTCCAACGCTTCGGTGGCAATCGCAAGGCCGCGACGCATATAATCGAAAAGCAGCGTGAAGAGCCTGGCCCGCAATTGGGGCGTGCTGGCCGCCAGTCGCGGATTGCCAGCGAACTCTTCATCGTCGCCCGCCAGTTCGCCCAGTCCGGGAAACCGCACCTCCACGAGGCCAGCTTCTTCGAGATTGGGATTCGTGAAGCGCCAGCCCTTCCGAAGATCCGCCCATACGCGATGCGCCAGGATCGACGTCAACACCTCCTCGGCCGCTTGCCGGTTGTGGAATCCCTTTACGCGTGGATCGGCCATCCAATCGGAGAGCCGGTCGGATTCCTCCAGATCGAAACCAAGCGCCTTGCGAACAGCTTCCCCGAACCGAACGTCCGCCAAACCCTTCTGACCTGCGTCCCGGACGGCACGTAAGATGCCGCCACGAAGCAAGCTGACGAAAATGAAATCGTTGAAATGCCCTGCCTGTAGGGCCGCATCCTGGCGATTGTCTGTGAAGCCCAGAAGCTTGCGTGTGCTTTCCTCAAGCGTGCCGTCGGCTTCCATCCACGCCAAGATGGTTGAAACGATGAGCGTCGTCGCCGAACTGCGGCCTTCGGCCGACAGACCCGCCAGCTTGTTGATGTCACGCGCCTGTTGAGGCGGCTGATGGCGGCAATGAGGGCAGAAGCGATATTTGCCGCTGAAGAACCATGCCGGTACCCCATCGTCGCCGAGCGATCCATCAGGCTTCACCAAAAGAAGCTGGCCCTCGTGCTTGCCGCGATGTCCTCCTTTGAGGCGCTCCTGTCCGGCCGGCGTAGTCTCCTGCCAATCATCGGGATAGTCAGCGACAGCGCCCCCGAACTGGAAGTCGGCATTGACCGCGGGAACTAGGAACCCGGTTCGCGAGCCGTCTGGCTCTGGGTCCTCACTTGCCGGCTCATCGATGGCCCGCGCGAGAACGCGCATACCGTCGAGTGCATTTTCAAGACGCACGCTGTGGTGCTCCTGACCGCATTCTCGGCAAAAGAAGACTGGATATAAGCGCGCATTCGGATCGGAGGGGTTAAAGACCTGCCCCTCCAGGACGACGCGCCGGCCGGCAGCAGGCTCGATCGTAGCGTATGCATACCCCGCGCCAGAGATAAAACGATGAAGCTTGAACGCTAGAAATGCACGATCACCGGCGCCACCGCGTAGATCCTCGCGCCGCCCCATCAACGACAGCATTCCGGCAAGAGCAGTTCTGCATTCCTCTGGTGGAAGCTTCGTCTGAGCTGCGAGTTTCAAGGTCGCATCACTCAACGTCATGGGCGGTCGACGGCGCAGCTTTTCGCCTTCTACGAGTCCAACCTCGGTCTCGATCCAGCAGGCAAGCGGATTGTCGTACAGCTCCTTGTCCCCGAGGCCGGTGGGGATTGGCACGCGGACCGCATCTACGAGGGAAGCTCCCAGGTTCGTGCTGTTGATGCGGGGATCAGTCGCTCGGGCAAGATTCTCGTCGATGATCGACGTCGAACTCAGTTCCTCACCAAAGATCAGTTTGCCAACGCGAGCAACGGCACTCGCTCGCTCGATCTCGTCCTGCGCGCTCGACATCGTCGCGGACGTGCCAATGCAGAGCAGCTTGCCTTCTTTGACAAGGCGGTCCTTGACGCGACGCACCAGCATTGCGACATCCGCCCCTTGTCGGCCACGATATGTGTGCAACTCATCCAGCACCAAGAAATCCAATCCGGATGCGTTAGCCATGACAGCACGATCAAGCTCGTCCTGACGCGTCATGAGCAGTTCGAGCATCATGAAGTTCGTGAGCAAGATATCGGGCTTGGCCTTGGCGATAGCCTGTCGCTCCGCATCGCTTTCCTGGCCCGTGTAACGACCAAAGGTCGGGCGGAGCTCCTCTTCAACCCCCGAGCCGCCGATGAACTTTTCGAGTTCCTCAAGCTGGCTGTTGGCCAACGCGTTCATGGGATAAATGATGATCGCGCGTGTCCGCTGCGCCTCGCCTGCGCGCCGTGCGCGCACAACGGCATCGACGATCGGCAGGAAGAAGCAGAGCGACTTTCCCGACCCTGTACCCGTTGTTACGATGAAACTTTCACCATTTCCGGCTTTCGCGACAGCACGCTCCTGGTGGCGATGAAGCTTGATCGGTGCCCGGTCAGGACCGCTGGCGAATATCTTGCTGAGGGCGGGGTCGAGCACGCCGTGAGCGACAAGCTGATCGATAGAGTAACCAGCCTCGAAGTGCGGATTGATGGTAATGAGAGGTTCAGGCCAGAATCTCTGCTCATGGTATGCGGCATCGACTTGAGCACGGATCTCCGGCGCGTGGATCTCTGAAAACGAGCGAGCAAATGACTCATAACGTTCGATCAGCGCTTGATCGAGTCTAAAGATGTCCACCCCCGTCCCTCACCTATTCGAACGCTTCTGTCGGCTCTACTTACTACTACTGAGATTAAGTCTTTGTACAGATTGATACATCCGGGATTGCAAATTAGGACTGCATTTGAGGGTCCTCGCATTCCTATTATAGAGTCCCCCACGCCCGAAACCTCCCCCTCCCCGTCATCTCGCGCAAGCCGAGCTCCGACACGATCCGGCGCGCCGCCTGCGGCGTCACCTCCAGCGCTTTCGCCACCATCCCCGCCGAGACCAACGGCTTCGCCATCACCAGCTTAACCAGCTCCGGCAACTTTGAGGAGGTTCGCCGTCCTTCAAGTTTTCGGTCCATCATCGTCTTCGCCAGCGTCAGCCGGTCATGCTCTTTCGTGCCGATCTGGGCGGCCGCCAAAAACCCGTGGGCGATGGCCAGCAGTCGGGTCTCCCAATAGCGATGCCGGCGCCGATCGACCGGAATAGTTTTGAGGCCGAGGTTGACGGCGGCGAGATGGGCGCCGGTGGTGACGCCGGCCTGCCGCAGGAGAGAGGCGCAAAACAGCCGGCCGAGCCAGGGCGCATGCTGCAGGACGGAAAGCTCGTTCCAGGCATCGAGGGCGATGATCGCCTGCAGCACCGTCGGCAGGTTTTCAGCTTGCCGCAACACGCCACGCCATTCGTCGAGCCGGGCATCCTCGTCCCAGTCGAGATCATAGACCAGCGGATCGGCCGGAGCCCGGCCGGGCTTTTTGGCTCGTTCGATCGCAGCGTCGGAGCGCGCGAGGATCGCATCGATCGCGGCATAGTCGACGCCGGGCAGATTTTTAACGTCGTCACCATCATCCCCCTCCCCTTCCGGTTCGATCGCGACCGCCGCCCGAATAACTCCGGCCGTCGTTGCCTCGTCCCCGCCGCCCGACCCGATCTCCGAGGTTTTCCGTAGCGAGCGGATGCCGTCGGCAGAGAGCGCCCAATCAGGAGATTGGTCGGCAACCCGCCGGCGGGTGCGCAGCACGTCGCGGGCGATGGTCAGCTCATGGGTGGGTGTGCGAATATCGCGGGTGGCGTCATGGAGGACGAGATCTTCCAAGTGGACGAGTTCACCATCGATCCACAGCGAGGCGCAGGCGTCGGTATAGTGCGATCGTTCGATCCAGCCTTGCCCGACCGCCGAACGGGCGATCCGCTCGTCCAGGCGTGTCAAAGCGACACCTGCTTCAAAAGCTGGCCGCATCAGGCTCTTCAGCGGCAAATTCCCCAGATCGTAAGACATTGAAATCATGGTAAACGATTTGCTAAACGAACTCTATCTGAAAGTTATCATTCCTCACTGCGTATAGTTGCCAGTTGAAGCCATAACTTCCGATAAGTACTGCGTATCGGGGGTGTAAGACAGGCCGCAGCCTAGGTTGGCACCTCCCCTCTCGCCGGCACTACGCCAACGGCACTCTTGCCGCCAATTCGCTTCCCCTCCCCTCCTCAACTTCCCTTGCTTTCCGGCGTTTCCGCCAAGGAAGCCCGCTGGCGCACGTTTGTCGCTGCGGACGCTCCGATACCCATGCGCAGCCGCATTTCGAGTCTGGTGGGCCGTTCTCAAACAGATAAAACACGCTTGCAACTGACCGATTTCTCACGCATTCCTTATCTGTACAAATCACTTCGAACGGCCCGATAAAAGTGCGATGGCGAAGCGACAAACAGTTAACGTCCAACAGCGTGTAAAGCGGCTGATCGGCTACGCCCGCGTCTCGACGGACGACCAGGTCCACGATGCCCAGATGGACGAGTTGCAGGCCGCCGGCTGCGATCGGATCTATCAGGAGCATGGCTCCGGAGCATCGCGCGCTCGACCAGTCTTAACCCGGCTGCTCGGCGAGTTGACCGCGGGTGACATCCTCGTGGTGGTCCGCCTCGATCGTCTGGCTCGATCGGTGAGTCACCTCTTGTCCGTGATCGAGGACCTCGAGCAACGCGGCGTTCATTTTCGATCGATCCGCGATCCAATCGACACGTCGACTCCGCAGGGCATGTTTTCCCTCCAGGTTCTCGGTGCCGTCGCGCAGCTCGAGAGAGCGCTGATCGCCGAACGAACCAAAGCCGGGATCAAGGCAGCAAAAGCTCGTGGCAAGCTACCGGGCAACCCTGGTCTTCGCGAACGGCGGCCAGAAGCGATCAAGGCGGTGTCGAAGGCTCGGGAAAAACTCTATCTCGACGAGCTGATCTTATCTGCCCAAACCTGGCTTCCAACCGTCCGGCAACTTCGCCCGCAGCACAGCTGGGACAATGTCACGCGAGTCCTTAATCGCCGCGGCCATGACTGGACCGTGGAGAGGCTGCGCCGCGCCGTGCATCGTATGGTCCGCGAGAAACTGGCCGAACCCGAGCTCCTGACCCGCTCGCCTCGCCGCGCGCCAGAAGATCACCTCATGAAGCTCGTCGCGGCGATTGCTATTGCCGATCCCGATCTATCGCTTCGCGATATTGCCGCACAACTGGATCAGATGGGAGAGCGGCCGGCGCGCGGTGGGCGAAAATGGCAACCGTCCTCTGTTCGTCATCTGCTGGATGAGGCGCATCGGTTCGGTCTCATCCGTCATTGAGCGCGGGGAGCATCATCTGGCCCCTGCCGCGATTTCTTGCCCGCCCTGATTTCGGCGGGCGGCGAGCTGTCGGTATGCGGTTTCAGGGTTAAGCTCCGGGACGGACGTCACCTGCATCGGTAGAAGGGCATGAGACTTTGGGGTAGTTGGTTCAAGCTCGGACGACTCTTGGTGACGGACTTGAGGTCGATATGGCGTTGCCGTTTCAGAGGGCCCTTGGGCGACACGGCTTCTTAGAGCTACTGGTGATCTTGTTTCCAAAAGTCCACGAACGCGCGGAGCTTGGGCAACATCTGTTTCCTGTTGGGGAAGTATATAAAGAACCCGGGACTTTCAGGCATGAAGCCTTCCAGGCACGGCTCGAGCAGTCCCTGCCGGACCAGGGGCTCAACAACCGAGGCAATGTTATAGGTGAGGCCGACGCCCGCCACCGCGGCGGACGTGCATGTCGCCGGCCCGTTGACGGTCAGCGGGCCCTTTACGTCCATAGCAAAGGTTCGCGGTTCACCGCGTCCGAATCGCTCCGTGAACATCCATCGGTAGAGTGCTCCCCCGAACAGCCGAACGTTGATGCAAGCATGCTCACTGAGCTGCTCCGGACGTAGCGGTTTACCTCTCCGGGCGAAATATGCAGGAGATCCGACGACCGTCAGCGGCGATGGCTTCGTGAGCCTTACCGCGATCATGTCCTGTGCGATCATCTCGCCGATCCGGATGCCCGCGTCATAGCCCTCCGCCACGATATCGACGAAACGGTCTTCAAACACCAGCTCCAGCTCGACGGCAGGATACGCAGCGGCAAAGCCGTCCAGCACCGGCTCGATCAGCGTCTGGGCCACGTAAGGGACGCTGAGGCGTAGCAGCCCTGCGGGATTGACACCCATTCGCTGGGCGGCCTCAATGGCCGCCTCGACATTGGCCACGCTGGCCAGCGCCTGCTGAAGGAACAGTTCACCGGCTTCGGTCAGTCCCACCGACCGCGTTGTGCGGGTCAGTAGCGAGGTGCCGACACGGGTCTCAAGCCGCTTGACACTCCAACTCACCGCCGCCGTTGTGACCCCGAGTTCCACGGCTGCAGCGGTGAAGCTGCGCTTCTCAGCGACGCGCGTGAAAATGACAATCCCGTCTAACAGATCGGCCCGCATTATCAAATCCTACTTAATAGGGCGTCAAATGGATCGCCGATTGTTAAGTTCAGCGCATAGCTTAAATTCTTATCAAACTCAATGAGGATGCTCTTATGACCACCACATCGATCTCGCGCCGGATGTTCGGCCTTGCCGTTGGGGCAACAGCCGTCCTCCTCAATACAGGAGCCTTTGCCATGGCAGAATCACTGACTGAACGGAGCCAGCCCAAGTCGCACAAGGTCAGCTTTCTGAGCGGTGATGGTTTCGTCGTGGGAAACCTTTACCTGCCCGAAGGCCATGACCCTTCCCGGCAGTATCCCGCTGTGGCCGTCGCAGGCTCACTGAGTTCGGTTAAGGAACAGATGGGCGGTAACTATGCCGGTGAGCTCGCCAGGCGTGGGGTCATTGCACTTGCGATCGATTACCGGAACTATGGGGAGAGCGGTGGCGCCCTGCGCCAGTACGAGGACCAGTCCTCCAAGGCCGAGGACCTGTCGGCTGCACTACGATTCCTGAAAGCAAGACCGGACGTGAAAGCAACCGGCCTTCTAGGCATTTGCACGAGCGGTGGCACTGCACTGTACACGGCGGCCAAGGACGCCAACGTTCAAGCTCTCGCAACTGTCGCCGGGTTCTTTTCCGAACCGGACTTCGCGGCCAAAATCTTCGGCGGACAAGAGGGAGTGGATCACCGGATTGCGGCGAGCCGTACTGCCCGCAAGCGCTACGAGGAAACTGGCGTCATCGACACCATACTGACTTATAATCCCGGCGATAAGACCGCCGTGAGCGCGAGCCCAAGCGAATATTACTTTGACAAGACCCGCGGCGGCGGTGTCCGATCGTGGCGGAACGAGTTTGCGGTGATGGGCTGGGAGCCTTGGATCGCCTTCAATCCGGTAGCGCAGGCTTCAAAGGTCAAGGCGCCGGCGCTGATGATCCATTCGGACGGCGCGGCGTTCCCCGACCAGGCACGCAAGGTCTACAATCAGCTAGCGGGCCCGAAGGAACTGCATTGGACGGTGGGTAAGCATTTCGACTTCTACGACCAGGCCGACACCGTGCGGCAGGCCGCCGACCGGGTTGTTGCCCACTTCCACAGCAAGCTGGTTTGACATACGACCCAGCTTTGGCGCGAGATATTCAGACCAGAGCTCGCCGGTTTGCTCTTATCCGCCACTGAGGGCACGGTTCATCAGGCGACCGATCACGCGTTCTTCCTGCCGCTGTTCACCGGCATAGCCTTCGCCAGACGACGGTAATCGCCATCGGAACGCAGTGTCAGTTCAGCGCATTCATCCTCGGCCGCGGCGGCGGGTTCTTCCGCCTGCACGCCCTCCCCTCTCTGGATCTTCCTAAAGACCTCATGCACGAAGACTGGGGTGGATCCAAGTTCACGAGACTCGACCAGACCCGCAAGCTCAGCCATGGCTCCGATCGAAAGGAGCCCCCGCCTGACCTGTGAGCGGAATCGGGTTCGCCGTATGATCGATGAATATCTCGGCCTTCTTCACCGACTTCATTCAGCTGCCGACGGCATAGCCGTGCGACGCAACCCAGGAACCGATCTTGCGGCACAGATAGGGCTCGACCTGCTCCTTGTAGCCATCCCTGATAGTCTTTGTAAAAGCAGCCCTGGACGCCCCCTTGGTCGCCTTGGACTCCGCCAGGGCAACGAACAGATCCTCGCTGCGGCGGGCAGTCCCCAGCAAAGCAAAACGATCATTCTTGTCGTCGAGTGCCGCGCGATGAGATGGCGGCACATCTGAACCTGAGCCCTCGCCGCACGCTGGTCCATCTTTGCCCTGCTGGAGCATTGCGCCATTGCGCCGTAGAGTTCGGCGGGCGTGAACAGCATTTCGGTGTTCTCAGGCGCACGACCGATGATCAGGGGATGGGGTTTCGCGTTATGACCATTGATCTGCTCGACCGCCAGCTGTTTCTGCTTTGCCTTCCACATTGTTGCAGGTCCTCGCAGGAATTCGATGGTCAACGCTGATAACTACCTGTATTGCCATAGCAAATAACTTAAAAAAACGGCTGACAAGTTTTGATGCGCCAGCGCCAGAAGCGGATCGCGTTTTGCCCGTCGTTAATGGCGCAGTCCCGTGTCAGGCCGACCTTCGATGTCCACCGTCATTTGGCTTCATGAGCGCCATCAGCATCGGCCCGAGCGAAAACTCCCCGCGCTCCGAGCGTCTGGTCAAATCCCGCAGATATCCGCCGGCAGATGTTATGAAATTCGACCGCTCCAGAATGCAGGCAACCGCAACTGCCGCATTCTCCGGCCCCATGGCATTGCAGGCCTCCTCGTAGGCTGAGGGGCTGACGCCGAGCATTGATCGCACGACGACGGCCGCTTTCATGAGCTCGCGCCAGTGCTCGATGCGCCCGCCGGGACCGTAATCAGCGATCTGCGGGCAGGCACGCAGGACCATTCCGAGTGGGAATGCCTTGATCGGCTCAGGTTTCGTCTTCGGTCGTTCGTTCGGCTCATTCTTGGTCAGAGGTCCATCCGCCAAGCCATCGCCCTGCTCTTTTCTAGAGCTAGGTTCAGGTTCATTTATGGATTCGGTATTTGAATTCTGTATGTGGCAGGCATTGTGAATGGCATTGCCATGCAAATCTTCAGTTTTTAGCTGTGTTTCCAGGATGTTGAGGACCTCTTCCCGCAAGAGCTCCATCTCGTCGAGCGTAATCTCGACCTGTGCGCGGTTCGGATAGCGCGGGAGGCGGGCGAGAATACTGACATACTCAGATTCCACGCGTTCCCAGTTCCCTGTAGCGCCCTCTTCCACGGCAGCCGAGATCAGCTTGCGCACATCGCGACGGCAGATCGTGAGGGCTTCCTTTGCGCGGCGGAAACGAGCGCGTTCGGCGGCGACGTCCTGCGCCATCAGGGCGAGCTCCATGGCACGAGCTAGCAGCGGTCTCAGGTCAAACCCGTAAGCCTGCTCGACCTCGCCATCGCGGTTGCGGTGCGCATAACGTTTACCGTTCGGACTATCGCGCCGCAGAATTAGGCCGGCATCGACAAGTGCTGCGAGTTGTCGGCGCAGTGTCGTCTCGGTGATTCCGTGGGCCCGCACGGACAGCTGGGCGTTGGATGGGAAAACGACCAACCCCTGGCTCGGATCGAGCTCCGCGTGAGGGTGAAAGGTCAGGAGGGCATCAAGGACGGCAAGTGCCCGGTCCTGGATTCCTAGGCGTTCCCGTGCCTCGCACACGTCACGAAACACTTTCCACTTTTCGATACGCGTGTCTGGCTGCGGATTGTCGATCGCCATCTGGCCTCTGACCAGGGCAAGCGACATCGGCCGTCGCCCAAAGGGCGTCGTCACATGTCCCGTCTGCATTTTTCATTCACCTTGCTTCAGGCAAAGGAAATCCGCTCACCAAATCGGCGCCAAGACTCTTGACTGTGATTCCGGGAAATGCGATTCTCGATCCTGCTAGAGATGACGAGAGAGGCTTCCACGGTTCGCCGTTTGGGGGCCTTTTTCTTTTGCGGTTCAGTCTCCGTTTGTTTCAGTTTTCGATCCTTTGTACTCCTCGTACAAACGACCCATGTGGGAAGACAGCCATTCGCTGAAAGGCCTGGCTTCAACATTCGTAAGCTCGATGGCAACTTTCTTTGCCTTCGAATTCATCACCACGTTTAGTGCGCGATCGGTAGAGGTCCAGTCCCGGACGGGGACGTTTGCCTTCGGCTTCTTTGCAGCTGACTTGGCCTTGTATCGCTTCAGGTAGTCATGTAGCTCATCGAACCGCTCACCTTCAGGAAGCTTTTGAAAGTCAGCAGACCCCGTATGCTCTACTGCAACCTTGGACAGGGCAGGGGCAAGAACCAGTTGCCGAAGGCTGAGCCATTTGTCGCGCCCGATCTTCTTAGATGCACCCAGAGCCTGGACCACTGACGCGGGCACCGCCTCGACAACTGCAAGCATCTTGGAGAGCATCGCCTCATCGACGGCGAGTGACGAACGAACCGTTTCCTTTGTCATTCC
This sequence comes from Rhizobium pantanalense, assembly GCF_030182525.1. Lineage (NCBI taxonomy): Bacteria > Pseudomonadati > Pseudomonadota > Alphaproteobacteria > Hyphomicrobiales > Rhizobiaceae > Rhizobium > Rhizobium pantanalense. The sequence goes on from NZ_JAQJCH010000011.1 coordinate 42,516, forward strand.
TGACGCAATCAGGTTCTGAGCGAAGAACGCGCGCTCTATAAAAGACAGGTTTGAACGGGCCGCGTTCTCCTGTCCTTGCACAATGGCGGAGGTAATGTCGTCGAGCTTCTTAACGATTGCCTTGACCGGCACTCCAAGCTCGCGAGCGACTTTCAGGCGACGATGGCCGAACACGACCATATATCGTTTGGCATCTGTCGAGCTCGGGCGAACAAGAATAGGCGTTGTCTGACCCGACTCCTTGATAGCATGGAGCAGTTCCTGAAACTCCTCGCCGTCATCTGACAGTCGGTCGGCGACGAAGGACACGTCGATCAATCGCGGATCCAGGTCCACGATTACCTCACCCTCCATAAGCTTCTTGGTATTCTCCGCCATGTCCTCGATGGAGCGAACAACTGTCTTCGCAGCTCCGGTCATGCCGTAGCCTGGCTTTGTCGGCGTTTGGTTTGCCGAGATCGAAGCCATATCTAGTTTGGCGAACGGATTTTCACGGGACATGAGTTCCCTCCCAACCTGCAGTCAACACCGACAAGCCACTGATGACGTTGAGCAAAACGTTGAAAAAAACGGCTGACAATCCTCTCATTTTCTCCCCCAGACGCCGTGGATGAGCTCGACAATCTCCGCGTTGGCTGCGTTCAGGCTCTCCATTGCCCGGTCGTATGTCGCCCGGACGAATTCAACCCGCTCGACCTCGTACAAAGTCTGCTTCTTGATCGACGCATCGGAAATCGCGGTCGACTTCAACACGTGGTTTCTCAGCATCTGCTGTGCAAACATCGACTGCATGAACCCGACCATCTGAGCCTGCGGGATGTCCGTGGGTTCAAATCGCGTGATGAGGTACCGGAACCACTGAACACGCATTTCGGCGCCGGCCTCGGCGACGGGCCCCATGATCCCGCCCAGCATCATCAGAAACTGGCTCATCGACATGATGTCCAGCATCTGAGGATGAATGGTGATGAGGATCCCGGTCGACGCCATGAGCGCGGTAATGGTCAGATAACCGAGCTGAGGAGGGCAATCGATGACGACCACGTCGTACTTGTCATCGACCTGCTTCAGAGCGCTGGCGATCCGCATGTAGAACAGTCGGCCGTCCTCACCTTTCTTGGAAGAGATCGCCAGCGGCACGTCATACTCGTATTCCTGAAGAACCAGGTTTGCTGGCACGACATCCAGTCCGGGAATATTGGTCGGCTGGATGACGTCGGCGATCGACTTGCGCTCGTCGTCAAAGCGAAGAGCCTCATAAAGAGACGCCGTATCATCAAGCTCCGGCTGGATCCCGAAGAGGGAGGTCAGGGATGCCTGGGGATCGAGGTCGACCGCGAGCACCCGATGCCCGGTGAGGGCGAGATATTGTGCAAGATGTGCGGCCGTTGTGGTTTTGCCGCTTCCGCCCTTGAAGTTGACGACCGAAACAATCTGCATCGGCTCGCCCTCTCTGCGCTTAGGAACATAGTATCTCTTGTCGGATTTCTTGTTGGCCTCAAGATAATCACGAAGCTCGAGCATCTGATCGGCGGTATAATAGCGGCGTCCGCCAACCGATTCTATTTCAGGCCCCTTGCCATCGGCATGGATCTGCCGGAGATGAGTCTGGGTTACGCCCATGAAGTCGGCAACCTCCGCAAGCTGAAACTTGCGCAGTCCCTTGCGGGCGTCCGGCGGATACTGCTGGCTGCGCAACATGTGCAACGCACTTGAGATCTTCGCCCCTTGTTGGGCGATCTCAATATCAAATCTGTTGGGCAACATACTGGTCATTTCGCGAACTATTTCCCCGGAGGTCTTCACTTTCGAAAAAATGGCTGGAATGCCATCATTTGCGAAACTATCTCCCGATTCCCACCGAGCCGCAAGACATTTAAGGTTAACAAGAGGTTAACGCCATTGCGCGGGACAATTCGATCTCACCCGATTTTCTTTTAATAATCGTGAGTTAACAAGGCAGTGGTTCTACTGCGTTCTCTATCTGTTTATCTGTGAATCCTGCAAAACTTGCCCGACGGCTTTAGCGCGTCGGCGCATGATTTCCGCAAACAAGGCGATCATCATGGAGCGACTCACTCGCCAATCATTGCAGGATCCTCCAACTACCGCTCAATTCCGTTCCATGCTGACTTCTCCGCCGATTAACGACGACGGAGAAATTCATGCAGGTTTTCGCGCTCAACAAACCGCGGAATGTTCACGAAGCTCGGCTCATCCAGCAACATCACCAGCTACGCGCTCGCGTCTTCTCGGAGCGGCTGGGCTGGGAGGTCAACGTCGTAGATGGTGAGGAATTGGACGGCTTCGATTCTCTTGACCCCACCTACATCCTGGCCGTTTCCGACCTCGGCAAGGTTAGCGGTTGCGCCCGGCTCCTGCCGGCCACTGGCTCGACCATGGTGACCAACGTCTTTCCGTCGCTTCTACCGGAGGACGGGCTGCACGCACACCCCGCGATGGTGGAGAGCTCCCGCTTCTGCGTGGATACGACCCTTGAAGAGGGCAGGGGATCGGGATCGGTGCATGAGGCAACGCTGACCATGTTTGCGGGCATCATCGAGTGGTGCCTCGCAAACGCCCTCACCGAGATCGTGACGGTGACCGACCTGCGGTTCGAACGCATTCTCGGTCGTGTCGGCTGGCCCCTTCAGCGCATCGGCGATCCGAGCCGTATCGGCGTGACTATAGCCGTCGCAGGGATGCTCCCGGCGAACGTGGAAACATTTCTGAGGCTCCGCCCGTCCAGCTATCGCTCGCAATTCAATGGTCCGCTGGGTCAGGCAGCATAAGGAGAAAACCGTGAACCAGCTTCGCTCTCATCCTCGACTCGTCCGCAAGCTTCAGGAGGCGCTCGGCGATCAGCTCTGCGTCGCGCTCGATGATTCGACCGTTGTCGAAATCATGCTCAATCCGGACGGCAAACTGTTCATCGAAAGGCTTGGCCATGGCGTTGCACCCGCCGGAGAAATGTCGTCCGCGGCGGCGGAAATGGTGATTGGAACGGTGGCGCATGCGCTCCAATCCGAGGTCGATACCGAGCAGCCGATCGTCTCCGGCGAACTGCCGATCGGCGGCCATCGCTTCGAAGGACTGTTGCCTCCGGTGGTCTCCAAGCCAGCGTTCACCATTCGCCGTCGCGCCTCGCGCTTGATCCCCCTTGAGGATTACGTGCGCACTGGCGTGATGAGCGAGCAGCAGGCGTTGACGATCCGCAGCGCGATTTCGTCCCGGCTCAACATCATCATCTCCGGCGGGACTGGCTCCGGCAAGACGACGCTTGCGAACGCCGTCATCAATGAAATCGTCAGGTCGGCGCCGGACGACCGTCTCGTCATCCTCGAGGATACCGCAGAGATCCAATGCACAGCCGACAACGCCGTCCTTCTCCACACAAGCGATACTGTCGATATGGCGCGGCTCTTAAAGAGCACGATGCGGCTGCGTCCCGACCGGATCGTCGTCGGCGAAGTCCGTGACGGCGCTGCGCTCACTTTGCTCAAGGCCTGGAACACCGGCCACCCTGGTGGCGTCGCGACCATCCATTCCAACACTGCAATGTCGGCGCTCCGCCGCCTTGAGCAACTGACCGCCGAAGCCAGCCAACAGCCGATGCAGGAGGTGATCGGCGAGGCGGTCGACCTCATCATCTCGATCGAACGGACGGCAAGGGGCCGGTGCGTTCGCGATGTCATTCAGGTCGAGCGCTACGCACACGGCCACTACGAAATCGAGTCCGATGAGCTCACGGAAGAACAGGAGGCGCGCTATGTCGCGTAAGAACGCTACTATCGCCGCCGCGCTCCTTGCAGCGCCCATCGTCCTGGCGTCGCTTGCCCCTGCACTGGCGAGTTCGGGCGGCAGCCTCCCATGGGAAGGACCACTGCAACAAATCCAGGAATCGATCACCGGCCCTGTTGCCGGTGCCATCGCGCTTGCAGCGGTGGCGATCGCCGGCGGCATGCTGATCTTCGGGGGCGAACTCAACGATTTCGCGCGGCGGCTCGTCTATGTGGTGCTTGTCGCCGGCATCCTTCTCGGCGCGACGAACATCGTCGGCCTTTTCGGCGCCACCGGCGCCTCGATTGGAGCGCCTGACGAGCGCGCCACGTCCATCGATCCACGCTCAGCAGGGGAGGGGGGTCATGGCTGAGACCTTGTCCGGACTGCAACGCAACCGCATTCACCGCGCCCTGTCGCGCCCGAACCTGCTGATGGGCGCGGACCGGGAGCTGGTGCTGCTCACCGGGCTTGCTGCCGTCATTCTCATTTTCGTAGTGCTGACGGCATACTCCGCCCTTTTCGGCGTTGCCATTTGGATCGTCATCGTCGGCGTCTTGAGGATGATGGCAAAAGCAGACCCGCTCATGCGGCAAGTCTATGTCCGCCATATCTCCTACAAGCATTACTACAAGGCGACCTCCTCGCCGTGGCGTCGGTATTGAGGAGGAGACATGGTCGCGCTCAAACGCTTCCGGGCCACTGGCCCGTCCTTCGCGGATCTCGTTCCCTATGCCGGTCTGGTCGACAATGGTGTGCTCCTGTTGAAAGATGGGAGCCTAATGGCCGGCTGGTACTTTGCCGGCCCGGATTCCGAGAGCGCGACGGATCTGGAGCGCAACGAACTCTCGCGCCAGATCAATACAATACTGTCGAGGCTCGGAAGCGGCTGGATGATCCAAGTCGAAGCGGTCCGCATTCCGACGTTCGACTATCCGTCAGATGATCGTTGCCACTTTCCCGACACGGTCACGCGCGCGATCGACGCCGAACGGCGGGCGCATTTCGCGCGCGTGCAGGGACATTTCGAAAGCAAGCACGCGCTCGTCCTCACATATCGGCCGCTCGAGTCCAAAAAGACGGCGCTCAGCAAATACATCTACTCGGACGAGGAGAGCCGCAAGAAGAGCTATGCGGACACGGTGCTGTTCGTCTTCAAGAACGCCGTGCGCGAGATCGAGCAGTATCTTGCCAACACCCTGTCTATACGCCGGATGGAAACGCGCAAAGTCGTCGAGAGGGGAGGGGAGCGGGTCGCCCGCTACGACGAGCTGCTGCAATTCGTTCGCTTCTGCATCACCGGCGAAAACCATCCGATCCGACTGCCGGATGCGCCGATGTACCTCGACTGGATCGCCACCGCCGAGCTTGAGCATGGGCTGACACCAAAGGTCGAAGGCCGCTTTCTCGGCGTCGTGGCGATCGACGGTCTGCCGGCGGAGAGCTGGCCGGGGATTCTCAATAGCCTCGACCTGATGCCGCTTACCTATCGCTGGTCATCGCGCTTCATTTTTCTCGACGCACAAGAGGCGCGGCAGAAACTCGAACGCACCCGCAAGAAGTGGCAGCAGAAGGTAAGGCCGTTCTTCGATCAACTCTTCCAGACGCAAAGCCGCTCAGTCGATCAGGATGCCATGAGCATGGTGGCCGAGACCGAGGACGCCATTGCCCAGGCTTCCTCGCAATTGGTGGCATACGGCTACTATACCCCGGTCATTGTCCTCTTCGATCACGATCGCGAAGCCTTGCAGGAGAAGGCAGAGGCTGTCCGCCGGCTGATCCAGGCCGAGGGTTTCGGGGCGCGGATCGAAACGCTCAACGCGACCGACGCCTTTCTCGGCAGTCTGCCGGGCAACTGGTATTGCAATATCCGCGAACCGCTGATCAACACCAGCAACCTTGCCGATCTCATTCCACTCAACTCTATCTGGTCGGGCAGCCCTGTCGCACCGTGCCCATTCTACCCGCCGAACTCTCCGCCGCTGATGCAGGTGGCCAGCGGCTCGACGCCGTTTCGCTTGAACCTCCATGTCGACGACGTCGGTCACACGCTGATCTTTGGGCCGACCGGTTCGGGCAAGTCGACGCTGCTGGCACTGATCGCAGCGCAGTTCCGGCGCTACGATCGCGCCCAGATGTTCGCCTTTGACAAGGGGAACTCGCTCCTGCCGTTGACACTCGCCGCAGGCGGCGATCACTACGAGATCGGCGGCGACGCTCACGAAGAGGCGCTGGCCTTCTGCCCACTCTCGGAGCTCGCGACCGATAGTGATCGCGCATGGGCGACGGAATGGATAGAAATGCTGGTTGCGCTGCAGGGCGTTGCCATCACTCCAGATCACCGCAACGCTATCTCGCGTCAGATTGGTTTGATGGCGAGCGCAGCCGGCCGATCGCTTTCGGACTTTGTGAGCGGCGTTCAGATGCGCGAGATCAAGGACGCGCTCCATCATTACACGGTCGATGGACCGATGGGTCAGTTGCTCGACGCCGAACAGGACGGTTTGACCCTCCGCGCCTTCCAGACCTTCGAGATCGAACAGCTGATGAATATGGGCGAGCGCAATCTCGTGCCCGTTCTCACCTATCTGTTCCGCCGGATCGAAAAGCGTCTCGATGGCTCGCCTAGCCTGATTGTCCTCGACGAGGCCTGGTTGATGCTCGGTCATCCGGTGTTTCGCGACAAAATCCGCGAATGGCTTAAAGTGCTGCGCAAGGCCAACTGCGCCGTCGTGCTTGCCACGCAGTCCATCTCGGACGCTGAGCGCTCCGGAATCATCGATGTCCTGAAGGAATCCTGCCCGACGAAGATCTGCCTGCCGAACGGCGCCGCTCGTGAGCCTGGGACGCGCGAATTCTACGAGCGGATCGGCTTCAACGAGCGGCAGATCGAGATCGTCTCGAACGCTACTCCCAAGCGCGAATACTACGTGGTCACCCCCGAAGGCCGGCGGCTATTCGATATGGCGCTCGGCCCTGTGGCGCTCAGTTTTGTCGGGGCCTCCGGCAAGGAAGACCTGAAGCGCATCCGCGCGCTCCATTCCGAACATGGCCGCGATTGGCCGATCCACTGGCTTCAAACGAGAGGAGTTCACGATGCCGTATCGCTGCTCAACTTCGAATAGATTGCTCGCCGGTCTGGCGGCAGTCGCATTGATGGCCGGCACCGCCGTGCCCGCAGATGCCGGCACCGCCACTGGTGCCGCCACAGAATGGACGCAGGTCCTGAACAACGGCGAACTGGTCGCGCTGGTCGGGAAATCGGGCGAGCAAATTCAGAACCAGCTCACCCAGATCAGCCAGCTGGCGCAACAGATCGAAACCCAGCTCAATATCTACCAGAACCTGCTGCAAAACACCGCGACGCTTCCCTCGCATATGTGGGGACAGGTCGAAAGCGATCTCAATCAGCTTCGCAGCATCGTCGACCAGGGCCAGAGCATCTCATTTTCCATGGGCAATGCCGACGATGTGCTGCAGCAGCGCTTCCAGAGCTATTCCAGTCTCAAGACCAATCTGCCTAGCTCCGAGAGCTTTTCGTCAAGCTATCAGACCTGGTCCGACACCAACCGGGACACGATCGCCAGCACGCTGAAGGCCGCGAGCCTGACGGCAGAGCAGTTCGACACCGAAGAAGGCACGATGTCTTCGCTGCGGTCCATGTCCGAGACCGCCGACGGGCAGATGAAGGCTCTGCAGGTCGGACACGAGATCGCCGCGCAGCAGGTCGCACAGATGCAGAAGCTTCGCGGCCTGGTATCCCAGCAGATGACCATGATGGGCACCTGGCTCCAGACTGAACAGACCGACAAGGACCTCGCGCAGGCGCGTCGCGAGAAATTCTTCAGCGGAACGGCACCGTCCACCTCCGGCGGCGAAAAAATGAAGGTGGAATGGTGAGAACAAAATCGATCCTAGCCGCAATCGCGATTTTCCTGGCGGCCGGCAGCGCTGGCATCTGGCTGCTCATCTCCGAAAAGCAGGTTGCTCAGGAGCGTCGTGACCAGTTCTTCGGCTCGTCGAAGAAATATCCGACCTCTGGCGGCGAAAAAATGAAAGTCGAGTGGTGAGGAGATGACGGCAATATCTCTTCAACGGCTCAGGGCAGCGATCCTGCTCACGACCTTATGCGTGCTGGCGGCTCAGCCAGCCCTCGCCCAGGAAGGCTCGGTGCTAACCTCATTGCAAAGCCAGATTACAACGGCCGCGAAGGGTTGGGAAACAACCGTCATGGATGCGGCGAAGTCGCTTTTCTGGATCCTGGCAACGATCGAGATCGGCATAGCTGCCATCTGGCTCGCGATACAAGCTGCATCGCTCGACAGCTGGTTCGCCGAGCTCGTCCGGCGGATCATGTTCGTCGGCTTCTTCGCTTTCGTGTTGGCACAAGGGCCGACCTTCGCCAAGGCAGTAGTTGATAGCCTGTTCCAGATCGGCGCCGGAGGCGGCACCGCTTCGCCGGCCGATGTCTTCAATGCCGGACTCGCCGTCGCCACCAAGATGTCGGAAAAGATCCAGTTTGGGCTTTTCGAGGACAATGCGCTGGCGATCTCTGCCGCTTTTGCGATGGTCGTCGTTGTCATCTCGTTCTCGCTCGTCGCCGCGATTTTCGTGTCTGTCATGGTCGAGATGTATATCGGACTGCTCGCCGGCATGATCATGCTCGGCCTGGGCGGTTCCTCCTATACCAAAGACTTCGCTGTCCGATATTTGATCTATGCTTTCTCGGTCGGAATGAAGCTCATGGCACTGGTCATGATCTCGCGGATCGGATCGGAGGTTCTGATCGGATTGGCAAACCAACCCGACATTGGCGAACAATTCCAGACCGCGCTTGCGATTGCCGGCATTGCCGTCGTCGTTTTCATTGTCGCGATTTATGTGCCGAACATCATGCAGGGCGTTGTCCAGGGCGCCTCGGTTTCGGGCGGAATGGAGGCGATCCGCCACGGCGGCCAAGCGGCATCCTTCGCCACGGGCGCCGGGTTCCTTGCAGCGGGTGCGGCGGGCGCAGGCTTTGCGGCTGCCCAGGCTGCTCGCGCTGCTGGGTCATCCGTTGCAGGTGCAGCTCTTCGTGGTTTCGGTGCAGGAATCGGGTCCGCTGGAAAAGCGGCGGGGTCCGCTGCCAAGGAAACGGCCATCGGTTCTCCCGGAGCCTATGCCGGATCGATCCTCGGTCTCGCTAACGCCAAGCTCGACCAAGCGCGCAGCGGGCATAGCGGGCCGAAGCCACCTCCCGAACGCAAAGACTAACAGCAATCAGAAAGTGATCGATCGATGGCAGCGAACCGCGCCCCCGAAAACCCCTATCTTGCCGCGCGCCAGGAATGGAACGAGCGATACGGTTCCTATGTGCAGTCCGCCGCCGCTTGGCGCACCGTCGGCATACTCGGCCTGACCATGGCCGTGATCGGCTTCGCATATGCGATGTATCTGAGCACCCAGGTCAAGCTGGTTCCCTATATCGTCGAGGTCGACAAACTCGGGACCGCGGTGACGTCAGGCTATCCTCAACAGATCGAATATGCCGATGTTCGGGTGGTCCGCGCGACGCTCGGAAACTTCGTCACCAGCTTCCGTTCGATCACGCCGGACGCCGTGGTGCAGAAGCAGTATATCGATCGAACCTACGCGCTCCTTCGAACATCGGATCCCTCGACCGAGAAGATCAACGCCTGGTTCCGCGGTAACTCGCCGTTCGAAAAGGCGAAGGCTTCGACGGTTGCTATCGAGGTCAACAATATCGTGGCGCTCTCGAACCAGACCTATCAGATCGACTGGACCGAATATGAACGGGACCGCAAGGGCAAGGAAATCGGCACGCGTCGGTTTCGCGGGATCGCAACGGTGACGCTGACGGCACCGCAGGACGAGGCGACCATCCGCCTCAATCCAATCGGCCTCTATGTCCGGGATTTCGACTGGACGGCACAGCTTTAAGGGCAGGGGATTTCACATGCACAGAACAGGATTGATCGCGGCCGCCGGCTGCCTGGCCGGACTCGTCTTTGCGATCGGCGCTCAAGCGCAGAGCATGTCGGCGAATGAGATGAAGGGTACGAACATTTCAAGAAAATGGCGCGGCACGCCCGGCCTGGTCACGACCGGTCCGGATGGCAAGGTCATCTTCCTCTTCGGCGAGACGCAGCCGTCGGTCGTCTGCTCGCCGCTGCAGGTCTGCGATATCGAATTACAAGGCGGCGAGATCGTTCGCGATGTTCTGGTTGGCGATACCGTGCGTTGGAAGGTGGAGCCCGCGACCTCCGGCGCCACCGGCGGCCAGGCGATCCACCTGATCGTCAAGCCATCGGAGGCGGGCCTCGTCACTTCCATGGTGGTCACGACCTCGCGACGCACCTATCACATCCAGCTCAAATCGCATCCGAGCCAGTACATGGCCCGCGTCGGCTTCGAATACCCCGAGGACGTCTCGACCAAGCTTGCCGACATCAACTCCCGGCTGGAGACCGGCGGCATTCCCGGAACCGCGCCCGACAAGTTGAACTTCTCCTACTCCATCAGCGGGAGAGCGCCCTGGAAGCCGAAGCGGGTCTATTCGGATGGCACCAAGACCTACATCCAGTTCGCGAAATCAGTTTCGAGCCAGGATGCGCCGGTTCTTTTCGTCGTCAGCGGTGGCCAGAACCGCATCGTCAATTATCGGATGAAGAACGAGATGATGATCGTCGACTACGCGGTCGACAAAGCAATCCTCGTCTCCGGGGTCGGCTGGCGCCAGCAGAAGATCACCATCCGGCGGGGCGGCTGAACCATGCGCAAGCCTCTCATCACTGTCTTCATCGCCGCCGCCGTTCTTTCCGGCTGCCAGACCGCCGAGGACGGACTGACCACCGGTACAACCCCAACCACTCTCACAGGTCCGGCCGCAAGTGCAATTGCCGGCGACATGGCAAGCCGGCTTGCCGAGCAGATCGCTCCCGCGGGCACGACGACCATCAAGATGGAGAAGGACTCATCAGACTTTGCAACAGCGCTCGAGGCTGCGCTGAAGGGTTGGGGTTATACGGTCGTAACCGATGGCAAGGTTGGCAAGGACATCAAACCCGTGGAACTCGCCTATTCGATCGACGGCGTCGACGGCCAGGTGCTTGCAAGGCTGTCAACGCCATCCATCGCGCTTGGCCGCGCCTATACGGCAACGGCAGCCGGGGCCACCGCGGCAAGCCCACTGTCGATCATGCAGCGCAATTGAGGGGAGGCGAGCATAGCATGGTCCAATCTCTGCAACTGGGCACCTCCAGCCAGGCCGACGATCAGAAGGGCATGCGCCGTCTGAACCGGCTGCCGATCATCCTGGCCATCATCATCGTCGCGCTGTTCGTCGGCGTCGTTGTCATCGGCTTGTCTTGGCGCGGGCTTCCTTTCAATCGGAACAACGATCTCGACAGCGCCTCGGACGCTCCCGCAACGAACTTCGGCGACCAGCTCAAGCGTGGTGTCACCGACGGCATCATCGGCGATCCGGAACAACGCGAAGTCTTCCAACCGACGCCCGCCGTCGAACAGAAGGTCACGAAGGAAACCGCCGTCGTCGACCGCACGCCCATCCAGCGAGAGGAGCGGCGCCCGAGACTGGAATCAGAAGCGGAATGGAAAGCGCGCCTGAAACGCGAGCAGGATGAACAGTATATCCGTGAAGCGCAACGACAGCGCATGGCCCGGCTGCAGGCACGGGCGACGGCCTTGGACTCACCGTTGAAGGTGGATATTTCGGACGTCGACAAGGCTGCCAACACCTCCAGAGAGACCGACCGGCAGGCGATGACTGCCAATAGCGCCTCGGACCTTTACGCCGCTGCCATGAAGTCCGGTCTGCTGGGGCAGAATGTCGATCCAAACGCTCAGACATCAAAGGAAGATTTCTTCAACCAGGACATCAAGGACCTTGGCTATTTGCCGAACCGGGTCGTGCCGCAGATGTCAGCCTATGAGCTCAAGCGCGGCTCAGTCATTCCCGCCACCTTGATCACGGGTCTCAACTCCGACCTGCCCGGACGGATCACCGCGCAGGTCAGTCAGAACGTCTATGACAGCGCCACCGGTTACCGGCTTCTGATCCCGCAGGGGGCAAAACTGTTCGGCCGCTATGATTCCAAGGTCTCTTTCGGCCAGGAACGTGTCCTTGTCGTATGGACCGACCTCATTTTCCCGAACGGGGCGACGCTGCAAATCGGCGGCATGGCCGGCACGGATGCCGAAGGCTATGGCGGCTTCAAGGACAAGGTCGATCGCCATCTTTGGCGCACATGGAGTTCTGCGGCACTCATCGCGCTGATCGGAACCGGGATCGACATGTCGATGCCGCAAAGCTCGACGCTCGCGACGCAGGAGACCGCATCGGATGCGACCCGCCGCAACTTCGCGGAATCATTTGGCAGGGTCGCCGAGCAGACCATCTCGAAGAACCTGAATGTGCAGCCGACCATCCAGATCCGCCCCGGCTACAAGTTCAATGTGCTGGTCGACCAGGATATTATATTTCCGTCGACCTACAGCAGAAACTGACGAACATCGTCCGACGCTATTTCAGCCGCTGGCATGCCGCGCATGCCGGTGCAACATTGCAATCCCGCAATAACTTTCCTGTCTTTGTCATCTTTTTAGTTCAAGGGGACTTGAAACTTGTCTTATCGCAGGTAGTGCTAGACCTGCACGGCTAGAGGTACTGCTCCGCGCTACGCGGGCACCGTGGGTTGCGTCGAGATGCCTGTGGCTGATTATGGCTATGGCTTGGCCGCCGGGCGGCGAGGCTCGTTCGAGTGTCTCGATGTGCCAGATCATGACCGACCTACAGGTCGATAAGACAGGAGAAACGCTGGTGGATGGAGAATTTCGCTCGCTCGTCGACATGTTGGAAGCTGCGCAGGACGAGCTTACGATCAAAGGTGCCATGAAGCGCTTCGCAGAGGCCTGCGGCTACGAGCGATTTGCGTATCTTCAAAAGGAAGGCGCCCAGATCAAGACCTTCAACACCTATCCAAAGCCATGGGAACGCACCTATCTCTCGGCCGATTACTCCAATATTGATCCCGTGGTGACGCAGGCCAAACGGAAGGGCGATATTTTCTTCTGGACGGCGGACGATTGGAGACCGCGCGGCTCATCTGAGCTCAGAAAGTTTCGCAACGAGTCGATCGAGCACGGAATCCGTTGTGGCATGACCATTCCCGTGGAAGGCAGCTACGGAACATCGATGATGCTGACCTTCGCATCCTCCGAAAGGAATGTGGAACTGCCGGTCGCTTTTGACCCGAAACGGGCAGTGCAATTGGTGATGATGATCCATTATCGCTTGAAGATGATCGGCGGCAAGACCACCCTCAATCCAAAGCAGGCGCTGTCGCCGCGTGAAATGGACTGCTTGATCTGGGCGGCAAAAGGAAAGAGTACGCTTACAACGGCCAATCTGGTCGGCATCGCTTTCCGGACTGTGCAGCACCATCTCGATAAGGCGCGTGGCAAGCTCGGCGCCGAGTCGGTGCCGCATCTTGTGGCGATCGCCAAGGATCGGGGTTTGCTGCCTCCCAGCTAGCTTAACTAACGTCATCATCGGTGGGCACCGCGGGCACGAAGCCGAGTGCGTCAAGCATATCCGAAAGCTCATCCTGCTGAGCTGCGGCCCTTTTCTGGCGCGCAAAATGCTCTTCCTGAAGGGTCTCCAAAACCGAGCTGGCGATTGTAGGATCCTCGCTTGCGCGTATCCACTCTTCGTAGACAGCCTGGTCGGCGGCAAGGAGACGGCGATGTTCGCGAATGGCGGCCACTGTCAGCGTCTCCAATTCCGCCTTGTCCATCAAATCGTATCGAGGTTTCCTCTGGTCTCCTCCGGCTTGCGAGGAACCCGCATCTTGCATTTCTTTTCCTTCCCAGATCGATGGATTGGCACGACTGCGCCGTATTCGCGCACGCCTCTCGGCTCCTATGTCAGACGATCCTCTTGGAAGAGTAAACATCTGATCACCCGGCAATATCACAGGCTTTGTTGAATCGGAACTATAGTTCCTAGAACAATAGTTCCGATTCTGTTTCCGCTGATGTCATGGATCTCAACGAGGTCATGGCGAGGAATTTGCGTCGTATCCGCCATGGCCAGAAACTGACGCAGGAAGAATTGGCCCATCGCACAGGCCTGAGTGCGCGCCATATCGGTGCCATTGAGCGTGCAGAGATGTCTGCAACGCTCACGGTCCTTGGCCAGATTTCCAAAGCACTGGCTGTCGATCCAAGAGAATTCCTGACGGAGACAAATCCGGGCTGACATTACCACGCGAAAGTCAGATTCGGGATCGCCAAGCCGTCGTGAAGTTCAGGGCCGTCATCATTTCGAAGCTGTTGCACCACTTGACACCGAGATCCTTGCAGACATCGGGGATGCGGCGATTTGCGCGCTTTGCGCTTGGCTTCGAAGCCTCAACCGTCACCACGATTCGATTGGCGGGCAGCGCCATCGCATAGGCGATCAGGAACGGATCCCGCCCGATCTCGATGACTTCCGCGTCGTTCAGATCGGGAGCGTATTTCTCGATAACAGCTTGCACCAAGGCCGGGTCGACATCTTCGTCCAGCCGCAGAACACTGTAGTTGTCAGCTTCGCTCAGCCAGCGACCGATTTCCGAACCCTCGGTGATTTCTTCGAGGATCTCCACGGGAACTTTGATCTCGCCGGCCTCGCCCATATGGACCAACCAATCCCAGAATTCCGGAAACCGGCCGATCGGGTAGTACAGATTATGGGCGGTTATCAGAACGTTTGCGTCGAGGAGATGCACGGCTTCTCCTTACGCCGCGCTATCGGTAAGGGAATAGACGTTGCTGGCTTTAACACCGAGGATCGCGGCGGCCTTCGAAGGCGACAAGGCGCCCTCCGCCAGCATTCGCCTGGAGAGTTCGACGAGCCGATTGCCGAGCTTATGGCGTTTGACCGTATAGTAACTTGGACCGCCCTCGTTTTCCCTGGCACGATCGCGTTGCGTGGCTCGGTTCCTCAGCCACTGCTGGCGGAATAGCGTGGTGACCGCTGACCATGTTTCCTGGTCGATGATGCCTTCGCGATAGAGCTTGTAGGCCACCATGGAGTGGCTGACCTGCCGAGCATCCGCGATTGCGGAAATCCGCGCTATCACCTGTTCCTGCGACGCCCCAACGAGCGAAGGCTCCAGCGCGATTTCCGCCGTGGGCAGCAGGATGCGCCCGGCAACATCATTGCAGAACGTCTCGATCGCGCTTGCCGGCCGTCCCCCGCTGACACCGGTCCGACCGAGCCAGATATGGGCAAGCTCGTGCAGAAGCGTGAATGACCACGCCTGCTCGCTGTCCTGATCGTTGATCACGACGAAAGGCGCGACGGGATCGGCGAAGGCGAAGCCCCTGAAGAGTTCGACATTCAGGGTGCTGTGATGACTGCCAAGGTTGCCGATAAGGAGCACGAAAATGCCGGCCGCCTCGGCCCGCTCGCGAAGATAGGCGAAACCCTTGGGCGTTCCGCGGCCGCTTCCATGCCGGTACGTCTTTAATTCGAACACAAGGCGCGTCCGGATGGCCGTCGCCAATGCCTCGGCGCCCAGGCTTTGATCAAACGACCCGACGAAATCAAGCGGGGTTGCCTCGTCCTCGGCTTCGAGCGCGGCTCGAACCATTTCCTGCCGCGCGCGCACTTCACGCAGCAACGTGTCGACCAATGCCGCATCGCGCTTCGCGAACTCAGCCGGCAGGGTCCGAAAATCCTCGCCGCGCGCGGCCACACCCGGTGGCTCTGCCAAATAGAACGTCAAAAGGGGCCGGCGATATTGCGCGGCCATTTTCAAAAGCATCGGCCGTGTCGGCTCGCTTTCCCCCGCCTCGAGCATGGCCAGGCGATCGCTGCCCGCTACGCCGCGAGCCTCGCCAAGACCGACTTTTTCAGCGGCATCCTCGAGAGTAAGCCCCGCGGTTTCGCGAGCCCAACGCAGGATCGATGGATTGACCTTAGGCACCGTTTTCCTCTGTTCGAAGCAGGCGATACGCCCTTTGATATGATCATGCAATCGTTAGGAAAGATATAGGAAGGGCAGAGCCGTGCGCGAGCATGAAGCGTTTTTCCCGGTCGCCAGCTCGCCTTCGATAGATCTGCAACGCCAGGCATCGATCGCGCCTGATCATCCTGGACGAAGCCGGGCAGCTACTTTTGCCCACCAATACGCGAAAGATCAATCCGCATCCCCGCTGCGCCAACTTGTCTCTCATCTTGAGGTTCGGCGTCGGTCGGCGGGGAAGCGTCGTCTGCTGCGTCATCAGTTCCCCCGCTGTCGATCGGCTCACGCTGATTGACGACTGAGCCCCCTGGATCGGGCGCCTGGAAAACGCTCACGCCCTCGAATTCCCCCGTCTTCCAGGCATAGACAGCGTCCTCGAATATTTGCGGGAAAACCTCATCGCTCCTAGGATTGCCATACCATTTGGCGACGATGCGCAAGACTTTCGCGAACATCGCCGTCCCCTTGCGAAGGTTTTCGCAACTGTCGAGCAGGTCGGGCTTCAGATCGGAGACATCCTTGATCCCGACGCCCGCCGGAAACTGCGTCAGGCCAACGCGAACCACCGCCTGTCCGACATACTGCCGGATGATCGCCATCGCCTCGTCAGGGGACGCCGCCTTTGGAACGAGAATCAATCGGCCGCCGGATTTGACGGTGACGGCCATTGGATCGTTCGAACCTGCAGCTGCCACAAACTGTTCGACGATCGCGGGCTTCAGCGAGGGGTCGGCGCATTTCTGAATGAGGGCCGCGTCGAGCATGACGTCTCCTTTGGCAATCAGGTGTTGAAGGAAAAAATAATTGGCTTGGCAAAGAGCCGCGCCCAGGCTTTGGCGCTGGCGCGCTGAATGGCGACGATGGATGTCCCTTGCGTCCACCAGCCGTTGCCGACTGCGACGATGAGATCAGGATCCTCAAGCATGGAGTGCAGGACCGGCCAGACGATCAGTTGCTCGTAGCAGATTAGCGGCGCTATCCGACGGCCGGCGGCCGTCACGACCGGATTTTCGAAGAAATGTGCCTGCGCACCGCCGCTCTGAGAGAGCAACGCCCGCCACGGCTGCCACATCGAACCTGGCACCGGCATGCGCTCGCGATAGAGGGTCCGCGCGCCCTCACTGGAGATAGCGACCAGAACATTATCGTATCCGCCCGCATCGATGACGGCCGAGCCGGCGATGACGATGGCGTCAGTTCCTCTCAAAGCTCGCACCCAGAACCGTTCGACAGTCGGCGTCCAGAAGCCCAGGGAGCTTTCAGGAAGAACAATCGTGCGTGCGCCCCCCGATGCCCGATCCTTCACCGTGGCAATCAGATCACGGTGTCGCTCGATGCTGGGGTCGCGGCCCAGCGATGCGCCCATTTCAAGGTCGACCCCCTGCCACGATTCAGCTAGTTTCGGTTCGTCCCAGGTTGCGGCGGACCAGATCCAAAAGCCTGCCAGGACAATCGCGACAGCTGGCCACATGCGGGTTACGAGGCCCATGAGGCCGGCTGTCGCGGCAACCAGTCCCCACCATCCCCACCCTGGAAACAAAACGCCCGCGGCAGTGATCGGATGAGCCCAGCCGGGGATGCCGAATGGCGGAATGGCCATGAGTAAGCCTGCCAGGAGATAGTGACACGGACGAATACCCTTCCTCTTCGTCCAGAGGACGGTGTGCACGATGACGAAGCCGGTGGACGCACAAAGCCAAAGCAGTAGTCCCGGCCAGAAGTCCGAGGAATAGAAGGTGGCAACACCCTGTGGCAGACCGCGTGACGCAGCGAGGAAATAGCCGGCAGAGACAAACGCGGCGGTCAGTCTCGTTCGCGCCAGCCCCCAGAGAACCGGAAACGTGAACGCGACCGGAAGAAGCAGGACGTGGCCACTCCATCCCACCGCACCGGTGACGATTGAAACGGCGATCAATGCGCCTGGCTGGAGGTGCTCACGGCGCATAGGTGAGCACCGGTTGCGCCAGGCCGAGGATCCCTGAGGCGGGCAGGGGGCCGAAATAGCGGGAGTCATACGAGCCCCTGAGCGGTGAATGGAGAAAGACGCTTTCGTCAGGCACGATCCCGCCGGGAAAGGGCTTCATCGGCCGACCCTTACCGTCTTGCGCGATCAGGTCGGAAGACGCGATCGGACGCCCATCGATCATCACGCCGGCGCCGATTTCCACATGCTGCCCGGCAACGGCGACGACCGTCTTGATGAGCGGCGCAACGCCGCCTGGGCAGGTTCCTGACCGGAGATAACCACGCTCTCTCGCCTGCACCATCGCCACCGTTTGCGGAGGGCAAATGAAAACGAGATCCCCACGAGCTGCCGGGCGATCGAGCGCCGCGATACGCCAGAGGCCAAGGGGTTCGCTCGGTGTCAGGTTAATGCGGAAACCGCCGACGATTGCGGCAGCAACTCCGCCGCCAATGACAGATATCGCCAGGGCCAAGAGCACGACAGCAAAGGTCCTTTGAGCGCTTCGCGTGCCGAACGCAAACACGGATGTTTTCATTTGAGCGAGAGCCCCTGGCTCTTCGTATGACGCATTGTCTCCGCATGTTTCAGCGCCTCGGTCGTGCGCTCATGCGCGGCGAGCTGCTGCACCGTCCGCATCATATTCCACGCCGATTGCACCTCGGCCTTCTGTCCAGCCGTCATTCCCGACGTGACGGCATTGAAGGTCTGTCCATTGGGGTCCTTTGCAGCAAGCGACAGGAACGTTCGCTCGCCGAACCGCTCCGATACCGCCTTGGCGAAACCCTCCAGTTCCGCCTTCACCATTTTGTCGGCGAGCGCATATTCGAGGCCGGCGGGCAGGTCGTTGCGGTCGATCGCATCGCGAACGCGCTCGAGGGTCTGCCTGGCACTTTGCGACAGCGCGGGAATATCGATCGAGACCTTCAGACGGACAGCGCGTTCTTCGACCTCGAACTTCCGTTCCGCCTCCGCCCGCTGGCGCAGATAGCGCTCAAGGTTGCGGGCCAGCGCCGGCGCATTCGTTTGCGCCTTTTCTCGCTCCTGTCTGTCGGCGTGGCTGGCGAGGATCCCGGTCTTGCCCTTCAGCGCGCCGAAGTGTTCGGGCTTCGATCCGATCGTCGCCAACGTGGATTTTGCGACGCTCTCGTCCTTCAGCATCGCATCGACATTGACTGCCTTGAACGCGCTTTCCGGCTGGGCATAGACGAGGTGGAAGCGGGTCGAGACCTCCTCCCATTGCTTCTTCAATCCTGGATCGGCGGCGACCTTGTCCTCGATCGCCTGGTCAACCGATTTGACGAAGGTTGTGATGCCCGATACCATCGGCTTTTCCTCCTTGGTGTTGTTTTGGGTTGGGGCCTGCGCGGCGCCGCGGACAAGCCCGAGCTTGCCGGCGATGGCCGCAAGGCGGAGACCGAGATTGGCAAGTTTTTGCTTCTGGCTGACGACCCATTCCAGCCGGTCGCGAACCAGGGTGCGGGCGACATTGACGAGATTGAGACCGCGGGCTTCTGAAAACCGAAGCGCTTGTCGGTAGAAGGCGCTCTTCTCGTAATCGAGCGTCGTTTCCTTCGCATTCCTTCGCGACAGGATCGGGATAAGCCCGCCGTTCCTCGCGAAGGATCTGCGGCCGTAGTAGACGGCCAGATCCTCGCGATGACGGGTCATGGCGACATAGGTGAGGTGGCGGTCGAGCGAAAGGGAGGCCAGCACCTTGACCTGGTCGACGGTCGCACCCTGGCTCTTGTGGATCGTCGTGGCATAGCCATGATCGAGGTTGTTGTAGAAGCGCTGTTCGACCAGCACCAGGCGGGCATTCTCCCCATCGCCGATCCGCGCGGTGATGCGTCCCGCTCCAACCTCTACGACCTTGGCCAGCATGCCGTTCTTGACGCCCAGTGATCCCTCGTTCCTTAGGAACACGATCTGGTCACCGACGGCGAAGTTGCGTTCGCCGTCGGCGGTCTTGAACATGGTTCCCTGATCGAGAACCCCGCGTTCGATGAGTTTGATGCGCGCCATCTGGTTGAGCATGTGCACGTCACGGCGCAGATGAGCGAGGATAAGCGACGTCTTCGCCGGATCGTAATCGCGGTCCCAGGCAGCGATGAGGTTGTCAACAGCGTCGGCTTTGAGATCCGACCCGATGACCCTGCCATTGGCGCGATAGGCCTCGACCGCCTTGCCAACCTTGCCGCGTGCAAGATCAAGCGAGGCGTCACGCATCCATTGCTGGCGCTGGCGGTAGATGGTTTCGAGTTCGGCATAGCCGATGCGATCGGCAATGGCGCGGAAGGCAGCACCGGCCTCGATCGGTTGAAGCTGCTCGGGATCGCCGACGAGAACGAGCTTGGCGCCGGCCTTCGTCACCGCTTCGACGAACAGCGCCATCTGCCGAGATGACACCATGCCAGCCTCGTCGAGAACGAAAACCGTCTTGCTATCGAGTTGATCCCGCCCTTGGTTCCAGCGCAGCTCCCACGAAGCAAGCGTGCGCGAGATGATGCCCGCTTCCTTCTCCAGGCCCTCGGCCGCCTTGCCGGCAAGTGCGCCGCCGACGACCCGATAACCCGCAGCTTCCCAGGCCTCGCGTGCGGCCTTCATCATCGTCGTCTTGCCGGCGCCGGCTCGGCCGATCACGGCCGCGATCCGCTCAGGTCCCGCCACATGCTCGATCGCCGTTTTCTGCTCATCCGAAAGACGCTCATGGCGCTCGAATGTCGCCGCCAGCACTGCCTCGCGAACGCCATGCGACGATCGCTGAGACAGCCAGACGGCGCGATTGGCCATCTCGGCTTCGAGCCGGATCATGTCGCGCGTCGTGTATTTGGCCGGCACTCGGATGCCGCTGGCAAGGTCGATCCGCTCGCGCTCGATGCGGAAGGTTTCGGGGCAGAGCAAGATCCTCACCATCAGGCTTTGGAACAGCACCGCGTCGTCGACGTAACGGTGCAGGATTTTAGCCACGTCCCGTTCGTCAAAGACGCTCTTCTCCCGCATGATCAGGGCAAGCACGAGCTCAGGATTCCTGTCGATCCGCCTGACGTTTTCGCTCCGCCTCGCCTCCTGCAGTTCGAGACGCTCGAGCTCGACCGGCTCGGACGCACCATCGGATTTTCGTTCGATCGCCTTCGTGCCGACGCCGAGATGGATGGTCGGTTCCAGGTCAATTCCCTGCTTCTCGAAGGAGCGGCCATCGACGCGGATGTCGAGACCCGCAAGGGCCAGGTGCCGGTTCTGGCAGGCAAACCATCCGTCCCGAAACAGGTTGAAATCGTCGATGCTTCCGGCCCAGAGCTCATAGACGATCTTGCCGGCATCGTTGCGGATCGAATTGCCGTCTGGCCCCGTTACCGGGACCTTCTTAGCGCCAAACCCGTCCGCAGTCAGTGGCCGCAACGTCGTCATGAGATGGACATGCGGATTGCCCGGTGCGTCGTGATAGACCCAGTCCGCGACCATGCCCTTCGCCGTGATGTGCTGCTCGACGAAATCCCGCACCAGCGCAATGTTCTGCTCGGGCGTCAACTCGATCGGCAAGGCGATCGTCACATCCTTGGCGAGCTGGGCGTCGGAGCGTTTCTCGAAATCTTCGACCTTGTTCCAGAACGCTTCCGAGGCGCCGGCCACCGATCGATCCGCAATCATCGCGCGCAGCCATTCCGGCGCATCGGCGGGGATGACGAACTCTTCGTGGAGCAAACCCTGCTTGCGGGTGTAGTCGATCGTCCGCGCCTCGCGCTCATACTCCATCTTGGAGCAGTGCCGGTAGGCCGCCGACAGCACCGCGCTGCGGCCGGAGCCGCGGGCGACGACGCTGACGGAGAAATGGGGGACGGCCACGGCGGAGTTCTTTCCCGGTTGCGAACAATATCAACGGGTTCGTCGGGAGCGGCAGGCCCCGCCAGGGCCTAAAAGCAGGGCGTCGCGGCAGCGACGTATAATTGCGCCCTTCGGATCCGCTCCTTCGGAACGGCCGGGATCATTCACCAAAGCATCGCCGCTGGCGATTGCATGATCCGCCTAGTGCGTTCCGCGCGTCGATCGGGAAGACTGGCCTCGCAAGACAAAGCTTTCTCACCCAGGAGTCATCAGCACATGAAGAAGCCATCCTCGAAAATCCGCGACGAAATCGCCAAGCTCCAAGAGCAACTCAAGGCGGCCGAGACCCGGGAGGCTGAGCGCATCGGCCGGATCGCGCTCAAGGCAGGTCTCGGCGAGATCGAAGTCGATGAGACAACGCTGCAGGCAGCCTTCGAGGACCTGGCGAAGCGGTTTCGCGGAGGAAAGGTCGCTGCAACCGGAGGGAAGAAGGTGGGTAGCGCCGGCGAAAGCAGCGCATCGTCCACGCAGGACGCGGCTGGCGCGACTGCGGGCGGGACTGCTGAGGCTTGAGCGGATGGCGCGCACGGCGACTTCCGACGCCCGCAAGAAGGACACGCGGGAAAAGATCGAGCTTGGCGGCCTCATCGTCAAGGCCGGGTTTCGCTACGAGAAGCGGGCGCTGCTGCTCGGGCTTCTCATCGATGCCGCCGGCCGCCTGAAGGGAGATCAGCAGGAGCGCCTTCGGCTCACCGCGATTGGTGCTGCGGCGTTCGGAGAGAGCGATGAATAGAATCGTTCTATACGTCGCACCCTGCGCATTGATGATGCTGACGGCAGTCGGCATGGCGGGGGTCGAACACTGGCTTTCCGCCTTCGGCAAGAGCGATGCCGCAAAACAGATGCTCGGCCGGGCGGGCATCGCTCTGCCCTATGTCGTCGCCTCCCTCGTCGGCATCGTCTTCCTGTTTGCGGTGGCCGGCTCAGCCAGGATTAGGTCTGCCGGTTGGGGCGTTTTCACGGGCGCGATCGCCACGCTCGTCGTCGCGATCCTGCGTGAGACGATACGGCTCTCCGCGTTCCGGGGCGAGGTGCCGGCCGGCAAGTCGATCCTGAACTATCTCGATCCCGCAACGACGATCGGCGCGGCCGCCGTGCTGATGTCCGTGTTGTTCGGCATGCGGGTGGCGATCGCCGGCAACGCCGCTTTCGCCAGGTCCGAGCCGAAACGCATTTACGGCAAGCGGGCTCTGCACGGCGAGGCCGACTGGATGAAGCTGTCGCAAGCCGAAAAGCTGTTTGACGCGGATGGCGGCATGGTCATCGGCGAGCGCTACCGGGTCGATAGGGACAGCGTCGCGGCATACGCGTTTCGCGCCGACAGCGCCGAGACGTGGGGAGCAGGCGGGACCTCACCACTGCTCTGCTTCGACGGCTCGTTCGGCTCGTCGCACGGCATCGTCTTCGCCGGCTCCGGCGGCTTCAAGACGACATCGGTCACGATCCCGACGGCGCTCAAATGGGGCGGGGCGCTCGTCGTCCTCGACCCGTCGAATGAGGTCGCTCCGATGGTGTCGAAGCACCGTGGCGACGCCGACCGAGATGTCTTTGTCCTCGATCCGAAGCGCTCGGAGATCGGCTTCAACGCGCTCGACTGGATCGGCCGGTTCGGCGGAACGAAAGAGGAGGATATCGCCTCGGTCGCCTCCTGGATCATGAGCGATAGCGGCGGCGCGCGCGGCGTTCGTGATGATTTCTTCCGCGCCTCGGCCTTGCAGCTGCTGACAGCGCTGATTGCCGATGTTTGCCTCTCCGGCCACACGCCGGAGAACGACCAGACGCTTCGGCAGGTGCGCAAGAACCTCTCCGAGCCGGAGCCGAAACTGCGGGAGCGGCTGCAGTCGATCTACGACAACTCAGACTCGGACTTCGTGAAGGAAAATGTCGCGGCTTTCGTCAACATGACGCCCGAGACCTTTTCCGGCGTCTACGCCAACGCGGTCAAGGAAACACATTGGTTGTCCTATCCGAACTACGCCGCCCTGGTCTCGGGTACGAGCTTTACGACGCAAGATCTTGGAGAGGGAAAGACCGACATCTTCATCAATGTCGATCTCAAGACGCTGGAAACGCATTCGGGCCTGGCGCGCGTCATCATCGGCTCGTTCCTGAACGCGATTTATAACCGCAATGGGCAAATGGAGGGCAGGACTCTCTTTCTCCTCGATGAGGTCGCGCGCCTCGGCTACATGCGCATCCTTGAGACAGCCCGCGACGCCGGTCGGAAATACGGCATCACGCTCCTCATGATCTACCAGTCGATCGGCCAGATGCGCGAGACCTATGGCGGTCGCGACGCGGCAAGCAAATGGTTCGAAAGCGCGAGCTGGATTTCCTTTGCCGCCATCAACGATCCCGAAACCGCCGATTACATCTCGCGCCGTTGCGGCATGACGACGGTCGAGATCGACCAGGTCAGCCGCAGTTCTCAGGCGAGCGGATCGTCTCGCACACGATCGAAGCAACTGGCCGCCAGACCTCTGATCCAGCCTCATGAGGTCCTGCGCATGCGTGCCGACGAGCAGATCGTCTTCACGGCGGGGAACGCACCGCTGAGATGCGGCCGTGCCATCTGGTTCCGGCGAGAGGATATGAAGAGGTGCGTCGGGACGAACAAGTTTCACCAGCTCAAAGGCAGGCCCGACGCGCATCCGATCGAGCCGGCGCGCAGTGCAACGAGCAAGGCCCATCGAGCATAATGAAGAGTATCGGAGAAATCAGCATAGCGGCCGCCCAACGGGCGGGATTTCGGGAATTCTCGTCGTGCGAGGGGCGGGAAACAGCGCAGCCGCAGGAGCCTCAAACATGGTGGCCCGAAGGGGAGGCGGGACCGACTGCGCCCCGCCTGCGCACACCATCCTGCCGGCCCGACTTCAGGTCGGGCCGTAAACGCAGATGAAACCAGGTCCGAGATAGCTTGAGGCAAACAGAAGAGGACGGGCAAGTGGCGAAATCGAATGTGGTTCCGTTCAGAAGGCCGCGGAAGTCCGGCAGTAGGAATGATCGATATCGCCTGCGGGGAAAGTCACCCCAGTCCGGACAGAAAGGTCCGCGCACATCGCTGATGGCGTTGATCTCAGCCATCATTGTTGCTGCTGGAGGCTGGTTTGCCTTCGGCGGCGGCGATCTCTCTGGCGTACTCGCTTTGGCTAGAACGCCGGCGGCAGATAGATTGGCGGCCGCGTTTGCGTTTTGCGGCGAGAGCGCGCGCATGAACTGCGTCGTCGACGGCGATACCTTCTGGTTCGAGGGCCAGAAAATCCGCATCGCGGATATCGACACGCCGGAACTCAGCCCGCCGCGCTGCGAAGCGGAACGCATCAAGGGCGAGGCGGCGAAGGCACGCCTGCTGGCGCTGCTGAATGCCGGCAACTTCTCGCTTTCCGCTGGCTTGCGCGATGAAGACAAGTATGGTCGCAAGCTCCGGACCGTAACACGATCCGGGCACTCGATCGGGGACAGACTTGTCGATGAGGGCCTCGCCAGGCGCTGGGACGGTGCCAGACATGGATGGTGCGGCTGAGGACCCGCGAGAGGATCGTTGCCGGATGGCCGAAACCGCCCGGCGGGTTCGGGGAGCGTGAGCGAGTAGAGCCGTGCGCCGAAGGCGTCTCGCACCAAGCCTGTCTCGTCCCCTCGCTTATCATCACCGTCGTGAATCGATCAGCGCCGACCGATTCATAAGTGTCGTTGGACGCGTTTCCCGGGATCGGCGATTCTACCCTCATGATCGCGCAACCCTACCATCTTTATGTCGAACGCACCGATGTAGCGAAGAACATGGCGCGCTATTATGCCATGTCAATCGAGCCGAACCTGTTCGGGGACGTCTGTCTCCTGCGCAAATGGGGCCGCATCGGAAGCAAGGGACAGATGATGATCCATCATTTCGGTCGGGAAGAGGAAGCTGTAGACCTGTTCCTCGATCTGCTCCGACGAAAGCGCAAGCGCGGCTATCGTCCGCGCGCCTCAGTGGCACAATGAGAACGGCCCGCCGAACCGGGCCGTAAGGCGCCTCATCGGCGCAGGTTCCAATCGGTCTCGAACGACACTTCGATGTCAACGAAGAACGGGATCTTGATCGCAAGCTTCAGTGCGAGCTTGCCCTTGCGGAAGAAGTGGCTGATCACCTTGCCGAGGGCGCGGAGTTGGCGGCCGGTGGCGGCGAGGAATTGAGCGAGCTGTTGCATGATGGATCTCCGTGTCGATTGCGTCATTGCGGGGATCGACAGCAGACCGGGAAGCAGGGTTGCACCTTGCAAGGCCGAAACGGATGTGGAGGATCTGGCGGCGCCTGAATTTTGACGCGCGAGGAGCCGCAGAATGCGGCGGGGAAAATTCCGGCGGCGCCAGGTTGCGGCCGGACGGACGGGCTGCAATATCCCCGATGAGAGATGACAGCTTGTCGACAAGGAGACGTTGAACTGGTCGCACTCGCTGCGATCGAAAGCTTGCCAATGCCCTCACGCAGCCGCTCTCGCCGTCCGCGGAAATCGCAAAAGCCGCCTCAGGAGCTTTCGTACGTTGTGTAGACGACACGGGCCGCATGAATGACGATGCCTGTTTCCTGGCGGATATCCCTGACGATCGCTGCCAAGGAACCCAGTTCGGTCTCGCACATCGCGACCAGCCTTGGATAATCGATATCGACGCCGTCGCAATCCGCCGACAAAGCATTGGTCCAACCGCCACCGTTGATGCGGTATTCGTGCGTGTCGAAATCGATCTCGAGCTCATCCTGCAAGTTGATGGTGAAACGCTCGAACATCTCGTTCTCGCCTGTGAGCCGATAGGCGGCATAGTCGTCGTCGCCGGCAAGAACGCTCCGTTCCAATGCCATGATGGTGCGGAGGCGAGCGTGAGCCGCATCGAGCCCTTCGATCAGGCGGTCATGAAGCGCTCGTGAAAACGTGGTATCGCAGCCGAAGCGGTTTGCAAGCACGACGAGCCGGAAACCGGAAAGCTTCGTGTGGAGCATAAGGTTCTGATCCGTGGTCATGATGTGATCTCCTTCATCTTGATGACGGAGATCGGCCACTCCGTGGCAAAGAGGGGTCAAGGAGCGCGGAACGCGACTTGCAAGCGGGGGAGCCGATTTTTCGGGTAGCGCAGCGACGGAAAAATTGGGGGAGACCGCGCCGTTCTTGACGCCGGATTTGCTGGAGTAAAATGGGACGTCAGAGAGAGAAGAGACCCGCGGGCCAGAAGGGGCCGCGACCGTATCCGGCGGGAGTCGGCGGGAGTGTCGAGGGGTGAAACCCCCGACAGCCGATAAGCCGGTCAATCCGGCAAACCGGCACACGTGCCGTAGAAAGAGCCGCCTCAAAAAGGCGGTTCGGCCATGATCGCACCCTCCTGTTCGGCAAGCGTCACGGCCAGATCAGCCTGGGCGAGTTCAAGCTCGGCCTCGATCTGGCGGCGCTCGGCGGCATCGCAGGCGTTCCTCAGTTCAGCCCGCAGTTCTTCGATGTGCTGTTCGATCGTCATCGTCTAATCTCCTTGAGTTCGTGAAAGACGAGACCGCGGGGCGGGAGGAGATGACGGGGTCAAGGAGCGCGGCAGCGACCGGCGGAGCCGGCGCGTGGGGGAGCCGATTTTGTTGGAGCGCAGGTACGAAGCGGAGGCAAAATTGGGGGGAACCGCGCGTCCTTCGACGCCGACATTTTCTCCCGACACGATACCCCGATCTGAGCAGACAATTGTCCCTCTCCGTATCGCACCGAAAAAGCCGGCGGCAGGCTCGATGCCTGCCGCAGGCTTGTCTCTGTCACCGGTTTTGACCCCGCCTTTCGGCGGGGCCTTGTCCGGGTCTCAGTCCCGGTTGGGGCGGGACCAGATCAGCTGGTAGCCGTCCTCGCCATCGACCTCGGTGAGCGTTGCGTAGATCGGGGCGGGGAAGCTCGGATCGTCGAGCTTGACCGAGAGGTAGTCGCGGTCCTGCTCCGAGCGCTTCTGCCAGGCCGCGCCCAGCTCGACATTGCCTGCGTAGATGCGGAAGTGCGGGCCCTTGTCGGAGGGGTTTTCGATGCGGGCGATGCGGGCCTTGACGTTGAGGGCGAGCGTGCGGATCGAGCCGTTGAAGCCGGTTTCGGAGGTGGTGAAGGTGCCGATGGTTGCCATTGTCGTATTCCTTTGCTGTTTCGGGCCGCGCCCATCGCGGCCTCGATGGCTGTCGCAAGGATCGGGGACGATCGGACCGCACCTGAAAGGCCGGAATGAAATGGAGGGCGGCCAGGAGAAGCTTTGTTGCTTCGCGAGGAATGAGCGCATCGCGCTCAGGGGAAGAAAGTTTCGCAAGGCCGTTGCGGGAAGACGATCGAGGTGAAGCCGGTCTTCGATCAGACATGCCTCATCGAGCCCGCGAAGGTCGTGGCCTGGTGCAGTAGTCGAAGGGATATGGCAATGGCTGCCAATCCACGAATGCCCGTCCGACCGTTACAACCATCGCTCCGCTGTCCTGTCCACATGCCAGACCCAAGCCTCGCTGAACCCCCGAGCGTAGGGCGTTGCATTGCCCATCCTCCGCGCTATCGTCGCGCCTTACGATTCGTCGCCGGGAGGATTTATGCGTCAGCAGACAAAACCGTTTATCGTCGAAATCAAGCCGTCCCGGAAGCTCAAGCCGATTGACCGGAAAACCTCGATCTGGGGCAAACTGGACCTTGCAACTGATCGTGACGCGCCCACCGCGGCTGACGACCGAGAGTTGCCGGTCGCTGGCGAGACCAACGACCGGCGCTGACAAGTCGTTACGCAGCAAGGCGCTCGTCGGCTGAGTCGGGCTGCAGCGAATGCAGGAACGTTACGGCCCGTTGCGCATGCGCTGCCGCCTGGAAGATCGCCCGTCTGTCGTCGGTCAGGACCTTGAGCCAGGAGTCAAGATAGGACGCGTGATCGGGTCGTGGGTCGAGTTCGGGAACAATGCCGAGGTCGGCGCAAAGGAAGCAACTGCCGAGCTCGGCAATCAATTCCTCGCGCGCACGCTCGCTCTTGTCCTTGGCGTAGCGGCTGAGGTCGCGACCGACACGGTGGTCCGGCGCGGTCCAATGGGTGACCTCGTGACTGAGGGTTGCATAGTAGCTTGCAGCGTCCTTGAAGCTCTCGAACAGCGGCATCTGAATGAGGTCGGCGGCCGGCGAGAAGAAGGCCTGGTTGCCGCCTTGGCGAATGGAAGCGCCGGTGTTGCGGAAGAACCAATCGGCATGCTCGATGCGCTGGACCGGATCTGGAACCGGTGCGGGCCGCTGATGATTGTAGTGGTCGGGAAGTCCGTCGATCTGCTCGATGTTGAACACGCTATACGCCTTCAGGAAGGGGATTTCCCGCTCGACTTCGCCGCCGTTCCCGTCGGTTTCGGACTTGGTGAACCGGCTGGCGAAGACGACGGTCGTGCCGGTCTCGCCTTTGCGCACCGCGGCGCCCAGTTCAAGGGACTGCTTGAACGTCATCCATGTGGATGACGTATAACCCCGTGCGATGCCCTCCGACCATAAAAGCAGTACGTTGACGCCAGAATAGGGTTGCCCGTTGTAACGCAGCGGCCGGGTAATGCGGCCTGCCGCGTTCGCCGCATTCCATGGTTTCATCCAGGGCCGCACGCCCTTCGCAAGATCTTCGATGATCTTGTCGGTGATGCGGGTATAAAGATCGCCCCTCTGATTTTCTGTCCTGCTCATATCAAAACCTCCGTTTTGAGGCCGCGCCCGTCGCGGCCCGTTGCGGAGGGTCGAAGGCAGGAGCAGGTCAGTCGGCGGATGCACCGGAACGGCCGCAACAAAGTGGAGGACGGCAAGGCCGTTGCGTCCGCCGGCGGCTCCTGCACACCCGACGAACGGAACGGGCTGCGCTGCGCGCGCCATCGGCTTCATTTCATGTTGCTCGTTTCCGCCTCCGCGACACGAAAAAAGCCGGTCCCGCCATGGAACCGGCCGTTCTTGTGTCGACTGAAAAGCCGGGCGGAGCCCCGCCCGAGCTATCTAATCGAAGGCTGAGATTTGCGCTTCGGCCGCCTTGCGGCTGAGCGACGTGCCCGGCTGCTCGACCGGCCGGTCGAAAGGCTTCCAGGTCTCGCCGATGACCTGGGCATAGGCAGCGACGGCACCTTCGGCTGCCATTCTGAGCGAATGGGCCTGTATGCCCATGTCGGCGGCAAACTCCCGCTTACGCTGGGCGGCGCTGTCATAGCCGACGGGGCCGTCGAGGTCCTCGTCACGGGCATCGTTCGCGGCCTTGGCCGTGGCATCGCGCGCTTCGGTGACGGCGCGGCTGTAGAACTGGCCGGCGCCATGGGCAGAACCGACATAGGCGCCGACGATCCGCTGCAGGTGGATCTGCATGGCCTTGTCGCCAAGGCCATCGCAGAGCGCATCGGCTGTCTCGATGATTAGGCGCTCATGCAGGTCGCGGATGCCGTCGCTGTCGATGACGGCGGTCCCGAAACTCTCGGCGATCTTCAGCGCCTGGCTGGCGTCGGGGCAGGTGAGCCGGACCATTTCGACGGTGGCGCCCTTGCGAAGTTGCACGACGCGTGGGGATTGGCGAGGAGAGGATGCGGGCTTGGCCATGGTCGTTTCCTTTCGAGGTCGTCCGAAGCGGCTGCGGCCCATGCCGGCTTGCCCTTCGGTGCGGTCAGCCCGAACCGGCGGAAAGACGGGCGCTTCAGGGTCCGGCCCCACCTGGACGAGCGGAGCCGGTTTGCGTGCGAAGAGGGCAAGCTGCCCTCGACGGAGCACGCGAGCCTGCTCCGAGAAGGACGGCGGGGTCCGGCCGCACCGCGGCGCGACAGCGGCCTTGAAGCGCACGGCCGCCGGTTCAGACCGCAGCAAAACCGAAGGGCAAGCCGGCGTGGAGAGGGAGACGACGTCCTCGAAACGAAACTGGAGGCTCCCCCGCAAACTCCGTCTTCCCCACGCGGGCGTGAATGCTCGCCTACCGCTCGGGCGGCTTGGGCAACCGGTAGGATTGCAGCCAGCTCGGACCGTGCGAGTTGCGAAGGCCCCGCAGCAGACCGCCGTCATCATGCGGCGGACCGCCCATCCACGCATTGCTGAGGATCGATTTCCAGCGGCGGCCATGCTTGGCGGCATAAGCCTGAAGCGCCGCTTGCTGATCCGCCGTCAGGGGCGGCATTACTTCATGGCGAAAACGGGCAACACGCGTCTTTGGCGAGGCCTCGGACACTGCTTCCCTGGCCGCGATCAGGCGCCTGAGTTCCGCAACCCCCGCGTTGACGCAGGCTTCGCCCTCGAGGTGATGGAACTGGCGCCAGAATGCGGTTCTCTCGGCTGGCGATGTGCCGATACCGGCTTTTCGCTCCAGTTCTCCGATCGTGCTCATGGCGACGCTCTCCGGGCGGTTGCGACGGGTGGATCGGATTCTACTCGCACCCGAAATGCCGTGATTGCCGCGTCCTGCCGGGCAAGTTTTCGGGTAAGCGCGTCGAGCTCGGGCTGGCGCTCGGCCGTCAGAGCTGCCAGGTTCGCGCGGTAGCGTTCGAGGAAGGCGCCCGGCTCCGGCGGCTTGCCCCGGCGAAAGCCAGCCTGACGTCGGCCAAGCTGCGGAATGAGCGCTGTCATGCGGCGCGTAATCTGCCGCTCGATGAGAGCGAGCTGGTGCTGTGTCTTTCGCCGCGCCGCTTCCATTCTGGCAAGCGAGCCGGCCTGTCGTTCGGAACTGGCCATTACGACGCCCTCCCACGCCAAACTGCGAAGCTGGAGGGTCCGTCATAGACGGCATGCCTCGCCTCATCGATGACAAAGCCGAAGCGACCGATTGCATACTCATCGCTCGGCACCAGGAAGCGACGCTCTTTCACGCGCTCGCCGCGCTTGCCGCCGATCGTGGCGATCACCTCGGTCATGCCGGCGTTATGGTCTGACCGTAGCGCCGAGATGACGATCCAGTCGCCAGCGTGCTGCCGCGCGAAGGCTCGGGCATCCTTCTCGTAGCACTCGCCGGGTGCAAGGGGGCGACCGGAGATCGCCTCCCAGACATCCGGCCAACTGTCGCGGATCGTCTTGTCCGAGCACTTGCGTTCGTAGGCCGTGAACAGGTCCGGAAAGGTCAGGGCGACGACCGCCCACGCGGCATCCTCCTCGTACCAGCCGCCGTCTGCCCTCAGCATCGGATGGACCCTGGCGTTGCGAGCAGAGGAGAGTTGGAAGCCGCCATGGCCAGCCGTTGTGTGGGAGACGATGCCGTCGGCGTAGACGGTGGGCTCTGCGACGCACCCCAAGGCGTGCTGCAGGTCATTCGCACGCTCTGTCGGGAAAGCAACCCCAACTCGCGGCTGTGTTCCGCCTGTTCGATCATACGGTCGCGAAACGCCGCTTCGTCGGCGACCGCGCCATGGTGGGAATAGAAATCATCGCGCTTCAGCGCGGCAAGCGGCCGCGACACGCGCCATGCACTGGCGAGCAAATATTGCCCGCCACCGGCAGGAACCATTGCGAAGACGAGATCGCCGATCCGCGCGACAGCCATGTCGTCGGCGGCTCTGGCGAATTCCACCCCTAAATCTTCAGGGGTGGAGGCCTCAATTTGGGGCGTGTGTGCCGGGTTCATGCCGCAGCCCTCCCTTCCATGTGATCGGCAGCAATCTCATCCTCAGTCACCTCGTCGAGAACGGCATGAGGATAGCCGTGCTGGGTGAGCCATTCCTCGGCCGCGTGCCGATCAACGGCGAGATGCACGAGCTCGGCATTGGCGCCGGCGCGATCGAAAACGCGAACCGATCCGAGCGGCGGCCGCTCGATCACTTTGAATGTCAGCGTGCTCTCGAGCGAGAAGGTGCGGTGGATGCGGATGGCGATCACGCCACTTGCGCCGAGATCGCCCTCGTGAAGCGTAAAATTGGGCGACAGGCTCGTGGCGCCGAGGCTGCGCTCGCCCTCCTTGCGGACCAGCCGGCCCTGACTGTTCCGGGTCTTCCAGGCGGCGAGCTTCTTGCTGAAACGCTCGGGCGGTCGGGGAGTGCCATCCGACCAGGCGACGATGGAACCAACAGGGGCGAGGTCATAGATCAGAGACGCGGACATTTGCGCATCCTCCTTTGAGTTTTGATGGTGGTGGAAACGAAACCGCCGCCGGGGCGGCCGGCGGCGGAGGATCATGCGGAGAAGAGGGTCTGCTATTCCGCCGCGATCGCGTAGGCGGTTTCCTCGTCGCTGGAGGGGTCATCATTTGTCGTCACCGCATCAGCGTCAGGATCCCCGTGATCCAGATCCTGTGCGTCTGAAGCGTCGGCGTCGTTGCGAGCGTCCGGCTGCGCATCGCCGCCGATATCGCCCATCGCCTCTTCGACCGGGGCATTCTCCTCGTCGAAGCAATCGCGATGTTTCAGGAGATCGGCGATGTCCTTCGGGTCAGGCGCAAACAGCGCCGCCGGATGGACGAAGGTTGCCTCAGTCGATGTGAAGTGGTCGACGAGGGCTGCGCGGGTTTCGCGGACCCGCGCCCGGGGCTGGAGGTTGGCCTCCTTTGCCGCAGTCTCCAGGGCCTGGCGCGACAGGCACAGAAGGAAGTCCTCTGTTCCCATATTCGGTAGGAAGCCTTCGGCGCCGATCGCCTCGCCGGCGATCCTCGAGACGACGCCGCTGTTCGACATACCACGGCGGCAAGAAAGCACGTCGATGAGGACCGAACGGGCGGCGACACGCACGCTGTCCATATCGACCGACAGCCTGCCATCGGCGGAATAGATGCGCGCGGCATGACGTTGGAACCGCCTCAGTCCGAACATGGTGTCGTTGGCGCCGGAATCGACCCGGACATTGGTGCCGGCAAAGGCCATGACCAGGAGAGCCATCAACATGTCGTCCTCGATCGGCGCGCGGGCCAGCGCCTCATGCAGCGCATCGGTCCGGAAATCACCGATCATGTCAAAGCCCTTCTGCGTGACGTCGGGCCTTGTCTTTCCGGCGACCGCCGCCTCGTCGCTGGCCTCCTCCGTCCCATCGGCCGCGGTGCCGGTCTGGCCGGCGGACTTCCTGACCTCCGGCATCCGGTAGTGAACGCTCTGCACCTTGCCCTCGCGATCGAGGTACATTGCGGTGCAATCGCCTTTGCCTGGCTTGCCGTAGACGCGTTCAGCCTTCTTCGGCAGGTCCGGCTGGCCCCAATTGTTGACCTCGACGATCGCACCCTTCTTCGGCAGGTTGCTTGCCATCCACTCCTGCTGGGCGCCGAGGAACGCCTCGACATTTGTGGTGTAGCGATTGTCCTGATCGGCCGGGCCGAACAGGTCCTCGGACCACTCGATACCGTAGGCCAGGCGAAGATCATCGCCGAAGCTTGCATCGCGAGCGTACATGCGGGTTTTCGACAGCCCGTTGGCGATCTGCCACCAGGCTGCCGTATCGCCCTTCTTCGGCTTGTGGGCTTTCCAGACCTCTTTCTGCTCCTCGGACGAGGCAGCGGCGATCGTCCTCAGCTGCTGCTCGTTCGGCATGTCTCCCTTCGCCATCTGGTCGAGCATCGAAGGCAGAACGTTGGCGAGCAGACGGAGCTTGCGGATCTGGCGGACGGGGAGGGCAAGCGCTACGGCGATCGCCTCCTCGCTCCAACCAAGCGCGACCAGCCGCTCGATGCCGCGCCATTGGTCGACGGGGTTCAACGGCTCACGCGCGATGTTCTCGATCATCGAGCGCATGGCGCCATTGTCGTTGGCCGCCTCGACGACGATCACGTCGATTTCCTCGAGACCGGCGGCGACCGCCATGCGTGTGCGCCGGTGACCCGCTTCAATGACGTAGCCGTTGCCACCGGCTTCCGGGAAAATGACGGGCGGCTGGATAACGCCTACAGCCTTGATGGTCGCCAGAAGCAAGGCGTCGGCCTGCGGCGTCGACTTCGACTGACGCGTGTTGTCGGGGTTGTCCTTCAGCGCACGCGGATCGACCTTCATGAGTTGCATGGGATGCTCCTTCTCGGGGATTTGGACACGGCCCTTCTGCCTGTCCTTCTCGCGTCTTCATTTTTCCGAAGACATCTCCCGGACCGCGGAGCGGGCGGCCGGGTGCAACTGCGGCCGAGCATTGCTGCCGCGAAGGACGAGCGGGGCTGACAGCCCTGCGAAGGCGAGTGGCCGGGATGCGGAGGCGGCGGTTGAGCGGAAGCGGCGACCGGCGAACTGCTCTGCGACGGTTCCTCTTCCTTCCTTCCTTCCTTCCTTCCTTCCTTCCTTCCTTCCTTCCTTTCTCCCTTGCTTCCTTCTCGTGTCGGCGGCAGAAGCGGCGGCTTGCACGCGACTGGACGTCGATTTTGATAAGATGGAAAATAAAAAAATGGGCCAGCGGAAACCGCGGCCCTTGAAGTGTGAAGGTCAATAAACCTCCAGAGGGGAACAGCTGCTGCGGCGGCACTGGGAGGAGAGGCCGCCATGTGCATCAGCTGCGTGCAGTATGAACATTATTTGAGCAGACGGAAGTCATTTATTGTGCAATGCAGTTATGCACATGCTGCACCGCATCCAAAAGACCGCAATCGGCCGATGGTCAAGCTGCCTCTGGCCTGACGGCCGCTTCCTCGCGCGCCGTAGTCGCCAATTCCTCCTCAACGTCTCGAAGCTGCCGGCGCTTGTCGGTAAGCTCATCTGCAAATGCGAATACGCCGCCTTCGCGCGAGCGATAGGCGCCAAGACGCCGCTCGGCTTCATGCAGTCGATGCCGATACCGCGCCTGTTCATCATCAAAGCCTGCAAGCGCGTGCTCCAGCCGCGAGATCGCGCCGATCGGCGTCACGGTGACGGCAAGATCGACCTCCTGGGTGGCGCCGGTACGCTGGAGGAGGGTGGCGTAGTGATAGCCGTCACCCTTACCGAACCGCTCGCCGGAATAGATCACATCGAAGCCGCCGATCGAAGCAATGGCGACATCACCCTCCTGTTGAAGCTGGACGAGGGTCAGGATTTCCTTCATCAGCGCCCGGCCGGCAAGCTTACGCTCCTCATAGGTCTCGCCCTTGACCACCATCACGAAGGCATCGCCAGCAGTCGGAATGAGCTGTTCGATGTCCCTGGCAATCTCGCCGATACGCCGGATCGAAACCTCGATGTCGCGCTCGGCATCACGGATCTGCCGGCGCACGGCATACTGATCGTCATCATGAGCGGCGCGCAACCGTTCGAGCCGGGCAATGTCGGCCTCGAGCCCCGCCTTCTGCATTAGCCGTTCGTCACCGCTCGCGATCGCCTTGGCCATGGCGAACTGGTTGGCGGCTCCTTCGCCGAGGTCTTCCAAGCGGCGAATCGAAGTATCGCCTGAAAGTGCCGCGGCAATGAAGCGGGCCTTGCGCTCGTTGTTCTGCCACATAGCAGCGTCGAGCGAGCCCTGGGTGGCATAGGCGAAGATATCGACCTCGTCATGCTGATTGCCCTGGCGGACGATCCGGCCCTCGCGCTGTTCGATCTGCGAGGGCAGCCAGGGAACGTCCAGATGATGCAGCGCCTTGAGGCGAAGCTGGGCGTTGACGCCGGTCCCCATGGTTTCGGAAGAGCCGATGAGGAAGCGGACCTTGCCAGCGCGCACGTCGGCGAACAGACGCTGTTTCGCCTCGCTCTTCTTGTAATCCTGCATGAAGGCGATTTCGGAGGGCGGAACGCCCATCCGGACGAGTTCGTCGCGGATCCATCGATAGGCGGAAAAGCCTCTCGTCTTCTCGACATTGATGGTGCCGAGATCGGAAAAGATCATCTGCGCCGCCCCGGGCAGATCGAACTGCTTGCCGTCCGGCCGCAAATAGGTCCGTTGTGACGTCTCCTGCCAAATACGGAAGGCGTTCTGGACCAGCAGGTTGAGCTTGTTTTCCGGCTCGTTCTCGCTGTCGGGATCGACCAGGCGGAGGTCAATGGCGGCATGGCGCCCATCGGTGATGACGGAGAGCAGAATGTCATCGCCGGGCTGCGCCGGCCCTTCGCGCATCTCGATCGCCTTGATACGGGCGTCGAGGATGGTCTGGTAGTTCTTGAAAGCCTGCGTCGGCTTGGCGGTGAGAATTTGCCGCCGGCCGGTGGAGATAATAGGCACCTTGACGTAATCGCGCAGATCCTCGGGCATCACCACGTCAGCGAAAGACCGGAACATGGCGATCAGTTCCGGCACGTTGACGAAGGAGGCAAAGCGGCTGACGGGCTTGTATTTGCCGGACGGCTGGATTTCCAATTCCGTCGTGGTGTCACCGAAGGTCGAGGCCCAGGCGTCGAATTCGTGCAGGCCGCGTTCGGCCAGTGCGGCGTGACCGAGCAGCCGTTGCACCGAGAACATTTCGCCAAGCGTATTGGTGATCGGCGTGCCGGAGGCGAGAACCAAGGCCCGGCCGGGGTTCTTCGTCTCGATGAAACGGGACTTGACGTAGAGGTCCCAGGCACGCTGCGAGCCGTTCGGATCGATGCCTTTCAACGTCGACATGTTGGTGGCGAAGGAAAGCTTGCGGAATTCCTGCGCCTCATCGACGATGATCTGGTCCACGCCGATTTCAGAGATCGTCAGCAGATCGTCCTTGCGGGTCGACAACGCCTCCAGCCGTTCCTTCAGACCTTCCTTGAGCCGCTCCAGCCGCTTGCGCGAAACCCGATCCTCGCTGTCGACCTTGGTCAGCAGATCCTCATAGAGCTCCAGCTCGTCCTGAATCATCTGTTGCTCGAAGGCCGATGGCACGGCGATGAACCGAAATGCCGAGTGCGTGATGATGATAGCATCCCAGGTCGCGGTTGCGGCGCGGGAGAGGAAGCGAACGCGCTTGTCCTTGGTGAAGTTGGTCTCATCAGCGACGAGAATGCGGGCGTTGGGATAGAGCGCCAGGAATTCGCGCGCCGCCTGCGCCAGGCAATGGCCGGGCACCACCAGCATCGCCTTGGCGATCAGTCCGAGGCGGCGCTGTTCCATGATAGCAGCCGCCATGGTCATCGTCTTACCGGCGCCGACGGCGTGCGCGAGATAGGTCGTTCCCGACGAGATGATGCGCCAGATGCCACGCTTCTGGTGCCCATAAAGAATAAAGGCGCCAGAGGCGCCGGGGAGTTGGAGGTGGGAGCCGTCGAAGCGCCTGGGCGCGATGTTGTTGAAGCGGTCGTTATAGACCCGCGCCAGCCGGTCGGTACGATCGGGATCGGTCCAGACCCAGTTCTGGAAGGCTTGCTTGATTTTCTGCAGCTTGTCGCGGGCGGCTTCGGTATCGACGACGTTCAGCACCCGGCGCTCACCATCCGCATCCTTGAAGATGTCGAAGATCTGCGGCACCCGGCTGTTCAGCGCATCGGCAAGCAGCTCGCCGGCGTGGCGGCGATCGGTGCCCCATTCCGATGTGCCGGCCGCTGTCCATCCGAGCTGCCGCGCCTCAACCGTCCAAGAGCCGAGCTCCGGCATGTGGTGGATCCTGATCTCGGCGCCCATAGTCTGCTGCACGAAGTCGACGATATCGGCCGCCGGAATCCAGGGAGCACCCAGTCGAGCGGTGATGTCCGAGGGGCGTAGATCGGCGGGCTGTACTGCCTCAAGCCCCCGGACATTGCGCTCATAGGCGGGGTCCAACTCGGCCGCGGCTTTTGCGACGGCGAGTTTCGTGCGCACGGCGCCGGAGAGATAGGCGTCCGCGGTCTGCCAGGAGCCGTCGGCGGGGTCGCGAAAGATCGTATCGCCGAGCTCGTCGCGAACGGCGTCGATGTCGCGATGCAGGAGTTCGGCGATGTGGTCGAGGTCGACACGACCGCGCTCGTTGAGGACGACGGCCAAGGCATCGGCGGCCGAGGTGATGACCGGTGGGGCAGGGGGCGCAATGACGCGTTCGGAAAAAATCGCTCCAGGCCTCGCCGTGTCGGTTTCGAGATCGTAGTCCTCGATGGAGGCAACCAGCCAGCAGTCAGGATCGTCGCGGAACGGCTGCAGGTTGGGCTGGCGATGGGTTTCACGAGCCTCGCCCGTCGTCTCATCCTCGACGATCGTAACCGTGGTGTGGTTGATCGGGCCGAAATCACGCACGAAGCTCGACCAGGCGATGCGCAGCCGCACCTGCAGATCGCGCCACGGACGGTCCAGTTCCTGGGCTTTCAGAACCTCGCGCACGGCATCGCGGATCGGGATCAGTTTGCGAATGATCCGGACGTGCTTTTCCGAGATTCCCTCGCCGCTGCGGGCCTTGCGCACGTGAACCGGAACCGGCTCGCCGTCGACGACCTGCATGAGGCCATGTCTGATGTCGACAAAATAGCTGCCTTCGCGCACCTTGGCATTGTCCGGACGCAGATCGACGATCTCGGCAAGCTCATCCTCCAGATCGATGTCGATGGCGGTCGGCTCGCCGTTATAAAGGCCTTCGGGAAGAAGCGCGACGGCTGCCGTCAGCGCCGCGTCGAGCTCCTCAACGGCGCGTGGCCGGCACGTATAGGTCTCCCCGAACGGGCCGGAAGTCAGGGCATGATCGCCGAGCACGAACTCCTGATGTTGGGCGAACCATCGGTTCACGCGGATCACCCCCTCGTCCTCGACAGCCGGCCGGACGTCCTCCAGGTCGAGCCACGAAACGTCGCCTTCCGGCTCGCCTGCTTTGCGCTTGCGGAAGAAAAGAATGTCGACCACGACGTCGGTACCGGCGTCGCGCCGAAAACTGCCTTCGGGCAATCGGATCGCGGCGATCAGGTCTGCGGACTTGGCAATGTGTTCGCGGGCAGTACGATCGGCCTTGTCCATGGTGCCGGCGCTGGTGACGAAAGCGGCCAGGGCGCCCGGTTTCAGGAGATCGATCGATCGGGCGATGAAGTAATCGTGCAGCCGAAGGCCTAGCGAACGATATTGCCGGTCGGAACGAACCGTGCGATCGGAGAAGGGCGGGTTGCCGATGGCAAGATCGTAGATCGCATTAAGGTCCGTGCGCGCGAAATCGCCGTTGATGATACGCGCCTTCGGCTGCAGCAGTTTCGCGATGCGGGCCGTGACGGGATCGAGCTCGATGCCGGTGACGTAGCTCAGTTCGCGATACTGTTTCGGCATCAGCGCCGGAAACAGGCCTGTTCCGATCCCGGGCTCCAACACTCGGCCGCCGCGCCAGCCGAGACGATGAATGCCCATCCAGATTGCCCGAATGACGAATTCAGGGGTGAAGTGTGCATATTGGGTGCAACGGGCGAGCGACGCGTATTCGCCCTCGCTGACCACTGTTTCCAGCGAGTTGCCGAGATCATCCCAACCTGTGCGGAAGTCGGTTTCCCCAGGCCGCCGGAACATGCCGTTTGCCAGCTCGCCGGCGCCGAAACCGGTGAAGCGGATCAGCCTCGCCTGGGCGGCCGGAGTCGCCGGCAGATTTTGCCTCTCGATTTCGTTTGCGGTGAGGATGGCCGCGACATTGATGCGTGCTCGCTCCTTCCAGGTCGCGGCGAGATCGCGGTCGCCATCGTCGAGATAGAAGTTGGCGCGCTGCCCCTGCTTTCGCTGGACCGGCCGGTTGGTCGCCGGCAGAGCCCGCGCAGGAGAGGGTGGGGTCGGGTCGGGCTCGTCGTCGTTGGCGGCAAAACCGCCGAACGCCGTGACGCCAAGACCAAGTCCTGATGACAAAGCGCTGCTACCAAACATATCAAGGGTGAATGGATCGGTGCTCATCGAAAGCTCCTTGTGAGCGAGCGTCATCGATCCGCCGCAAGCGACAGTCGAGGAACGCCGAAGGGGTGGAAGGGGCCGCCTGCATGGGCTGCGCGGCTATCGTGGGCCGGGCGCGATTGCTTCGCGCACGGATGCAATCAGAAACTCTCAAGCCGCGATCGGCGAGGGGAGGTGGCGCAGTTGTACCGGCAGCTTGGCGGCGATCTCGTCGTCGCTGAGGCCTTCCAGCAGCTTCAGAACAGTGCCGTCTTTACCGCCGTAGATCATCACAGTGCGCTTGCCGCGCGAGGCCTCCGGCCAGCGCTCGCCCGCATAGCCGCTCGTCCGCCGTGCTGCTCCAGATGTGCTCAAGGCGTTCCGCGCGCGTTAAAACCCGGACCGGGCGGCTCTCGCGCTCGATAATCGCAAGGCGCATGGTCTCGACGGACGCTTTGTCGGAAAGGTCGCAATAGCCGTGAAAATAGCGGATCGCCTCATCGATCCGGAGTGCGAAGAACACTGATGTCACCGAACCGGTCAGGAACTCGCGCATCGCAAACATCGAACCGCAGATCCAGAGCGGCGGCAGGATTTCGAACCGTTCGCCGTTATAGAGCGGTGTTGCGTCGTCTCCCCAACGGTTGGGCCGCTGGAGATGACGGTCGAACATGCGGAACATCTGCGGTCGGCTTGCGACGCCCGGGAAGACTTTTCGGATTGCGGGGTAGGGGTTCATCTGCACTCCTTCGGAGGTTTCGGGCCGAAGCGCGGCACTGTCCTATCGACCTTGCCTTCCTCTTCAGTCCTTCATGACCCCTTGGCTGCCGCCGCCATCGCGGCCGTCAGGGTCAAGGGCCGGCTCCGCCGGGCGAAGCCTCCCTTGACGCGGACGGCGCGCATGCGGCACGCCTCCTTCTTCCATCCTTTCCCTCTTTTCCTTTTCCCTGATCTTCAGGGTTTCGTTCCAATCCTCCTCGGACGGCCGAAGTCGAAGCCAGTCGCAGCCTGCATCGTCGGCAAGCGTCCGCAGCCGTTCGGCAAACATCTCGCCCTGCGAATTGGCGTCCGTCGCCGCTACCATCTGGACGGCGGGCTTCGCCGCTAACTTCCGCAACGCTGCCTCCGTGGTCGGCGACCATCCGCCGCCAGTGCTGAGATAAAGCGTCCCCTCCCGCAAATCTTCGATCGCCGCGAGGCTCATGGCATCGATCGCCGCTTCCGTGACGGCCAGGCGCGAAGCGCTGTCCGAACCGAGACGGAAGAGAACCTTGGTTCCTCCGGATGCAAAACCCCGGTATTGCGGACCCCGCGCTTCCCAGCCGGTCAAGACCCCGG
Source organism: Rhizobium pantanalense (assembly GCF_030182525.1). Classification (NCBI taxonomy): domain Bacteria; kingdom Pseudomonadati; phylum Pseudomonadota; class Alphaproteobacteria; order Hyphomicrobiales; family Rhizobiaceae; genus Rhizobium; species Rhizobium pantanalense. The sequence continues at coordinate 84,077 of NZ_JAQJCH010000011.1, forward strand.
CCTGGTCCCGGTGCGCCGCCCACATGCTGCCTTGCGGGCCTTCGCGCAGAAGGTCGCCTTTGACGGTCGCTCGCAGCACGGTCGCTGGCAGATAGCGCTCGCCGTTGAGGTACCGCCACGACGAGGAACCAGGCCAGGGTCGCCTGCGGGACTGCCAACGATCGGGAAGAGAGAGGTCGGATCTCTGACCATCTTTCGCGGGCTGCCACTCCGGCCCCGTGATCTGAAACCCGACCAGAGCCGCGACCCGTTCTGCACCTTCGGGAAAACCGACCCGATCGAGATGCTCGACGAGCCGGAACACATCGCCTTTCGCGTCGGACAGGGGATCGAACCACCCACGCCCTTCATAGGTGACGATAATGATCTCGCCGCCGCGGCGGAACTTGACTGCCCGTCGCGTGCTTTCCTTCGCGTCTATTGCAAAACCGGCATGCTCAAGCACTGCCGCACAACTGACCTGATCGCGCAGCGCTTCAATCTCTCTTCTCCTCATTTTTCATTCCGATCGCCCAGCGATCGGCCTCCATAATCCTTCCTTGCCCGTCGGTTCACCGACGCCTTTCGGCAGGCCCCGAAGAGCAAAGACCGCAAGGGCGCGGCTGGCAATTGTCGGATCATGCAAGCTGACGTCGGACGCGGCGAAGCCCCCCTTGCGGCCTGCCGCTCGCAAGGGGCACCCACGCGGCGCCGGCTCAATGAGCCGGCTATGGCGTATACTCGTGCACGATCGCCAGATCGTCGTCGGCGTCGATCTCGTCAGAAGGAAGGACGCCGTATTCTCCGTCGACCTCGAAGAGGGTGACCGGGACCATCAGGTCACGGGAAAGCTGGAGGGCGTGGGACTGTGCGAGAGAGAGATCGTGCGACATTTGAGAGGCTCCTACGGGAGCGGGCCAATTCCCGCTTATGTGGACGGCCCCTACTTGCAAGAGCTTTTTGCTGATTTGATCGGATCGCTTGCGTGCATATGTCCGGCCTATCGTTGCGCCCGCACATGGACGCTGGCCAAGATGGTTTCCGCGGCGCGAGTTCCAAACACGATGGCGACCTTAAGCTGCCAAGGGGAATTTCGGAGTGTCACGCGTCTCGGATCGATCGATCATACCATCTGCTCGTTCCTGCAAGTTCGCTTGGTCAGTATCCTGGCGGCGTCTCTTTCCGCTCGTTTGAGTAACCGACCGATCTCCTAGCTAGCGCTCATCGCTTCCTCCGAGACCTGTGCTCTATACGACTCACCGGTCACCATCATTTTCCAGGCGATCCGAGCTATTTTGTTGGCCAAGGCCACAGCAACAAGCTTTGGTGGTTTGCGCTTCAGCAATTCAGTCAGCCAGCGTGATGCATTACTTCCTCGACCGATGCGTAATTGCTGAAGAACCGCGGTGGCGCCCTGAACTAAAGTGCTCCGCAAGATCTCGTCGCCGGCTCGGGTGATGATACCAAGCCTGACCCGGCCGCCTGTGGAATGATCTTTGGGCGTTAATCCCATCCAGGCTGCAAACTGTCGGCCGGATGCGAACTGCTGAGGTGCCGGCGCCTTCATTACCAGCAAGACTGCACCGATCGGTCCGACTCCGGGGATTTTGGCAAGACGGCAACTGGCCTCATTGCCCTTGTGCCAGGCTTTAAGCTTCGCCTCGATGTCTCTCTTCCGCTCATCCAAACCTGCGAATTCGTGAGCGAGGGATGCAAACAGATCTTTCGCCAACGCGGGTACAGTCTTATCCATCATGATGCGCTCGAGGAGGACGGGAACATGACTCACTCCCTTGGCGGCGGTTAACCCAAATTCTGCAGCGTAACCTCGGATGGTGTTCACCAGCTGTGTTTGGGCGACGACCAGTCGCTCACGCATTCCGACAAGCATCAAAGCCGCCTGTTGCTCGGTGGTTTTCGCTGGAACGAAACGCATGGTGGGCCGGCTGACCGCCTCGCACAGCGCCTCCGCATCAGCAGCGTCATTCTTTCCGCGCTTGACGTAAGGCTTCACGAGCTGAGGAGCGATCAGTTTAACTTCATGGCCATAGGCGCTGAGCGACCGCGCCCAATGATGGGAAGCACCGCAGGCCTCAATGGCGATCACTGTCGGAGGACACCGCTCGAAGAAATCCAGCATTTCCCTGCGCCGCATCTTCTTACGCAGCACTGGCTGTTCAGCGAAATTTACCCCATGCAGTTGAAAGACATGCTTCGATGTATCCATGCCGATGCGAGCAATCTGATCCACTTTTGGCTCCATGTTTTAAGTTACGACACACTCTCTGGCATCTAGGATGCCGCCGAGGGCCGTCCACACCAACACGATGGCTCCTCAAAAGGCACGGGGTCCGGGCGCGATCACCGCGAGGCGAAGCCGACGCGGCCGCAGCTTGCTAGCGGACCCTTTATGGGTTGATCGTGGAAGATCCGGAACCGGGCCAGGACGCCATCGCTAAAGAGCGGGATTGACCTGCTTCCGTTTTGGGCCACCGTTTAGCGCACGATTTTCGAGCTTGGTGCCAGGTCGTCGCTGCCCGCAGGCGGATTACTCGTGTCTTCGATTTAGCGGGTCATTGGCTGAGCGAAGGACGTCGCCGCGTGACCGAATGTCGCGTCAGCTTCAGTCGTGGCACGGCCTAAGTTGCGATGAGTCGTGCCTTTCGCGGTTTGCGGAACCCGACCCTGCAAGCGAGCGCGATGGTGCCCGGACACTGAATGCATAGTTCGCCGCCGACCCAAGCTGTCCGCTAAATTTGATTCCCGGATGGCCGCGAAAGCGGGTGTCCACCCTCGGGCGGCACACGGAGGACTGTTGCCGGATTTCTATCGCGGCGCGTTTCACATCAATAACCGAGCGGCACTCTGGATTGGCTTCCCCTTAAGCTCGGCATCACTTCGGTTCTCACTATGATCACGCTCAAGAAGCGATGACACTATTGAAGCCTATTACGGGTTCCCTCAGACAACTCCTTGAGGATCAGCGCGCAAGACGTCGCACCAGCATCCAGCACGCCGAGCGATCGTTCGCCCAGCCTGCTGGCTCGGCCGATCCGCGCGATCAAGTTCACCGTCGAATCGCGGCCACTTTCGGCTGCCGCAACGAGGAGTTCCAATGCCTCGTCGAAGGATTTTCCTTCTGATGTCGCATTGTCAAAAGCTTCAACAGCAGGCACCAACGTGTCAAGCAATGTCTTGTCGCCGACTTTGGCCGAACCAATTTGTTGAATACCCGTCAAGCCAGCATGCAGCATTCGGCTGAACGTCTTGTTGTCGATCTGGTCGACCTGATCGATCTGCTGGGCAAACTCGGTGAACATCACACCGTAAAGCGGACCCATAGATCCGCCGATCTCGGTCATCAGGACTGTTCCGAGGGTCTCAAGCGCTTTTGCGAGCGATAGCTCCTTGCCGCGTATCCGGTCGGCCACTAAACCGAAACCTTTCGCCATATTTATTCCGTGATCGCCGTCGCCAATCTTGCCGTCGATCTCGCTGAGGTAGGCGCGGTTATCGATGATCGCTCTTGCCATGGAGACTACGATTTCTCCGGCTGCCGCGTTATTCATTTTTTGCATTGTTCCCTCCTTAAAGCGTCGCCGCGCAGCGAACCTCGACCTCCAGTAGCGACTTTAGCTCTTCATCGAGCGCCATGACCGTCAAAGTCGCTCCAACCATCTCAAGAGACGTGAAGTAGTTACCAACATACGCTTTGTGGATCCTGAGGCCGCGGCCGGAGATTTCCTCCTCGACGGTGTCGAAGAGAATGTAAAGTTCGTTCAGCGGTGTCGCGCCAAGGCCAGATACCAGTACGGCCACTTCTGTCCCCGAGCCGAGATCATGATCATCCAGCACGATCTGGCACATATCCTTGGCGACCTCTGATGCGCTCTTGAGCGCTTCTACTCGCACGCCCGGCTCGCCATGATGGCCGATACCGACTTCAATGGTGCCAAGCTCGATCTGGAAGTTCGGATGTCCGACCGCTGGAAGAGTGCACGGCCCCAATCCGACACCGACCGAGCGGCAATTGTCGATGGCCTTCTGTGCTGCGTCACGAACCTCGGATAGGCTGGCGCCCATCGACGCTTTCGCTCCGCCGACCTTCCACATGAAGATCTCTCCGGCAACGCCTCGGCGCTTCTCCCGCTCCTCGGCGGAGGCGGAGCACACGTCATCGTTCGCAACCACCGTGGCAACCTCGATGCCGTCCTTCGCGGCGAGTTTCATCGCCATTTTCACGTTCATGTTGTCTCCGGCATAATTTCCGTAGAGGACAACGACGCCGTTTCCACCATTCGCTTCGCGTATGGCATCATGAAAGCTCTTTGCCGTTGGCGACGAAAACAGCTCGCCGACCGCGACCGCGTCGAGCATGTTGCGGCCTATATAGCCAATGAAGGCAGGCTCGTGTCCGGAGCCACCTCCAGTTACGACACCCACTTTTCCTTGCGCGGGCCGGTCAATCGCCGTCACCACGCGTTGGTTTTCGGCGAGGCGCACGATGTCTCGGTGTGCCTTCACAAAGCCCCTGATGGTATCTTCCACGACCTCATCGCGGTTGTTTACAAAACGTTGCACTGCGTCCTCCTCCAGACACGGTCATTGATTGTGGTTGAGCGCTCGCCGGACGACCTTGAGCGACCGAGCCAGCGAGTCCTCGATCGTTGACAGCGGCACGGGATCTTGGCGGCGAACGGGCTGCGCCTGCCGATTGCGATGCAGTCTCAAGGGAAGTTCAATACTGACCGGGAGGCTGTCGAGCTTTGCGATTGCAGCCAGGAGGCGCTCGCACCCGACCTTGCCGTCGCCGATATCGCAGAAAAACCAACCTTCGTCGGTTTCACGGACATCCTTGATATGGGCGTGCGCCGATTCCGGCAGCGCCAGGATTCCATCACCTGCGAGATCGTCCATGTCCGGTCGATGTGACGCCGTGTTTGCAGCGTCGTAATTTAGCTTTAGAAAGGGCGATCCGAATTCCTCAACAAGGGAAATACCGTCCCGCGCGGTGTTGATCAGGCTATCGCTGCCGTCTCCTGGGTTTTCCAGGCCAACGATGATATCAAAGGCTTCCGCTCTTCTCAGTATGGTTTCGACGTTGCGACGGAATGTTGCCTCTCTTTGTCGGGCGGCCGCGTTGGTGGCAATAACCTTGGCTCCAATCGCCGCGGCGAATGCCATGCGGCCCGTGAACACTTCGACCGAATCTTCGAAACCGAGGTCGATGTGCGACGACATTGCATGACACGAGAGCCCCGAAGACCTAAGCGCGCTGCGCCAACTGTTCATCTCGGAAGGTGTGAAGGCGGTCTCATCGAAGGGTTCTGTATATCCAACGATAAAGGCCGGCTCGAAATGGGTGAACCCGAGGGTTGCCGCGCTCTCCAGTGCGGCCTCTCTGCTATGCCCGTCGTACGGCGCGCCGGACACGGAGATCACCCGTTCAGCCATGCATTCCTCCCTTAGCAAAGAACGGCGCAAAGGCCGTTCCGAAGGGCAAAGTGTTAAAAACGCTTCATCCGGACAAGCGAATTCCATCGGTCAATGCATGAATGCATCTCAACAAATGCATCATTTGCGTTAAATTTCCTCATGGAATATAGAGGAAGGGCGTCCTCCAGCGTGCTGAATGTCTCAAGTAGGAAAGGTGGCGAGGCACGCATAAACGGGGAGGAGGGGTGATGAGCGCGTTGGAGTTTCCTTCGCTGCGATCGCTACAGGTGTTGGAAGCTGTCGCACGTCTTGGATCTTTTGGAAAAGCCGCCGAGGAACTAAGCATCAGCCCCTCGGCCGTGAGCCATCAAATGGCCGCGCTGGATTCGGAGCTCGGAATTGCTTTATTTCATCGCTCCGGGCGTTCAATCATGCTGACTGACGCGGGAAGGGCTTACGCTGAAGAGATCAGCGCCTCCTTTCGAAGGATCGAGAGCGCCACTCGCAATTTCACGAAGAAGGGCAAAAGTGACATTCTGAATATCCATTCGGTTGTCAGTCTCGCTTCGCAGTGGCTCATGCCTCGCCTCGCCCGGTTTAGCGCCCGCTATCCGGAGATCGATCTTCGACTGCACGCTTCTGGTGACCCGGCCGAGCTCAGGACCGGCAACGTCGATATAGACATCCGCTACGGAACGCAGCCCGTGGAGGTTGGCATCGCCGTCGAGCCCTTCCCGCCCGAGCCAATAGTGGTCCTGTGCGCCCCATCGTTGGTCGAGGGCGCAAACGGAATACGCTCACCGCAGGATCTCGCCAGATTTCCGCTCATCCACTCCGAAGTGAACCTCTATCGCTGGCAGGATTGGGCCGACGACCACGGTGTGAGGCTCAACATGGATCGGGGGCTGCGTTTCGATAGATCTTTCATGTCCATCAATGCGGCCGCGGATGGACTTGGCGTTTGCCTGGAAAGCCTCATACTCGTCCGGCAAGATCTGAAAAGCGGGAGGCTCGTTGCGCCGTTTGGCCTGGAAGGCCCCAGCATCAATTGCCATAGTCTCGTGTACTTACGGTCCAGGGCAAGAACGCCAAAGATCGCTCTGTTCAAACGTTGGATCGAAGAGACCCTGGCTGGCGACGCGGTTTCTGCGAGTGAGATCGACGTCGGCGGGAGGTGAGTTATGCGCAATCAGGGTCGGTGATGCGCGACTGGCGGATCAGACGCGCATCCCCGACGTCAGGCAGTGGTTTAGCCGAAGAATTTCCCGAGTTCGTTCGCTATGAATTCGGGAGCTTCTTCCGCAACCCAGTGACCCGAGCCCGGGATCAATCCGCCTCGAACGTCACTTGCCACCCGCTGCAGTGATTCCATCGTCTCCATGCCGCGGCCAAAACCACTGTCTCCGCCCAGGGCGAGGACCGGCATTTCGAGCTTGCCATCCCTCTCGAGGAATAACTCGTTGTCTTTGACGTCGGTTGGAAAGCCCCGATAATAGGCGAGAAGTGTGCGCAGGCCACCCGGTTTCAGGTAGGTACGGAAATACTCATTCTTGTCTTCCTGAGATAGCACGTTTGCCCGGCTGCCGTAATTGTCAAACAACCATTCCAGATAGATATGCTCGCGACCGCCGAACATCGCTTCCGGCAAATCCGGCGTCCTGAAGAAAGGGTGGTGCCAACGGCGGCCGCCTTGCGACATGTCCGCTCCATCGCCAGGAATGGTAACGTCCAGGATCGCGAGCTTGCTAACAGCCCCCCGGTGCTGCGCGGCCAGGGCAAACGCCACCGGGCCGCCCCAGTCGTGTCCCACAAGATTGAAGCGATCGATCTTCAGATGTTCAGAAAGAAGCTCCCACACGTCCTCGGCAATCGTTTTCTTGTCGTACCCATCGGCGGGCCGGGAAGTGTCGCCGAGGCCCCGCAGGTCCGGCGCGATGATCGCGTACGTGTCCGCGAGGAAGGGGATCACGTGCCGCCATTCGTGCGAACTCTGCGGCACCCCGTGAAGGAGAACCAGCGGCTCACCGGATCCTGCGGTCAGGTAGTGCATGGTGATGCCGGACAGTCGCGCGTAATTGCTTTTGATCTCGGCACTCACTTCTTTGCCTCCTTCTGGCCCGCGGTCATTCCCCGATACGCACGAATGACCTGACTGTCATCTGCCGAGCCTGACCCCTGCCCAGACGCGGCAAGGAAGAACTGATGCGCAACGGAGGCGAGCGGCAGGGCGGCCCTGGCAGAGGAGCCGGCGGCAAGCACGATACCGAGATCTTTCACAAAAATGTCTACCGCGCTCGTTACCTCAGGGTCTTCCAGAAGCATCCGCTGGCCACGATCGTTGAGCATCCAGCTGGCGGCCGCCGAGCCGGACACGATCTCGAGTACCGTTGAGGTGTCGAGGCCAGCCCTTTCGGCGAGCGACAGCGCCTCAGCCGCTGCCGCCAAGTGTACGCCGCACAGCAACTGGTTGACTGCTTTGGCAACCGATGCCTGGCCAGGCCGCTCTCCGAGATAATAGATCTTGGAGCCGAGCACGTCGAAAAGATTGCGGCTCATCTCATAGGTTTGCCTGTCGCCAGCCACCATGATGGAGAGCGACGCGTCGCGCGCTCCGGCGACGCCGCCGGAAACAGGCGCATCCAGAAACCGGTGACCGCGAGCAATAACGGCCTCGGCGAGCTGTTCAACCTCGCCGGGAGGGCATGTTGACATCAGGACGACGACGCTGGCCCTGGTTGAATTTGCCAGGGCGCCCCGTTCGAAGAGGGCTTGGTGCGCCTGGTCGATGTTGACTACCATCAACATCAAGACGTCGGTCTCGCTGGCCGCTTCCGTAGCGTCTGGATAGGCAGTCCCGCCACTGTCAGCGAAGCTTCTTAGAGCATTCTCCGAGATGTCAAACCCCTTGACCCTGAAGCCGCTTTTTAGGAGATGCGACGCCATCGGCAATCCCATCGAGCCGAGACCGATAAAACCGATTGTTTGTTTTCCCGGTCCTCGTGCCGGGCTCGGCTTTGTTTCTAAAGCTTGGTGCAATTCCGGTCTCCTCCGCGATACTGGCACGTCATAGGCCGGCACATCCCACCGGAGTGCCATGCTCGCATGCAAAGCGGTTAGCATGGCGGCTTCCTCCACATCAAAAGAGTTTGCGCAAAAAACATGTGACCTGGATTCATGTTGCCTGGCGCGTTCTCCTAGAAAAACTTTGCCTCCATCGCGGGTCACGCCGAACTCGCCTGAGTTCAACTCACCATTGGCCGGAGGCAATTCATTTGCGGACGTTTGGCGCAAGCGCCTAATTTACGTCCAGCCGCACAGCGGGAGGCTTCCGGCTTCAGCGACATCAGTCCAAGGTCTAAGCAACCTGCACGAAACTGAGGACGCTTACGAGGAGAGCGCCTGCGCTGGAGGCTCCTAAAAACATCGACATAGATCAACACGGTTAGAGGAGGAACCAATGATCAGAATGAATCGCCGTACCCTTATTATGAGTTCCGTGGCGATGACCGCCGCGCTTGCGGCACCGCGCATCATGCGTGCGAGTTCGCCTGAATTCTCGTTTAAATTCGCCAACATCATGCCGGTTGATCATCCGCTCAACACGCGGATGACCGAGGCTTCCGACAAGATCAGCCAGCAGACAGACGGCCGCGTGAGCATTCAAGTGTTCCCCGCGAGCCAGCTCGGCACCGATGCTGATATGCTCAGCCAGCTTCGATCAGGTGGCCTGGACCTTCTTGCGCAGACAGGCCTCATCGCAGCGACACTCGTCCCGCCGGCGGCCATCACCGGTGTAGGATTTGCCTACCCCGACTACGCGCAGGTGTGGAAGTCGGTGGATGGTGAGCTCGGCCGGAGCATCCGGACGGCTTTTGAGAAGGTCAACCTGATCGCCTTCGAGAAGATGTGGGACAACGGCTTTCGGCAGACGACCTCGATCGGGAAACCGATCAAGTCGCCCGAGGACCTCAAGGGCTTCAAGATCCGCGTCCCTCCTGCGCCGCTCTGGACATCGCTTTTCAAGTCTCTCGGCGCCTCGCCGACGTCGATTCCATGGGGCGAAACTTATTCCGCACTCCAGACCCACGTCGCCGACGGTCTCGAAAACCCGCTCGCTGGCATTTACTTTGCCAAGATGTACGAGGTTCAAAAGTATCTCTCCCGGACCAACCATATGTGGGACGGCTTCTGGATTCTCGCCAATCGGGACAACTTCGAGATGCTGCCTGAGGACTTGCGTGACATTGTCGTCACCGAGATCAATCGCTCGGCTATCGTGCAACGCGCTGATGTCGAAAAGCTGAATTCCGAACTCCAGGCAGAGCTGACGAGCAAGGGTCTTGAATTTATCGACGTCGATGTTTCCAAGTTCCGCGCGACGCTGCAAGCTTCGTCGTTCTACTCCGATTGGAAGGGGCGTTTTGGCGAGGAAGCATGGGCGTTGCTGGAGTCTACCTCGGGCAAATTGATCTGAGGCGTTGACATGGCTACTTCTGAAAATGTCAGCCCCCCGGTGATCGGCGCGTGGCCAGTCCTGGCGAAAGCTGAAACGCGCCTGGTGCGCCTGATTGAATTGATCGCCGCAGCACTTGTTGTTGTCGAGGTACTCGTGCTGTCGGCGGGCGTCTTCGCCCGCTATGCATGGGGCGAGCCGCTCATCTGGTCGGATGAGCTCGCCTCCATGTTGTTCCTCTGGCTTTCGATCGTGGGCGCGGTCCTCGCTTTTCACCGCGGACAGCACATGAGGATGGGCGTTATCGCGGACGCGATGCCGCCCGTCGTAAGGGCAAGACTGGAGGTGGCTGCACTTGTCTTTTGCCTTTCGGTCTGCGTGCTTCTTCTGCCCAAGGCCACGGCCTACGCTCTTCATGAAGTTCCGGTCGTCACTCCCGCGATGGAAGTGTCGGTCGCATGGCGTTCTTTTGGTCTTCCGATCGGACTTGGCCTGATGCTTATCCTTGGCGTGACCAATGCCCTTCAGCGCATCACGCTGAGCGATTTCCTGATCGGGGTCCTTGTAGCCGCATGCTTGATAGGGTTGGCGATTGCGGCGAAACCGTTGATCATGGCGATGGGCAACTGGAACCTCGTGCTTTTCTTCGTAGTCTTCATCGCACTAGGTGTGCTGAGCGGCGTACCAATCGCGTTCGTGTTCGCTCTCGCTGCCATCAGTTATGTGGCTCTGGGTACGAGCCGTCCGATAAGCGTGATCGCGGGTCGGCTTGATGAGGGAATGTCGCATCTTCTCCTCCTAGCGGTCCCGCTGTTCGTGTTGCTGGGTATGCTGATGGAGGTTACGGGCATGGCAAAAGCGATGCTGAACTTCCTGGCGTCCTTGCTCGGACATGTCAGAGGCGGCCTGTGTTACGTCCTCGTCGCGGCAATGTATCTGGTGTCTGGGATATCGGGTTCGAAGACCGCCGACATGGCTGCTGTCGCCCCGGCACTGTTCCCGGAGATGAAAGCGAGAGGATCAAAGCCCGGCGATCTCGTGGCCCTGCTTGCGGCTACGGGTGCGCAGACGGAGACGATCCCGCCGAGCCTCGTATTGATCACCATCGGATCGGTTACGAGCGTATCGATTTCTGCCCTGTTCATAGGCGGTCTTTTGCCGGCGTTCGTCTGCGGATTGATGCTTTGCGTTGTCGTCTGGTGGCGCTATCGCAACGAGGACATGTCGGGTTTTCGCAAGCCGCCAGCCAGGGAGATCTTTCGCACATTCCTGATTGCGCTTCCGGCTTTGGCCCTACCTTTTATCATCCGTACAGCGGTTGTCGAAGGCGTTGCTACCGCCACGGAAGTCTCGACAATCGGCATTGCCTACTCGCTGCTGGCAGGCCTCCTCATTTACCGCCGGTTCGACTGGAAGCGGGTGGGTCCGATGCTGGTGGAAACGGCGGTCTTGTCCGGAGCCATCCTTTTCATCATCGCGGCGGCAACGGCTGTGGCCTGGTGCCTGACTCAATCGGGTTTTTCGCGGGGGCTGGTTCAGACGATGGCGGGTCTACCCGGAGGAGCGCCGATCTTTATGATCGTGTCGATCGTCGCGTTCATTGTGCTCGGTAGCGTGCTGGAAGGCATTCCCGCGGTGGTTCTGTTCGCACCCCTGGTATTTCCGATCGCCAAGGGATTAGGGATCCACGACGTGCACTATTCGATCGTGGTCATTCTCGCCATGGGAGTGGGCTTGTTCCTCCCGCCGTTCGGCGTCGGTTATTATGCCGCCTGTGCAATCGGCCGTGTGAACCCAGTGGAAGGCATAAAGCCGCTGTGGGGGTACATGATCGCCCTGCTTCTCGGGCTTGCGATCGTCGCAGCGGTGCCCTGGATCTCGATCGGCTTCCTATGACGTGCGACCGTAGGCGGCCGGTAGAGAAGTCGGCCATTCTACGGTCGTAACCATGTCGGATAAGGCGGAATGCCGGGCTGGCAACGCGCTTCAGAAGCATGCTGCTGGCTCCGCAATATGCCCGGGAAGAAATGTAGCGCCCACCCGAAGATCGTTACGTCCTCGCGGTTTTCCGTGGCTTCTTCCTCAGGAGCGGTGCGCTCTTCGAGGGAAGAGGTAACATCTATCCTCCGACCGCTTAATGAACACCGTTGGCGACCTGACGCAGAGCCACTCACATAACAATGAGGCAGCCAAGGCGATCCACGATAATCTTGCCGATATTCGGATGCGAGCCGCGTCCCGCAGTCAGGGAGCCAAGAGTTCTTTCGAACTCACCGAAAGCCAACGAGATCTGATGGCCGGACCAACGCGGTACCCCGAAACCGGTTGTTTCGATTGATGAATCGCAGGTCCGAGCGAGATCATTTGTTGAGCGATGCTCATTGAAATGGACTCGCAATTCAATTGTCCTAGACCTGCCACTTGATACCTTTCCGATGCAGACAAAGCCGAAATCCGTCGCAAGACAAGCGCGGTCTGCAGACGCATTTTTACAGATGGGGAGGAGTGAAATGGGAAATGAACGTTTCGAGATCGACCGCCGCAACTTACTATTGGCAGGGGGAGCTGCTTTGAGTGGAGCCGTTTTGGGTGCGAACAGTGTAGCGGCTCACGCTGGGGCGAGCCCCGTTTCCGGGGCACAAGCTCCGGACTTTTATCGATTTGCCATTGGGGACGCCCAGGTAACCATCGTATCAGATGGCCCACTTCCGCTCGGCGACCCGACACAAAGCTTTCTCGGCGTCCCAGCCGACGAGATAAGATCCATGCTAAACCACAGCTTCCTGCCCACGGATGAGGTCGTTCTCGCTCAGAACGCACCTGTCGTAAACATCGGTGGCAAGCTGATTTTGTTCGACACGGGGATGGGATCGCTTAAGCAATTTGGCCCGACGACTGGCCGTCTCAAGTCTTGCTTGGCCGCCGCGAATATTGCGCTGGAAGATATTGACGCTGTCGTCTGTTCGCATGCTCATTGGGACCACGTCGGCGGAATCTGGGGCGACGACGGGAAACCAACGTTTCCAAATGCCCAGGTGTACATCAGCCAAACCGACTACGATTTCTGGACCGACGAGAAAAAACTTGGAGGCGATCTCAACGGTCTAGTTAAAGCCGCGATCCACAACCTCAAACCCGTGCGGGACCGCATGGTTTTTTTCCAGGACGAACAAGAGTTTCTTCCTGGTATTCATGCCATTAGCGCTCCTGGACACACACTCGGCCATAGCTGCTTTATGATTGAGTCAGCAGGAAAGACAATGTGCTATGGCGGCGACCTCACTCATCATCCTGTGCTTCTGTTCGAAAAGCCTTTGATGGAATTTGCGTTCGATACCGATCCCAAACTGTCAGCTCAATCGCGTGTGCGCATTCTGAAAATGCTGGCCTCCAATAGAATACCCTTCATGTCCTACCACTTCCCATGGCCGGGCTACGGGCACGTTGGCATAGCGGGAGAGGGCTTCGCGTATTTTCCTGAGCCACTACATCTTAGCCTGTTGGACTGAGTGGTAGAGAAGGGCGCGAGGGCAATGCCTTCGCGTCAATCCTATCCGGAGGGCAGTCGAACGAAATCATCACATGGCGGAAGTTACGCAACAAGCAATGTGCGCCTTCATCGCGTTGCTAGACATCAAGTCACGCGGGAACGCCAACTGAAATCAAGAGCGATCGGCGGACCGCACCTAAAGGCCATTCCTGATCGGAAACATATCCTCGCCGTAGTGGTGAAGCCTTGTGTGATGCCGTCGGCATAACCAGCGCACCTTTAAAGGGTCGTCGTATTGATCATGATGGGCGTCGACCGTTTCAATCCCGCAGACCTCACATGTTTGCTTTTCCAGCTCGCCTGCCTTTACGGCTCGCTGTACAGCAAGATGAGCATCATATTTCGCTGGATTAGCACGGCGCCAATTTGCTTGGCGGGTGTCGGTTTTCAGCATCGCCGCATCCTGTGCCTGTAATTTTGCGCTCTCGACCGATAGATACCTGGAGAGGGCTGCAGGCTCAAGTTTCCGCACAGAGCGACGGCGTCTGTCCGTGGCTCCGCGTCCGAAAACAAGATTTCGCATTGCCAGGAATGATCAGGGTTGGGCCATCGAGATCCAAGTTTGCTGTCCGCAATCTTCGCACGGTGGATACGATATCGCTCGTGTCGATCGGTGCTCCCGATCGTAGCGCGCTGGATGACTAAGCTTGAAATTTCTGCTCGATACATATGTCCTGAAGGAGATCGGTCGAGCCGAACTGCACGAGAATGTGGCAGCCCTCGATACGATTGACGATTCCGATCTCGCGACAAGCGTGAGCTCAGTTCGAGAGACTGCGAAAGGCATCAAAAAAATTGTAGGACCGACGCTGTCGCGAACGTGTCCGCCAACGCTTCCGACGCCATCTTCGCCGCCTATGAAGGTCGGTATCCTTCCTGTCGATGACAATATCGCCCGTCTTGAGCCATTCTTTCACTCATTCACCGAGCTTCACCGCACTGCGCTCATTTTAGGACTCAACCACCACCAAACGTAGTCTTTGATTCTCTGCACGATTAGAGCGCTAAGACAGCGCCCTTTTGCGTGACAGTTCCACTCAAACGGATGTCGGTGGCCGAGAACCCAGCCATAACTGCAAATCCCCCCGTCTCTATCCGCCAGCACCGCTCGGTCGTGTCGAAGAAGGCAAATGTTCGGGCGTCAAGAATGAAACTGAGCCTTCGTTTCTCACCGGGTTCCAGGGCGATTTTCGAGAAGGCTTTCAGTTCTTTGACCGGTCTGGGTACAGATGCTTCAACATCGCCGACATAGATTTGCACCACTGCCGAACCTGGCCGCTCGCTGACGTTGGTCAATCCCAGTGTCACTGTCACCGCGCCGGCAGCATCCGGCAGCCCTACCGTCAGGTCTGACATCGCAAAGCTTGAATAACCAAGACCATGACCGAAGGGGAACAGTGGCTTAATGTCCTGGCGATCGTAGTGCCGATATCCAACGAACACACCTTCGTCATATCGCACATGGCCATTCTTGCCTGGATAGACCGCGTCATCCTCGGTATGTGTGGGATTGTCAGCCCAGCGCACGGGGAAGGTCTGTGCCAGTCGGCCCGAGGGCTCGGCCTTGCCGAGGAGGACATCGGCGATCGCGTTGCCAGCTTCCTGGCCGGGATACCAGCATTGCAGTACTGCACGAGCACTGGAAAGCCAGGGCATTTCCACCGGTCCACCAGTTTGCAGGACGACAATCGTGTTCGGATTGGCCGCAATTACCGCCTCAACAAGCCGGTCCTGCAGACCAGGAAGCGCAATGCCGCGGAGATCGGAGCCCTCGGTATCCCAGTCGCCCGTTCTGCCCACGAAGACTACCGCATGATCAGCCTTCGCGGCGACGGCTGCTGCCTCGGCAATCTCCGCTTCGGCCGAAAACCTGCCTATTCCTACCCGAATTGCGGCGATATAGAGGTTGACGTGATCGTGCCGGGCGTACTCGGCGACGACCTCGTATTTACGGCCGGCTTCGAGCGTGATTTCACCCACGACCTCCTCGCAGCCTTCTTCAAAGAATGTGGTACCACGTGTCCAGGAAGCCCAGGCGTCCACCACAAGCCTGCCGTCCACATAGACACGGCCAAGCCCCGCCGAGGTCAGGCCGACGCGATAGCCGCCGGCTTCTGAGGCTGTGAAGACGGTGCGCATTCGGGCGGAAAAGCGATGCGGATCGACGGTGCCCCCGGCCACGGGGGGCAACCATACACCGAGGCTCGACGGTTCCTCGATAACCTTCACGGGCTCGCCAGCAAGCTCCCTCCCTTGGAAAAATTCGAAGGTTGTCGGGTTTTCGATCAGCGGCTGAAACCGATAGTTGCTGCAACCTTGAGCGTAGAACACGTTCTCCTCACCCAGGGCGTCCGCCAGCCCCTGCCACGGACTGACGACATAGTGGGGGCTCAACTGCGCCGAGCCGCCTCCCATAATCTGCGCGATCTTGGCATTGGGTCCAATGATGGCGACCGTACCTTGCTGAGCCAATGGCAGGATGCCGTCATTCTGTAGCAGAACTGCGCTTTCCGCTCCCGCGCGCCTGATGAGTGCCCTATGTTCCGGCCGATCAATGGCGTACTCCTTAAACTCGCGATGATCGTTGATTGCGCCGGTGCGTTCCATCAGGGTCAGGATATTGTGCACACAGGCGCGGACGGTCTCGACACTTACCTCGCCCGCGTCGATCGCCGCCAGAAGCTTGGAGCCGCGGTCGCGGGTCGGGCCCGGCATCTCCAAATCCAGCCCAGCATTCACGGTGGGTGCGGTCGAACGCGAGCCGAACCAGTCCGACATCACCACGCCGTTAAAACCCCAGCCACCGCGCAGTACCTCGTTCAACAGCCAATGGCTTTCCGCCGTGTAAGTACCGTTTAGTTTGTTATATGAAGACATCACGGCCCAGACCTTTGCCCGCTTCACCGCCGCCTCAAAGGGTATTAGGTAGACTTCGCGCAGAGTGCGTTCATCGATATCTGAAGAGATGGTTGTACGTTCGATCTCGGACTCGTTGCCAGCGAAATGTTTTATCGTGGCACCCACTTTCTTGGACTGCAGACCTTCGATATAGCCGACGGCAAGTTCCGCCGTCAGTATCGGATCCTCAGAGAAACACTCAAAGTTTCGGCCGTTTGTGACGCTGCGCTGGATGTTAACGGTCGGCGCCAGCGAGACATGGGCCCCTTTGGAAAGAACCTCGTCACCTAGCGCACTGCCGATTTCCCTGGCTAGGTCCGGGTTCCAACTCGCTCCGATGGCAATGCCTACCGGGAAAGCCGCTGCAGTCACACCCCCGACAAAAGACCCCGCCCCGCGGGCGCCGTTGGGGCCGTCCGTCAAGCGCAATCTCCCTATCCCTAGGCGGTCGATGGGCGGTAAAGACCAGAACGTATCGCCGGAAAGTAGCGAGACCTGCTCGGCCAAGGTCATATTATCGAGCAATGCTCTCGTATCAGTCATCTTCTCTGCTTCCTCAATCTCAACACTTACCGTTCCCAGATCGGGCATCTCGATATGCATATTGGGAAAGCTGGTGAGGTCGGCGTCATCCGTGGAGCCGTCCATCCATGAGAAGGACCCGTTTGTTCCCCAAGGCGCCGTCACCACGACGACGACATGTTCGCAGTCTTCACATGGCCGAGATGCCGTCACCGCTTTCCACTGAAAACAAGGACATCGCGGTTTGATCGATGTAAGCGGTGAAAGTTGTGCCGGCTGCGGCATCGCCGGTTCTGGAGTTATTCCTGCGCAAGTTCGCGAGACAATTTGATAACCTAAACATGCTTTATCAGACAATCTGTTGACAGACAATCCTCAGTCGCGCAGCCTCGTGTCGTCATTGATGATTCGATGCTTCCATCGGAGGCGGATCCCGATTGATGAAGCTTCTTCACCGCCTATGGACAAGGATGGACCACAATGGACAGGCTGTTGTCCCGTTTCCGGCTACAGACAAAAGTAATCATTTTCGTACTGCCTTTCATAATCAGTATTTGCGCGGTGGGGTTTTTGGGGCACTACGCCGCGGGTCTCCTACAAAGCCGCCTGGAAACCTCAAGCCAGGTGATGCAGGTGCTCTCGGGTTTCCGTGACGTCTCCGCCTCGATGAGAGAGTTTCTCGACGAGGCGTCGGAAGAAAGGCGCGATCGCGTGAAGGCTGACCTGCTCGCGCAGCAATCGCATCTGCAGGCTTTGGTGACGAATGCCGGAGCTACGGCGGAAAGCGAAGGCCTCCAGTCGGCAAACGCGATTATGCTGGACGTGGTGAACAATTTTGGTTCTCTCTGGAGCATCCATGAAAGCGAAGAGAAACTGATAAGCTCGATCGCCAATCATTCTGAATCGCTGGTTTGGTCGCAGAATGAAATGCTCAGGCTAGCAGACGAGTTAAGGAAGTCCGGCGAGCAGTCCGAGGGCGCCGCCAAATCGATGTTGCGCGATGCCGACAGGGTGACAGGCTATGCAACCTTCTTCCTTGATCTTGCCGCGGGCTACCAATCCGCCGGAACGACCGAGCTGAAACTCAAATATTTGGGCGGCAAAGTGGGCGAGTTGCGTCGGAGCGCCCGAAATCTGCGGGCTTCCTTGCCATCGGACGCCACAAAACTGTCGAGCTCGGTCGATGGCGCGGTGAAAAGCGTAACACAACTTCTGTCGCAGGGCGCTTCATCGGACAACACCGTAGGCCTCGACACCGCAATGTCCGCGTTCAAGGAAATCTCCGTCGCGATTAACGCGGTAGCGAACCAGCAAACAAAGAAAGCAATCGTCGAGTTCGCAGGTCTCGACCAACATTTGGCGAAGATCAGCAGCGCCTTGGACGGCAGCCGAAGACTTTCAGACTCCAGCTATCTCATCAGGATAAACCTAGCGCGCTTCATAGCCGACCCTACCGAACAAAACCGTGCGCAGCTCGTCCAGAACTTTGACAGAACGAAGAAGGAGATATTGGACATCTGGAGTGCCGCTTCCGACCTCGACCTTTTCAAGGCAGTCCAGAATACGGTGCCGCCGGCGGTAGAGGGTATGACGCAAGACAGTGCGAAGCTCGTCGAGATCTCGGAAGTGAGGCGTGCGCAATATAGGCAAACGACAGACCAGTTGAACACCATATGGGGCCACCTCACGACGTTTGCCGACGCCCAGCGCGCAAGAGCCATTGAAGAGACGGCTTACGCGAATGGCATTGGCCTCATCACGACATTTGCCGGCGTCCTCGTCGCACTTCTCGCTGGCTTCGGGATGATTGCGACTTTCAAAAAACCTGTTGTCCAGTTGACCGACGACATGCGGCGTTTGGCGGAAGGGGACCTTGACATTGAGATCGGCGGTTCTGAGCGCGCTGATGAGCTCGGAGAAATGGCCCGGGCGCTCTGTGTCTTCAGGGAGAATGCCGCGAGGAAGATCGAGATCGAGAACGACGCGGATCGTCAACGATCGGCTTCCGAAGCTGAACGTCGGCACAACGAGGCGGAGAAAGCCGAGATCGACAAACAGATCGGCGACGCCGTCGACAGTCTTGCCGCTGGGCTGGAGAGGTTATCCAACGGTGATGTTTCGAGCACGATCGATCAACCGTTCTCCGGGCGGCTGGAACAATTGCGACGGGACTTCAACAATTCGTTGCTGCGTTTGCAGGCGACGATGTCGGAACTTCGCGGCAACATCGTGCTCATTCGGCAAAATGCAGACAACCTCAGCAGTGGCGCCGATGATCTCTCCCGCCGCAGCGAGCGTCAAGCCGCGTCGTTGGAGGAGACCGCGGCCGCTGTTCATCAACTCACCGCGACGGTGCGTTCCTCGACAGAGCAGGCACAAGCCGCAGCCCAGCTGGTAAAAGAAACCAAGCAGGCCGCGGATGCGTCTGCTTCAGTGGTCACGAACGCGGTTGACGCTATGGGACGAATAGAAGCGGCTTCCGGGCGCATTTCGCAAATCATCGGCGTCATCGACGAGATTGCCTTCCAGACCAATCTCCTGGCACTCAATGCCGGTGTCGAGGCCGCGAGAGCTGGAGAAGCGGGGCAGGGCTTCGCTGTCGTGGCCCAGGAAGTCAGGGAACTTGCCCAGCGGTCGGCTCTAGCCGCCCAGGAAATCAAGGAACTCATAGCAAGATCAAGCGAGGAAGTCGCCTCGGGATCGCGATTGGTGAACGAGGCGGGCAAGGTGCTGATTGCGATATCGTCGAATGTTGCCGGAATTTCCGAAAGGGTTGAGCTTATCGCTGCGGCGAGCAGGGACCAGGCGGCTTCGCTTATCGAAGTGAACCAGGCCGTTGGCGAGATCGATGACAGCACCCAGCGAAACGCTGCCATCGCCGAGCAAGCCCACGCCGCCACCCAGGAACTCACAAAAGAGACCCAGCGGCTGATGCAGCAGATCGAACAGTTCAACATCGGCAGGCCAAGGGGTCACGTGCTTTCGATCGTTTCCTGACTTCGTAGACAATCACCACTATTGTGTTGACAGATTTTCATACAATCTGTCAAATGGTGCAGCCAATCTGGGAGGATAAGCGGCGTGCTCAATGACCAAGCGCATCAGACTAAGTTGCCCTATTTCTATCCGTTCAAGTTCGGAAGCGGCGAAATAACGGTACTTTCGGACGGACCGTTGGAATTGGGCGACCCACGGGAGAATTTCCTCGGGGTCGACGCAGCCACGGTGACGGAAATGCTCGACAGGAACTTCCTGTCCAGTTCGTCGGTGACCCTCGAGCAGAACATCCCGCTGGTCAAAATCAACGGAAAGACCATCCTGTTCGACACCGGGATGGGGACGTCGAAGATTTTCGGGCCGACGACCGGTCGCCTGCTGAAGAGCATGCAGGAGGCAGGGATCGACACTTTGGAAGTCGATGCCGTGGTGTTGTCCCACGCACACATCGACCACACCGGCGGACTTTGCGATCAGGACGGCAAGCTTAATTTTCCCAACGCGGAGATCTTCATAAGCGAAAGCGACTTCGATGACTGGACCGACGGAGGCAAGCTTGATGACGGTTTCAAGGCCCAGGTGGAAAATGCCCGGAGGAACCTTCTTCCACACCGTGATCGGATAACGCATTTCGTGGACGGTCAGGAGTTTCTGCCGGGCGTGCAGGCAGTGCACGCTCCAGGCCACACCTTGGGCCACTTCTGCTTCCTCATGCAGTCGGGCAACGATCGGCTCTGCTTCCTCGGCGATCTGACCCATCATCATATCCTGCTGATGGAACGCCCGTGGATGGAGTTCAAGTACGATACCGATCCCAAGCTCTCGGCGCGGTCGCGCACACGGGTGCTGGATATGCTCGCGACAGACCGCATACCAGTGATGTCCTATCACTTTGCGTGGCCCGGGCTCGGCAACGTCGCCCGGGAGGGGGAAGGCTTCCGCTACGTACCCGCCGCCATGCAGATGCTCTCGAGATAGGAATACGCGACAATGCAGATGAAATCAGTCATTCTCCGAGAGTCAGGGCTTCCCAAGCCGTATGCAAGTTCGCGGCCTCTCAGTGTCGAGACCGTCGACCTGGCGCCTCCGGGCAATCTTGAGGTCCTGGTCAAAATCAAGGCCGCTGGTGTGTGCCACTCCGACCTGTCGGCGATAAATGGCGACCGCCCCCGTCCATTGCCTGTCGCGTTGGGGCATGAAGCGTCCGGCATTGTCGAAGAAATCGGACCCGGTGTGGATACAGTGAAGGTTGGCGATCACGTCGTGATGTCGTTCCTGCCCATCTGCGGACACTGCGATTACTGCGCGGGAGGACGCGCAAGCCTCTGTGAGCCGGGCTATCGCGCAAACGCCGCCGGGACATTGTTGAACGGTAGCAAGCATATCCGTCTTCGGGGCTACGATATCAACCATCACAGCGGCGTATCGGCGTTTTCGGAATACGCGGTCGTGTCGGCGCACTCGGTCGTCAAGATCACCAAAGACGTGGACGTCACCATGGCGGCCTTGTTCGGATGCGCCGTGATGACAGGCGTCGGTGCCGTCGTAAATACATGTGGCGTGAAGCCGGGGCAGTCGGTCGCCGTCATCGGCCTGGGAGGCGTGGGGTTGTCGGCCGTCCTCGGAGCGGTGGCTAGCGGGGCAAGCGAGATCGTCGCCATCGATTTGATGCCGGAGAAGCTTGAGTTGGCTAAGGCGCTGGGCGCGACGCGTACCTTCCTGGCAACCACGCCGGATGTCATCGGCGAGGTCAAGGAAGCGACCCGCGGGGGAGTGGACTACGCCATCGAGATGGCAGGGTCGAGCAAAGCGTTCGAAACCGCGTATGGCATTACGCGGCGCGGCGGCACGACGGCCACAGCGGGTCTGGCGAACGTGAACACCAAATTCGAGATCTCGCCGCTTCCTCTTGTCGGGGAAGAACGCGTCATCAAAGGCAGCTACATGGGGTCCTGCGTACCTTCGCGCGATGTTCCCCGCTATATCGACCTGTTCCTCAAGGGTAGGTTGCCCGTGGAGAGACTGTTGTCCAGCACTGGCCCGCTTGAGGAAATCAACGAGGCCTTCGACCGGTTAGACCGTGGCGAGGTGATCCGGCATCTGCTGGTTCCTTAAGCCTGCGGAAGGAGCGAGAATTTGACCGACTGGAAAGTCCTGGCGATACATTACGGCACTGCGGTTCGGCCCGTTGGCGAACTCGGCCTGGAAGCAGGAGATCCCCACGACGCCCCGGGCAGGATCGAGTATTTCGTTTGGTTGATCCGCCATGGTGAACGTCTGATCCTGGTTGACACCGGGTTTAGCCCGCAGGAGGCTGAAAGGCGCGGGAGGACCATGTTGATCCATCCGGTCGAGGCGCTTCGCCAGCTCGGGATTTCCGCATCGTCCATTACCGACGTCGTCATCACGCATCTTCACTATGATCACGCGGGAAACCTTGCGGACTTCCCCGAAGCCCTGTTCCACTTGCAGGATCGGGAGATGGCCTACGGTACAGGACGATGCATGTGCCATGATCGTCTTCGGCGTCCCTTTGCGGTGGACGCCGTAGTCGATGCGGTCCGCCTGACGTTTTCCGGCAGGGTGTGCTTCCACGACGGGAACGGCGAGATTATGGAGGGGCTCACTATCCATCTCGTCGGCGGTCATTCTAGGGGCCTTCAGGTCGTGAGGCTGGACGATGGCAATGACGTCGTCGTTATCGCATCGGACGCACTCCATTTTCAACGCTATCTAGCGCATGACGACGTCTTTCCGCTTTTCGCCGATTACGCCGACGTACTGGAGGGATACCGAACTCTCCGTGAGCTTTCAGGACCGTCCGGAGTACTCGTTCCAGGCCACGATCCCGCAGTCCTGACGAGTTTCCCATCGCTGTCACCGGATCTCGCATTTGCAAAGGTTCTACGGTAATGGGGACGCATGGAATGTCCGGTAAGAGGCCAGGCGTGGGTGTTCTTCGTTTTCGTCAGACAATCGGGTTGTCTCATCGGGATAACCCACCATATAGTACCATGACTTGCGCGGCCGGTTCCGGCCTTGGTAAAACGGACTTTTGGATCCTATGGGTGATATGGATTTACAGATTGCACGGCAGAGTGCCACTTTGCGCACTCAGGTAGAGGATAAACTGCGGCAGGCGATATCCAGCGGCCGTTTCAAGCCGGGTCAGCGCCTCGTTGAGCGAGAACTCTGCGAGTCGATCGGTGTCGGACGAACATCAATCCGCGAGGCGCTTCGACAACTCGAGGCCGAGGGCCTCATTACCAGCTATCCGCACCGCGGCCCCGTCGTCAGCACTATCACTTACGAAGAAGCCGCTCAGCTTTACAGCGTCAGGGCTTTGCTCGAGAGCTATGCTGGAAAGGAATTCGCTGAAAACGGAACCGCCCAGGATATCCACACACTCAATGAGGCGGTTGCTGAGTTTGCGGAAGCCGCGGCAAACGGCGCCGGTAGCAGGCTCATCAAGGCGAAAACCGCGTTTTACGACTGCCTGATGCAAGGGAGCGGAAACGTCTTCGTCAAGCAAATGCTGACATCGCTCCACAATCGGGTGACGCTGCTGCGCATGACGTCGATGACGCAGCCGGGGCGCTTGAACCACAGTGTGGAAGAGATAAAGGAGATCGCTGCGGCCATTACCGACCGAAACGGACCGAAAGCCGCCGCAGCCTGCAAGTACCACATCGATATGGCGGCTAAGGTCGCGTTGGACTACCTGCGTAAAACCTCTGAAAACCACGGCGATTGAAGAAGCGGCATTAGCCGGTATTGACAGATTGTCTGATAATCTGCTTATTCGAAGTCATGGCGCTGCCGACGCGTGCGGCCTGGCGCTCGCTCGAACAGGGAGGTTGCTTTGGGCATTTTTAATGAATTGCGGTCCCGCATGTCGGAGGCTCTTGGGGATCAGGAATTGCCCCGGCTCACTCCGGACCTGACGATAAAGATCGCCTTCTACGTCGGCGATCAGGTG
Organism: Rhizobium pantanalense; assembly: GCF_030182525.1. Taxonomy (NCBI): domain Bacteria; kingdom Pseudomonadati; phylum Pseudomonadota; class Alphaproteobacteria; order Hyphomicrobiales; family Rhizobiaceae; genus Rhizobium; species Rhizobium pantanalense. The sequence continues at coordinate 107,891 of NZ_JAQJCH010000011.1, forward strand.
ATCGCCCTCGATTTCGCTGAAGGCGGCGCGGAGATCTCGGGGGAAAGCAGTGCCCCCCAGGTGACAGTGAGGGCCACCACGGACGCCTGGGATCAGGTTCTGATGACGCCGCCGCCGGCGACCTTTCACTCCTTCACGGCGTTGCAGCTTGCAAATCCTCTCTTCGAGATCGCCGGCTCACCGCTCGACCTCGCGAAAGCACGCCCGGCTCTCGAACGGGTGTTCGAGCTCGTCGTCACGTCCCCCGAGATGACAGCGGAGCGTGCGCAACGCGACCTGCGTCAAATTCGGGGGCAGTATGCCGTCGTCAATATCGATGACGTCCCCCATGAAATATATTACGAAGAAGCAGGTGAGGGGGTGCCGGTCCTGTTTCTTCACACCGCCGGAGCAGATAGCCGCCAATTCATGCCTCAGCTGGCGGACACCGAGCTTGCGAAAAGCTACAGGCTGATCGCGGTTGACCTACCATTCCACGGTCGGTCCATGCCGCCGCTGACGTGGGACGGAGCACCCTACAAGCTCACGGCATCGCTCTACCTGAAATGGTGCACGGCCATTCTCGAACAGGTGGTTCGCGAAAAGGCGATTGTCGCGGGTGGGTCCATGGGCGCGGCAATGTCGCTGGTTCTCGCGGCGGAACGGCCGGAGCATATCCTCGGGATCGTAGCGATCGAGCCACCTTTCCGCTCCAAGGGACGACGGAACCCATACCAGCACAACGTAAACGTACACGGCTCACTTCATAACTCGGCATATGTCAGAGGGATCATGAGCCCACTGAGCCCCGCAGGGGAGCGCAGGAGGTCAAGCTGGATCTATTCGCAGGGAGCACCCGGAGTTTACCCAGGCGATCTTTCCTTCTACAGCGACGAGTTCGACGGAGCAGTGACAGCTCCCCGTATTGACCCATCACGCACCCCGGTGGCGCTGCTCTCGGGCGACTATGACTACTCAGCCACGCCGGCCGACGGTGCCAAGCTCGCCGAACTTATTCCAGGATGCCTCCACCTCGTTATGGGCGGACTAGGTCACTTTCCAATGTGCGAACACCCGAACTTCTTCCGGAGCTATCTTGTCAAAGGGCTCGATTTCGTACGGCACGCCGCTCGCTGAGCGGTTGGATTGACTCTCGTCGCCCGGTGCAGCCGCCGGGCGATCGCATGCGAAAGCGGGCGGGCGCATACCGAGGCTTTGCAATTGGCGTCCCGGCGATGACACGGCCGGCATCGCAGGCGGCATCCCTCACGCGCTCCCGAGAAGTTCCGGTGTGGATTGGGAAAATTCCCGCGATATCTGGGGGAAGGATCAGGCGCGGCGATGCGACTATAAAGCGCCGTAGCGACGTCTCATCGCAGGGTCTTGATCACGCAGCTTTGCGCGTGATCTCTATCTTTTCCCACTGCGGGTCTCTGTGTTTCCGACACGTAGTACCACAGTAAAAATGCCTCCCGTGGTCAAGAAGGAGGCACCTGCTAGCACCTATGTGCTTCAGCGCACCAAGTGGTTACCGATCGACGATCCTCCGTCGACTGTGAGAATGCTTCCGGTCGCAAACCGCGAGCGGTCCGAAGCGAGAAAGAGCATCGCCTCGGCGATCTCTTCCGGGTTGCCCATCCGGTGCAAGGCTGCACGGGCGTTGAAGTCTTCCCGCAAGGCTTGTGGGTCCGCCGCTTCCGCAAAAATCTTGGTGAAATAGGGCGAGTCGATCGTCCCGGGGGCGACAGCGTTGACGCGGATCCCGTCTTTTGCGTGGTCCAGTGCCATGGCTCTCGTGAGTGCCGAGATCGCGCCTTTCGACGCCACGTAGGCCGTGCGGTTGGCGATGGCTGACACGGCGGTGTATGAGGTCGTGTTAATAATCGATCCGTTGCCCTGTTCCGCCATAATCGGAACCACGTATTTCGAGCAGAGGAAGATCCCCTTCACGTTCACCGCCATGATCCGGTCCCAGTCGGATTCGGCGATGGTGGTGACGTTTCCCGTCATTCCGAACCCCGCGTTGTTGACGAGAACGTCAATACGCCCCCATTTTTCCTTAACTGACCTGACCAACGCCTCGACTTCGGCGGAGGAAGACACATCGGCTTTTAACGCGATCGCATCCGTCCCAATTTCTCGGGCGACGTCTCGTGCTGCATCGATGTTGACGTCGACGACGCCAACCTTAGCGCCCTGGCGCGCAAACAGTTCAGCTGTTGCGCGCCCGATCCCGCTGCCAGCCCCGGTCACCACACAGACTTTCGATTCCAGATCCATAATCGTCTCCTCTTTCACTGCCCAAGAAAACATTTTCGCAGACAATCTGTCAATGACTAACAAAACGTGTTGACAGATTGTCTGCCAATCTGCTTATCTTAGGTCAGGAATGACTTGGGGGAGGTAACGATGGCTGGTGCTGAAATAGCAGCGCAAGCGGCGTTCAAGACTGCTTTACGCCGGTTCACATCAACAATTTGCCTGATCACGACGGAATGGGAAGGTGCCCGTTACGGCATGGCTGCAACCGCCGTCCAGTCAGTGACGGCTGACCCTCCGACCCTCCTGGTTTGCATCAACCAATCGGCTTCGATCAGCGGCCCGCTCAAGCTGGCGGGGAAATTCGCAGTGAACATGCTGCATCTTAGCCATGCGCCTTTGGTTCCGCTGTTCAGTGGAAAACTGAAGGGAGAGGAGAGGTTCGCTCACGGTGAGTGGATCGGGGCTGGCGGAGTTCCCGTCCTCGGCGACGCCCAGGCCGCATTCGTTTGCAGCCTCAACTCCGCAGTCTCCGTTGGCACCCATGACGTCGTTCTCGGGGAAGTCATCGAGGCCCGGTTTATCGAGAATATTGCCCCGCTCCTCTACGAGGACGGGAAATTGGTTAGATCGGCAGCGCTGATCGATGCTGCCGCCTGAAACGTTTGGCCGAGCATTCGGCTTATGACATCCACCAAATGCCTTTCGGCCGATAATGAGGAGTTTGATCCGTGACTATTGCCACCGATATGAAATCGCAAGTGAATGGGCGTCCCGTCAGTGAACGGTTCGAAAAGGGTCTGCAGACCCGTCGGGAGGTTCTCGGCGGTGCATATGTGGACGCTTCGGTAAACAAGGCGACCGAGTTCAACTGGCCGATGCAGGAGCTTGTCACCGAGTATTGCTGGAACGAGATCTGGAACAGGCCCGGCCTCGACCGCCGTTCGCGCAGCCTTCTCAATCTTGGCATGATTTCCGCCCTTAACCGCCCCCACGAGTTGAAGCTGCATGTTCGCGGCGCGATCAATAACGGCCTCAGCAAGGACGAGCTTCGCGAAGTTTTCCTTCAGGTCGCGATCTATTGCGGCGTGCCCGCGGCGATCGACAGCTTCCGCGTCGCGCAGGAAGTCTTCGAGGACATGGGTATCTAATCGGTGCCCGGCTTTCGGGCCGGGAACAGACTAACTCTGTGGAGGACACTTCAATATGACGACCAGCGATGATTTCCGCGCCGCCGGAAACCCGATGTTTAACGGCAACAAGCTGAAGCTTGGCGTATTCGGAACGAATTGTTCCAGCGCTTGCGCCATCACCACCGCGGAATCAACGTTCGAACCGACCTTCGAACACAATGTCGAAATTGCCAAAAAGCTCGAAGCGGCCGGCTGGGAATGCATGGTGCCGATCGCCCGGTGGCGCGGTTTCGGCGGGCCGACGAACTTCAACGGCGTGAACATGGACACGTTCACGTGGGCCGCGGCCCTGGCTGCCGTGACCACGAAGCTGCAGTTTTTCTCGACGACACATATCCCGACCCTGAACCCGATCGTCGCGACGAAGATGGCGACGACGATCGACAACATTTCGAAGGGCCGATACGGCCTGAACCTGGTGACGGGTTGGTTTACCCCGGAAATGGAGATGTTCGGCGTTCCGATGATGGAACACGACACCCGCTACGAATATGCCACGGAATGGATGGAAATCGTCGAATCTCTGTGGACGAAGAACGGCGTCACCTTTGACGGCCAGTTCCTCAAGGTGAAAGACGCGTTCAGCGAGCCGAAGCCCTATAACAAAGAGACGGGTCGCCCGGTCCTCATCTGCGCCGGTTCGTCGGGCAAGGGCCTGCACTTCACGGCCAAGTTCTGCGACTTCAACTTCGGCTTCATGCAGGACATGGAATCGGGCGCAGCGTGGGTGAAGAAGGTGAAGGAGCTGGCTCGCGAGGAATACAAGCGCGAACTCGGAACCTTCACCGCGTGCCCGGTCGTCGTTCGCGAGACCGAAAAGGAAGCCCGGGATTACTACGACTACTACGTGAACCAGAAGGGCGATTGGGAAGCCTGCGAAAACATCTGCGAGGTTCTTCAGGTTCAGTCACAGAACCACTCGGCAGAGATGTACCAGAAGTTCAAGGAGCGCTTCATCGCTGGCTGGGGCGGCTACCCGATCGTCGGAACGCCGGAACAGGTCGCCGACAAGCTCGTCGCATTGAGCAACACGGGCGTCGACGGCGCGCTTCTCACAATGGTCGACTACAACGAAGAGCTGCCGTTCTTCAACGACCGCGTCATGCCTCTGCTGAAACAGGCTGGCCTCAGGAACTGACCGTTCCGCGGGCGGCGCAAGTCGCCCGCCACCAATCCGAAATCGAAACACTTTTAACCAATTCCGTGGCTCGACGCCAACGGCGTCAACTGCTGTAGCGGATGTACAGAGGGGAGGAGACCCTACACATGCTAAAGAAGGTTTACACCGCATTGAGCGTGTTCACCGGGCTAGGCCTGATGACCACCGCCGCATTCGCGGACGGCTTAGACTCGCTACCACCGGACCAGAAGCAGCTTTACGAGCTCGTGGACCCGGCAATTCCCCTCGGTGGTACGCCGCTCAAGGATTTTGTGGCGAAGCGGCCGCCGCCATGGAAAATCGGCTACGCATCCACTTATGCAGGCAACACGTGGCGTGCCCAGATCCTCACTGAATTGAACGAGGTTCTGCTTCCGAAATACAAGGAGGCTGGACTGGTATCTGAGCTTGTCGTCACGCAGTCCGACCTGAAGGACGCGACGCAAATCCAGCAGATGCGCCAGATGGTCGACGACGGCGTCGATGCTATCATCATCTGCTGCTCGAACGTAACGGCCATCAACCAGACCATCGAATACGCGCACTCCAAGGGCGTTCCGGTGTTCTCGTTCTCGGGTTACGTGACATCGCCCTACGCGATCAATGCGACCGAAAACAACACCCAGGGCGGTTATACGGCCGCGAAATGGCTGGCCGAGGAAATCGGCGGCAAGGGCAACGTACTGACGGTTTCGGGCATCCCGGGCTTCGCATCATCCGACAGCTTCAATGTCGGTGCCAAGAAGGCGTTCGACGAGTATAAGGACATCACCGTCGTGGGCGATGTCGCCGGCAAGTGGACCGATCAGGTCGCCCAGGTCGAAGTCCAGAAATTCCTCGCGACCAACCCTACCGAAATCGCTGGTATCCTCGTCCAGTCGGCCTCGGAAAACGGTGTCGTCAACGCGGTCCAGCAGTCCGGGCGCGACATGATGCCAATCGTCCTCGGCGGCGAGGCGTCGGCGGCGTGCTACTGGCGCAATAATCCCGACTTCATCAGCCAGAGCTTCCATTTCTGGCCGCCGCGGGCTGACGCCCGCCTGGTGTGGGACGTGATGATGAGGACGCTCCAAGGCCAGGGGCCGAAGATCCAGTCGATCCTGCGACCGGCTCTTCCCTACACGATCGACGATGTGAAGGAAGCAATTCCGGAAGATTGCGATCCGAACTCCACGGCGTGGATCGAGCCCAAGGGCGATGCATGGTGGCCCGCGGACGTAGCAGCACAGTACTTCGAGCGCCCGGAAGATCCGCTGGCCTGGCGGCCGAAGAAGTAATCGACGACCTCCCAAGTTGTCCCGCGACCTCCGCGCCGGCTTCATCCGTCGGCGCGGAGGACCCACGATAAGGAACCAGAAGTTGGAATTCCACAAGATACAGCGTTTGCCCCCTTACGTCTTCGAGCAGGTGAACCGTCTCAAGTCCAGCGCGCGCGCGGCCGGAGTCGACATCATCGATCTTGGAATGGGCAATCCCGATCTTCCCACGCCAAGCTGGGTTGTGGACAAGCTATGCGAAGCGGTGCAGCATCCGCGCACGCACCGCTATTCGGCTTCCAAGGGCATTATCGGGCTTCGCCGCGCCAAGGCTGCGTATTACGCCCGCCGGTTTAATGTGAAGCTTGATCCGGATACCCAGGTTGTTGCGACGCTCGGGTCCAAGGAGGGGTTTGCGAACATGGCACAGGCCATAACCGCCCCCGGGGATGTCATTCTCTGTCCGAACCCTTCCTATCCGATTCATACGTTCGGATTTCTCATGGCAGGGGGCGTGATAAGGTCGGTACCGGTCGAGCCGGATGAGACCTTCTTCCAAGCTCTCGAAATGGCGGTGCGGCATTCGGTACCGAAGCCTCTGGCGCTCATCATAAGCTACCCGTCAAACCCCACCGCTCGCGTCGCGACGCTCGATTTCTATAAGGACGTCATCGCCTTCGCGAAGAAGCACGATCTCATCGTTCTGTCGGATATCGCCTACGCTGAAATCTACTTCGACGGTCCCCCGCCGCCGTCTGTTCTCGAAGTCCCCGGCGCGATCGACGTGGCCGTCGAATTCTCCTCGATGTCGAAGACATTCTCGATGCCCGGTTGGCGCGTTGGGTTTGCGGTGGGTAACGAACGGCTCATCCGAGCGTTGACGCGCGTGAAATCGTACCTGGACTACGGAGCATTTACGCCGATACAGGTCGCCGCCGCTCATGCCCTAAACTCGGACGGGGAGGACGCCGCGCGGGCAAGAGACATCTACAGGACGCGCAGAGATACACTGGTGAAGACCTTTGCCGATGCCGGCTTCGACGTTCCAGCTCCTGCGGCGACGATGTTCGCATGGGCGAAGATACCCCCGCATTTCCGACACCTTGGCTCGCTGGAGTTTTCGAAACTCGTGCTCGAGAAGGCACAGGTCGCGATTTCGCCGGGTATCGGTTTCGGTGAGATGGGTGACGAATACGTACGGCTGGCTTTCGTGGAGAATGAAGACAGGATCCGGCAGGCCGCACGGAACTTGAAGCGGTGGCTTTCTGCAAGCGCGCGACAGCCACAACTCGATAAAGCGATGAAAGGATTTTGAAGATGCCGATCCTCGGATCTTGCCAATGTAAAGCGGTACAGTATGAAGTGTCGGAACTGGACGGCCCGATGTGGAACTGCTTCTGCCAGACGTGCAGAAAGTCCCATGCGGCCGATCATAACACTGCCGCCAAGGTGAAGAGTGAGAACTTCAAGCTGATTTCCGGCGAGGACGTCCTTCACAGCTTTGAGTCGACCCCTGGAAAACTGAGGTGGTTCTGCTCACGGTGTGGTTCGCACGTTTATGCCGAACGGCCTGCCAACCCTAAGATGAAGGTGCTGCGGGCAGGCACTTTTGACACTGATCCTGGTTCGGTTCCTATGTCCAACGTCTGGCTGTCCCACGCCAGGCCGTGGCTTGCTCACGACCCCGCGAAGGAAAACTTCGAAGAGTTCCCGTGATCTCCACGGTTGCGCGCGCCAAGGGCCGATCGACGATGAGTTCGATCTGCCCGCTTCCCCAGCGGGGAAGGCTGGATGATCGAATGGCACTTGCCGCGTTCGACGCGCGGAGGTTGGGATGTTCCGTATGCCCCAATCAAAACGGTTGCCTCTTCGGATTACCGGACACCCTCAATAGTGCTTTGGTCCTGTCCTGATCGCGATGGCTGCCACATCGCTTCAGATCGGGCGGAACTCCGCTCGAGAACCTCCGACCGACGTCAGTTGCGTGACAACATGCTTTTGGAACTTTGAGGGCGTCGAGCGACCAACCGGTTTCATCGAAATCAACCCGACATCCCGATATGGGCATGGCGGCACTATTGACAGATTATCAGACAATCTGTCATTCTGTAGTTCACTGAGCGAGTTCTCGGAGCGTTCAAAGACGGCAGTCACAATCGGCAAGAGGCCCGGGCATCGGATGTCCTGGCGCGATCTGCTGCTGCCTAAAGGGAGGATGGGCATGACGAAAGACGTCGCCGTAAGCATGACGGCCGTTGCCAAATCGTTTGGCGAAACGAAGGCATTGAAGAAATGCGATTTTGCCGCCAAGGCAGGGGAGGTGCACGCGATCGTTGGCGAGAATGGCAGCGGCAAGAGCACCATGGCGAAGATCATGTCCGGCGTTATCGCTGCCGATGCAGGATCTGTCCTGATCCTTGGCAAGTCCATCACCTCGCCAGTCGATGCCAAAGGGGTTGGTCTCGCTACGATCTTCCAGGAAGTCCTTGTCGCCGATGAAGCGAGTGTCCTCGACAACCTTTTCGTAGGAAGCGAGGACCTGTTCTCGCTTCGGAAAGCCTCCAGGGAATGTGAAAGCGCTGCGCAAAGCCTCCTCGACCGCCTGGTGGGAAAGCCTGTCGATCTCCGGCAGAACGTCGGTGATCTTCCGCTCAGCATCAAGCAATGGATCGTTATCGCCCGGGCCGTTCTGAGGAACCCCAAGATCTTGATCCTAGACGAGTCCTCGGCGGCACTCGATCTCGACGCGACCGTCCGCCTCCACGAAGAGATCGATCGACTCCGGTCCGAGGGGTGCGCGGTAATCATCGTTACGCACCGCATCGCCGAGCTCGTCCGGATCGCCGATCGGGCGACAATACTGAGAGACGGTTTCACTGTCGGTGTCCTTGAGAAATCCGAGATCACCGAGGCCAATCTCCTGCGCATGATGACCCCTCAAGACCGCCAGATTTCCGCCGCTGCTTCAACGTCTGCACCGGGCCTGCCGGGTGATCGCAAGGAAGCTCTTTCCGTCCATGGCGCGCGCGCCCAGGAGGCATCGCAACCGTTCGACTTCGTCCTTCCGCAGGGTTCTATCGTGGGCGTCGCGGGACTGGACGGCCAGGGCCAGGACGCCTTCGTGCGACTGGTCGCAAGGATTATCTCGCCCTTCGGAGGGGAGGTCCGGATCCTGAACAGGGAAAGCACCGGTCTCGTCAAAGTCAGCACGCTCGACGACGCCGCGAACAAGGGCATTGTGTACGTATCCGGAGACCGGAAGCGGGAAGGAATTTTCCCGCAGCAGAGCATTTTCGAGAACCTCGCCATCGGTATCTATCAGAAGAACCTGGGGCCGTTCGGTGTCATCAGGCGGAAAAAGCTGAAGCAGACGTTTGCCCGGGAGGTCGAGCGGCTCCGCGTCAAGATCGGCCACCCGGACAACCGGATTACGTCCCTTTCCGGTGGTAACCAGCAGAAGGTCCTGATCGGCCGCGCCTTCGCCAATGATCCCAGAGTGATCGTTCTTAACGACCCTGCTCGGGGCGTGGACCTCAACACCAAACGCGACCTGTATCGCGAGCTTCGGCTGTTTGCCGAAGGTGGCGGCTCGGTAATCTACCTTTCGAGCGAGATCGAGGAGTTTCTTGGTTTCGCCGATCGCGTCGATGTCTTTCACAAAGGGAGCATCCATCGCTCCCTCGACGGCCCCGACATCAACGAAGAAACCATTCTCGCTGCAATGTTCGGCCGCTCGGTTGCCGACACCATGGAATTCTCCAAAGAGAGAAAGGCACACTGATGTCGCAACGTTTTGGATTTCCTGCGCTCGACAGGTCGCTGACCGTACCGTTCGTTCTTTTCGGAGTGTTGCTCGTCGCTGCAGCCTTGCTGTCGCCGCGGCTGTTCACCGCAACCGGAATAGGCGGAGCAATCATCGTCGCAGCACCTTTGATCCTCACAACGCTCGCCCTGACACCGATCGTGATGGCAGGACGCGGTTCGGTTGATCTTTCCGTTGGCCCCTTGATGGGTTTCGTGAACGTCACCCTGATCGGCTGGCTCTCGGCAAGTGGTTACACGTCGCCACTCGCGGTGGTTTGCTGGGTGGTAGCAGTCGGCGCGCTGTACCAGTTGCTGCAGGCGCTCATCATCATCTATGTCCGGGTCGCCCCCATCATCGTCACGCTTTCCAGCTTCCTCGTCCTTTCAGGCGTGAACCTCATGGTCATGTCAAGGCCCGGCGGCGTCGCGCCGGACTGGATGATGACGTGGGGAGCAGGAACCACGATCTTATCTCCGGTGCTGATTATCGTCCTGGCGGCGTTCGCTCTTTGGGCCGTTATGCGCCGGACCACCTTTTACTCCCACCTCCGCATGACAGGCGCCGACGAACGGATGGCCTACACGAGCGGAGTGAAAGTCGACACCGTACGCATCTGCGCCCATCTCCTCGGCGGCGTCTTCGTTGGCCTTGCCGCGCTCAGCTATACGGCATTGATCTCTTCGGGCGATCCTACCCAGGGAAGCAGCTACACGCTCCAGGCAGTTACCGCCCTGGTGCTCGGTGGCGCAAACCTGGCTGGCGGGAGAGGGGGGGCTTTGGGGTCGACGCTTGGTGCGCTGAACATGTTCCTCATCTCGTACCTGCTTTCCGCCTTCAGTTTCGGAAGCGTGACAGGGTTCGTGACGCAAATGGCTTTCGGCCTGATCCTCGTGGCATCGCTCCTCGTCAACGTATTCATGACGGCCCGGCGCCCGGCTTTCTAGGGAGGACTTGTAATGACTTTACTCGCAACGGAACAGACGATGAGCCAAACAGGACGATCGGTAAAACTGCAGCGCAGCATCGTGATTGGCTTTGGTCTGCTTGCCGCACTTCTCGTGCTGGGTACGATCCTTGTTCCGGGGTTCATCTCCCCCCGTAACGCGCGTTCGATATTGCTGCTTGCCGCTTTCCTGGGGCTTGCATCGTTGGGACAGACGCTATGTGCCATGGTCGGCGCGCTTGATCTCTCCATTCCCTATGTCATCGGGGGAGCGAACATTCTCTTCCCAAGCCTGTTGGTCACCGGCATGCCTGCCTGGCTGGCCGCAATAGTGGTCGTTATCCTGGGAGCAGCAATCGGGGTCGCGAACGGCTTTTTGAGCTTCAGGCTGCAGGGCCAGGCTCTCATCATGTCCCTGGGGGTCGGCTTCGCATTTGTCGGTGCGGTACAGCTGTACACCTCCATCGGTTCCGACTACGGCGGCACGGTTTTCGCGCCCGTACCGAACTGGCTCCGGAATTTCGCCGCGTTCAACGGGAAGACCTTCGGGCTTTCCCTGCCGCCGGTGGTGCTGGTTTGGCTGCTCATAACGCTTGCGACCATCTGGGCTCTGTACAACACCTGGTTTGGCCGCTCCATCTACGCGGTGGGGGGCAGCAGGACTGCAGCGGCACGGCTTGGCATTTCCGAAACCAAGGTCTGGACCAGCATTCACGGTATCAGTGGAGCGATGTCGGCACTGACGGGCGTATTGCTGCTCGGGTTTTCCGGCGGCGGATTCGTTGGCGTCGGAGATCCATATCTCTTCACCACCGTTGCGGCCGTTGTGATCGGCGGCACCTCGTTGCTTGGAGGCGCAGGCGGATACGGGGCAACCGTTCTCGGCGTACTCGTATTGACGGTAATGACGTCCCTGCTGGTTGGGCTGGGCCTGAGTTTTGCCGCGCAACAGGCGATCGTGGGTCTGCTGATCGTGCCGATGGTGGCCGTCTACGCTCGTACCCCGCATATCCGCAACCAGATCTGATCGAAAGGCCGGCAAATTGAAGATTGTCGCGATAACTGGCAATGTCTCGCGCCCCTCGAAGACGCGGGCGCTCGGGGAATACGCACTCTCGAGCGTCTCGCCCGGTCACACACGGTATCTGTTTGACCTGGTCGATGTTCTCCCGGTGTTGGGAACCACCCTGTGGCGTTCGGAGGCTCCTGTTGGACTCGCGAACGTTCTTGACGCAATCCAGTCTTCAGATGTCCTCATCGTGGGCACGCCGGTCTTCAAGTCCTCGATGACCGGCCTTCTCAAGCATCTTTTCGACCTCTTCGAAATGACAGCCCTGCAGGGGAAACCCGTGTTGATATTCGCAACGGGTAAAGCCGAAGCCCATGGTCAGCACGTCGAGGCTCACCTGCGCTCATTGATGGGCTTCTTCAAAGCCGAGGTTCGCGGTGACTTCATCTATGCGATGGACGGCGACTTTCCAGATTCGGCACCGTCTGCGGAACTCCGGGAGCGGGTCGACCGCCAACTCGCTCGCACTCTGGGCCATGTTTAGTTCAAGGAGAAGACCATGAAGTTTGCTCCCATCGAGAGCGCAGTTAAAGCAATCGCCGCCGGAGAGATGATCATCGTCGTGGACGACGAAGACCGGGAAAACGAAGGCGACATCCTGGTTGCCGCGGACAAGGTGACGAACGATCATGTTGCCTTCATGATGCGTTATGCGCGCGGCCTGATCTGCGTTCCGATGACCGGGGACCGGCTGGACGAACTGGATATCCCGCTCATGGTGGAGCGTAACTCGGATTCCATGCAGACAGCGTTCACTGTCTCAGTGGACCTGATACAAGGCGTATCGACCGGCATCTCCGCAGAAGACCGCGCCAAGACCATCAGGGCGCTCGCTGACGCATCAACGGTGCCGGAGGACCTGTCCCGGCCGGGCCACATATTCCCCCTGCGGGCAAACCCGTCCGGTGTCCTCGGCCGCCCCGGCCATACGGAAGCCGCGGTGGATTTCGCGCGGCTGGCCGGGCTCGAGCCAGCGGGTGTCATCTGCGAAATCGCCAACGACGACGGCACTATGGCGCGTCTTCCCGAGCTCAGCGAATTCGCTGAGCGGCATGGCCTCCTCATGGTGACCATCGAAGCCCTGATCGAATATTGCCGCGAGATCGATAAAAGCGGCCTTTGTGCAGATCACGCAGCCAGGGAGGCGGCGATGGCCAATGTTTCGTATCTGACAAGCAGACTTTCCCCGTGCCCTCAGACGGAGAGCGAACTCCTGCGTTGGTGGCCTCCGATACACGCGAAGGAAAGCGCGTTTGAAGGTGCCCACGGGGAGCCTCGTGACGCTAACTGACCATGGTTAGCTGCGCGATGATCGGGCATAACAAACCGTGAGCCACTTTATCGTCGCCACTGCTTTCCTGCTGAATTATCGGCCCACGCGATGTCGCTTTAGTTCCGTTTCCCTTTTCAGTCTCCGGATGGTCGAGGATATGCTGGCCGCTCTTGGGATCATTGTGTCGCACCCTACGATCCGCCGGGCAGAGAATTTGGTCGTTCGCCAACGACAAGCTTCAATCCTACAACACCGAACGAGACATCACGCCGGCTGTCGCGCATCGGCATCACAAGGGCTTGAACAATCGAGCGGAGAATTCGCACCAGCCAATCCGACGGCAACAGCGGATCAAGTAGCCTTTCAGGTCACAACGACTCTTGCGGCGCTTCGTCTCCATCCATGACCCGATTGCTAACATGTTCCACAATCCCCCCATCACCTCACCGCGAGCCATGTCGCGAACTGGGGGCAGCAGCGATGAACCTATGGGCGCAAATCGTTTGCGCATGGCTGACAAAATAGCCCCGCGTCACGGGCTCGACCCTTTACCGTTGAGTTCACGATGCCCCGTCGAAACCACGGCGAGGGCTGGCCTCGCCAGTCAATTGCCCCGTCCATGCGTCACGGAATATGATGTTCCACCGAGAGGGACTCGCCAGGACGTTCAGTTCTCTATGCGGATTTATTCTTTTAAATCAATCTCGTAACAAAAATCAGATAATATCTATTATGGAACTCAACGCCCCCGGGCAATTCCAAATAGTGTCAATTGCATGCTAAAATCCCTTTAAGTTCTGTCACAGCGAGCTATTTCGATTTTTCGAAAAGCATCGTCGAGAGTCTCCACTTCGAGCAGTAGCAAGGCATCGTTCAAGCAGCGCTCGATATCGTCCACTCTCCTGCCCTCTATTTGGGCAATCATAGGAATCGTCTTCCCTCGTGCCAGCCATCGCAAGGATGCCATCTGGAGAGGACAAAGGTTCGATATTGTCATTCTAGAACTACCATCTCGTACTCGATCGAGGCGTTAGGAATTTAGTTGATGCTCATAGACGAAGGCCAAAATTCCCTGCTTGAACTCAACTGACCACCGGCCGATCGGCTCTGGGTTGCGCTTCAGGGCGGTAGTGATGGGCAGCCGTCGCCTTGGACCGCCGGCTGTACAAGCCGGGTTCAAAGCTGAAGAATATCGTTTGCAGCCTCAACGAAGCTCTCCATCGAAGTCTTGTGCTCCGGCAGCAGTCGCTTGACCAAACGTAGTTCCAAGAGCAGCTTGGTCTTGTTGTTTTCGTAGTAGAGTGCAAATTTTTTGATGTTGAGGTCTTTGATGTCGTAGGACAGGTCTGGTAGGCATTATAGCTCACTGCCGTAAAATGCTGGTTGGCGCGCGCTATGTGAATCGCATCGGCCCCATCCTCTGCGATGAAATTCACGTAGCTTTGGGAGGCGCCCCGGTGCTTGAGTGAATCAAACGTCAGTCCGGCGATCCCGATCACACAAATGGGAACGACCAAAAGCAGCATTTTCGTTTTGATACTGATATGTGCCATGAACGAGATAATTGCCCACCCTTCTTCAATATGTGGTTCAGCGCTTTGCCCATGCTGCTAGACCTCCTCCTTCAGCGTCTCCTTCTGGGTAATAAGGCGCGCAGAGTGGTGGCCGGAGGCAAATGCCCAAAGCCAGCTCAGCGCAACCGCCATGCGGCTCCTTGTTCCGATCAAGAAGTAGATGTGAGCAAGGCCCCAGATCCACCAGGCGATGGAGCCCTTGAGCCGCAGCCTGCCGAAATCGATCACCGCGGAGCTTGGTCCAATGGTCGCAAGATTACCAAGATGCCTGTACTTGAAAGGAGGCGGCGCTGAGCGCTGCTTGAGGCGGGCCTTGATCACTTGGGCGACGTATTTTCCCTGCTGCTTTGCTGCGGGCGCGATACCAGGAACCAGCATTCCCTCGCCGGTCTTAACGCTAGCAGTATCGCCGACAACGAAGATGTCCGGGTGTTCGAAGACCGTAAGGTCGGGCTGCACGATAGCACGCCCCGCTCGATCCGTCTCCGCCCCCACCCACACGGCGGCCTTGGATGCCTGCACGCCCGCCGCCCATATGACCGTGCGGCTCGGGACAAACTCGTCCCCAATCGATATGCCTTCCTCGGTGCAGTCGGTCACGGGCCTTCCCGTGCGAACCTCGACGCCCATCGACGCAAGGGATCGCTCGGCGTAATGCGATAACGCCTCATGAAAAACAGGCAGAATACGCGGCCCTGCCTCTACAAGAAGAATGCGCGCCGAAGTCGTATCGATGTTTCTGAATTCCTCGACAAGCGTCCTTCGAGCCAGTTCGGCGATGATCCCGGCCATTTCGACGCCTGTCGGCCCGGCGCCGATTATCGAGAAGGTCAGCAGGCCCGCCCGCGCTTGGGGATCGGTTTCCAGCTCCGCTTTTTCGAACGCCAGGAGAAGGCGACGGCGGATCGTGGTGGCGTCTTCCAACGCCTTCAGTCCGGGCGCGAAGGGCTCCCATTCATCCCGGCCGAAATACGCGTGACGGGCCCCCGTTGCGAGAACAAGGGTATCGTAGGGAATGGCATGGCCGCCCTTGAGCGAGACGAGCCGCTTCTCGACATCGACGCCCACGACCTCGCCAAGAAGCGTCGTGACATCTTTCCTTCCACGAAATACTGCGCGAATGGGCCAGGCAATCTCGGAGGTCGCCAGGACGGTCGTGGCGACCTGATAGAGCAGCGGCTGGAACAGGTGATGATTGCGTCTGTCGATGATCGTGATCGAGAGGTTTGGACATTTGAGATCCTTGGCCAATTGGAGGCCGGCGAAACCACCTCCCACGATGACAACTCGATGCTCCATTTCGTCCTCCCGCGAGCCTTTGGAAAAAACCCGCCTCGGATCAAGCGCGTCTTTCGGTGTTGCACAATCGCAAGCTCAGTCGCTGATGCGACTGCTCACAATGATGGAAGGGGGGCTTACCAGCAACGGAAGCAACGGTTCGAGAACACGCTTGACGTTCGGAGATTCTCCGTGACGCGCGGCTGCCTCCTCGTTTGCCCAACCATCGAGAATGAAGAACGTATTCGGCTCGTCGGAGCGCTGGTAGAGATTGTAGTAGAGGCAGCCCTCTTCCTCGCGGGCAGGGCCGACAAACTCCTGGAGCAGTGTGTTGACACGGTCCCGGTTACGCGTCGATGTTTTAAACTCAACAATGAGATGCTGTTCGTCGGACTTGCTCGATGGCATGTGGGAAGCTCCTAATTGAAGACGATGACGGGCTTGATCACGCGGCCAGCTTCGGCATCGGCGATGGCCTCGTTGATTTTCTCGAACGGATACTTTGTGATCAGCTTCTGGAACGGGAATAGGCCGGCCTGGTTCAGCTCGACCAGTTGGGGAATGAAGAGCTGGGGGATCTGGTCTCCGAGAATGGCACCCTGAATTTTCCGGTTGAAGACCATGAGGTCCAGCGGGATTGGAATATCCTTGCCGAGCGCGTCGAGCCCGAGGAGGACGACATGGCCCCCTGCCCGCGTGCATTTGATCGTATTCAGGATGACGGGAATGATACCCACCGCATCGATCGCAAAATCGGCACCGCCGCCCGTCAAGGCGTGGATCTGCTCCACGACGTCTGGGTCCCTGCCGTTGATAGCATGGGTCGCGCCCAACGTCTTGGCCATCGCCAAACGCTGCTCGTTCAGGTCGATGATGATGATCTTGCTGCACCGCCGGACCTTGGCGGCCATCACCGCAGCCATGCCCACTGCTCCGGCGCCGAACACGGCAATGGTTTGTCCGATCTCCGGCTTCATGGCGTTGATGACGGTACCTGCCCCCGTTGCCATGCCGCAACCGAGCGGGGCCGCATTCGTCAGGTCGAAATCCTTGGGAAGCTGCGCGGCGTTGTTCTCAGTCGCCAGGATGTGGGTCGCGAAGGATGACTGGCCGACAAAGTTGCTGCCGATGCCGACTTCATCACAAAGCAAGGCCTTTTTGCCGTTCGGACGAAGCCCCGTCAGATTGTACTGGGTGTAGTTCTGGCAGTTCATCGGGTGAGAGCGCCGGCAATCGCCGCAGAAGCCACATGAACTCTGGCTGAGCGCAACGTGGTCGCCCACCCTTAAACCCTGGACGTCCGCCCCGATGGCTTCGACGATGCCAACACCTTCATGTCCCGGTATGACCGGGGCGGGAGGCCCAAAAATCCCATCACGGAGCAACAGGTCCGTATGGCAGATGCCCGTCGCGACCGTTCGCACAAGAATTTCATTGCCTTCGGGATCCGCCAGCTCAAGTTCACGAAACTCCAGCGGAGCTTTCGGTTTTACGGCCACAGCCGCCGTTATCTTCACCATGCTTTTCTCCTGCATTCTCCCGCGTTGACACCGGGAATGACCTGTCTGGCATCCTGTGCGGGCTAGACGCGACCGACCCGTGCGCCGTAAATGATCGCCGCAAGAGCGATGATCCCGCCCTGGACGATAAGCTTGCCGGGCTCCTGGATGCCGAACACGGTCAACATCGCAAATAGGAAACTGAAGGCGACGACCGCCACGAAAGGCCCCGCGACGCCGCCGCGGTCGACGCCGAACGTCACCCCACCGAGAATCGTCGCGGCGAGAGCGTTCATGAAGGTGTCGAAGCCGGGCTTGATCGTTCCAACGGCCAGCGCCGACACCTGAACCAGGGCGGCGATGCCCGTCAGCGTGCCCGCCAGCGTATGCGAGACAAAAATCGTTCGAGCCAGAGGTATGCCTGTTATCTCCGCCGCCCTCGGATTGTCGCCGACAGCGCGGAAGTAGCGCCCGAGGATCAGGAAGCGGAACGCTAGTGCGACGACCACGGAAATCCCGATCCAGACGATAACGGAGTAAGACAGGCCGTAGATGTTCCCGCTCGTCAGGACGCGAAGCCAGCTTGGTGTCGAACCCGGTGCACGGCCGGAACTCATGAACTGGACGATCCCGATGAGGATCGCCGATACGCTCAGCGTCGCGATGACCGCGGAGGCGCGGACATAGGCCACGAGGGCGCCGTTGATCAGACCGACGGCAAGGCCGATGACGATCGTCATCAGGACCGTGACGAAGGACGGGTAACTGTTGAGGAGCCCGGAGCTGGCGAGATAGATCGAAAAAGCAAACACGCCACTGACCGAGAGATCAATCGAACGCACCCGCATGACAAGAGATTGCGCCAGCACCGCGATCCCGAGCGGCGCTGACTGTTTCAGGATCACGAACCAATAGTTCGGATTGATCAGCGTCGCACTTACCGCGGGGGCCAAAGCGATCAGGATTGCGAGCACGTAATATGCCGGGGGCAAGCCGAGCACCCAGGAAAGTGTGCGCTTGGCGGTGAGAGTGCGGGATGGCGTCTCAATTTTCGCATCTGCTGTGGTCATCGAGAGGTCCATCTCTTTCAAAGTCCGATCGTTTTGCGACGCTGCGAAACGACGAGTGCCAGCAGCAGAAGGCCCTTCACGACCGACTGGAGGAATGCCGAGACGTTGGCGAGGTTCATCACGTTGTTGACGATGCCGAGGATAGCCGCGCCGGCGACAGTGCCGAGGATGCTACCGATACCGCCAGCTAGGTGAACACCCCCGAGCGCTGCTGCGGTAACGGATTCAATTCCGAAGGTGGCACCCCCCTTGGGATCGCCTGAGGCAAGGCGGCCCGCGAGGAACATCCCGGCAGCACAAGCAAATAGCGCCGACAGGATGTAGGCTTTGATGACTGTGCGCTCGACCGGGACGCCATTCATGCGGGCATTGAAATCGTTACCCCCCGAAGCGAACAGGTAAAGGCCAAACGGCCTGCGATAAAGCATCCAGGCAGCAACGACGGTGGCGGCGATCAGCCAGAGCAGCGAGTTCGGCACGGGCCCGACCGAACCCGCGACTGACGCCGACAGCCAATCAGGCACCTTCCCGCCGGGGATCGGGAGAATGATAAGCGCCAGTCCCTGGCCGATCCCCATGGTTGCCAGGGTCATGATGATCGGGTGGACGTTAAGCCTGGCTACGCCGTATCCGTTGGCCAGTCCGAATGCGATCGCAACCGCAATGCAAAGCACGACACGGACAACCTCTGGCATGTCGAGTGTCATGATCGTGGTCGTCACGCTGATGATCGAACCAACGGAAACGTCCAGGCCGCCCGTCAGGATCACAAAGGTCTGGCCGAGCGCAGAAATGACAAGAACAGTAGATTGGGCCAGCAGGTTCGACAGATTCTCCGGCGCCAGAAATTCTGGAAGCAGGATGACCGAGGCGACCACCAGCACGAATAGCGTCCCGATCGACAGCCGGATCGCACCCGCCCGGTAAGGAGTCTTCAGGAAGTTTGCGATGGTATTCATGTATCCTCCTCAATGAACAGCGGCGCGCGGATCGTGCGCGAAGTTCGAACCTAGTGCGGTTCCCAGGATGGTTTCCTCTGTGGCATCGAGCGCGGGCATCTGCCCGACGATCTTTTTGTCGTGAACGACCAGGATGTTGTCACACAGCCCGATCAGTTCGGCGTGCTCGCGCGACGAGACGATCACTGCACCGCCACGATCGGCAAAATCGCGAAGCAGCTTGTAGATTTCCGCTTTCGCGCCGACATCGACGCCCCGTGTCGGCTCCTCGATGACAAGGATATCGACCCCCGAAAGCAGCCAGCGGCACAGAAGCACCTTTTGCTGGTTTCCGCCCGAAAGTTTGCCGACGGGCGAGGCGGGGTCGGCAGCCGCAACACGGAGCGACTTTATGACATCGTGAACCCTGGAGATGGAACGCCATGCAACGCTCGCCATGTTCCGGTTCAATTGCTTGCCAAGTGCGATGTTGTCGTAGATCGGAAGCCGAAGAAACAGGCCTTCCTGCTTGCGGTCTTCAGGAATGAAACCAATGCCCGCTGAGATGGCACTCGAAAAGCCTGAGGATACGTTCACATCGATCATGCTGTCGTCGCGGCGACGCTGGACGCTCGCAGCTGCGGCGGGTTCGACCCCGACGACCGCACGCATGATTTCACGCTGCCCCTGGCCCTCCAGCCCGGCGAGCCCCATGATCTCGCCCGTGCGTACGGAAAAACCGACTGGCGGGCCATGGTCATTGAGACGAAGCCCTGCCACGACGAGCATCGGCGATCCAATGGCCTGTGCCCTCGGCGGAAAGAAACTCTGAAGTTCGCGTCCAACCATGGTTGCCACGAGCGTTTGGAGATTAAAGTCTTCTGCCCTGGCTGTCTTTACCCAAGCCCCGTCCTTCATGACGGTGATGGTGTCGCACAGTTCGAACACCTCGTTCATCCGATGCGAGATGTAGACGACAGCCTTGTTTTGCGCCTTCAGATCGCGGATGACCTTGAAGAGATGAGCGACGTCCGTTGAGTTTAGTGCCGCGGTCGGTTCATCGAAAATGAAGACATCGGCATTGGATGTCAGGCCTTTGGCGATTTCCACTGCCTGCTGCTGGGCAACCGTCAGCGTTTCCACAATCGCCGTCGCGTCCAGTTGAGGGAAAACGTCGGCAAGCAGCTTGCGGGATCGCTCGACGACCTCGGCGGTGTCTATCGACCCATCGGCACGCCGCGGTTCGTGTCCAAGAAACATGTTTTCGGCGACCGTGAGATTGGGGATCAGGGTGAACTCCTGAAACACTGTCGACACCCCGGCGAGACGCGCTTCCTTGGGGGACCGGAAGGTCACCTCTTCTCCTCGCAGACGGATGCGTCCAGCGGTCTGTTGATAGACGCCGGCCAGAATTCGCATCAGCGTGGATTTTCCCGCCCCGTTCTCGCCCATCAACGCGTGGACGGAGCCGCGTTCAAGCGAAAATTGAACATTCGACAGGACTTTGGTCGCACCAAAGGACTTGTTGATGCTGACCATCTCGACAAGCATACTCATGAACACTTCCATCTGCGAGGGTGAAGAGGGCGCGCTTGTCCGCGCCCTCAATGCGTCAGGCCTTGAAGTACTCGAGGAGCTTCTCATTCGGCATTTCTGTCGGGGCCCAGTAAGCGTCCGTGAGATCGGAGCGGTAAAACTGTGCAAGATTTTCGTCGACGATCGGCTTGGGCCGGTTGGTCCAGTTGCGCTGGATCGGCTTGCCTTCGAGAAGCGCGAAGGACGCACGCAGGGCTGCCGTCGAAAGAGCCGGAGGGCAAATGGGCCCGATCGAAGAGAGCTTTTCATCATTCCAACGACGCATCCATCCGTTCAGGGCTTCTCCCGTGATCGGTGGAATGGTGGAAGCCCCGGCTTCCTGCAGCGCGTCCAGGACCCCGAGCGACATATTTGCGCCGTCAGTCCAAACCCCGGCGACATCGGGATCAGAGAGATAGAGGCTTTCGGCGATCTTCTTTGAGTCCTCGTAGGACCAGCTGCCGTGCTGGGTTGAGGTGATTTGGAGACCGGACTTGCTGAAGACTTCCATCGCCCCGGCGTAACGATCAGCATCGATCGGATGCCCGGCGACGCCGCGCAGCACCCACACTTTTCCCTTGTTGCCTAGTTTGTCGACCAGGAACTGAGCCATCACCCGACCGAAGTAGAAGTCGTCGCCCTGGACCTGCACCGTGAAATCCTCGGTGTCGACGCGACCGAGATAGACGACCGTCGGAATGCCGGCGGCCTTTGCCTTCCTGATGCCTTCCACGGCCGAGCCTGTTGTAAGCGGCGCAATGATGATTGCATCGACTTTTTGTGCGATCAGATCTTCGATGTCGGCGACCTGTTTTGAGGCGTTGAGGTCGGCGCTTCGGAATTGATAGTCTGCGACACGGGCCTTGTTCCTGCTAATCTCGTATTCGGCTTCGAACGCGGTCTGATAGGTGTGCGTTGAACCGGCCAGGCCATAGTGGCTGTGACCGATCTTCCAGGGACCTGCCTTGGCGAACTTACCAGCTTCGACGACGGGGTTTTCCCCTTCGGACGGCCAAGTGTCGGGCAGCAGGGCGATAGTATCGTCTGCCCGCAGGATGCCCGGTATTCCGAACGCGCCCGCTGCAATCAAGGCACTGCCCGTCTGCAGGAATGTACGTCTTTTCATCAGAATTCTCCTCCTCTTGCCACCCAACGCGGCCATTTTGTCTGCGACCTGGAGCGCCGTTATCTTCCAGCCATCGCCGAATTCTCCCCAAACGGCAGATCGCATCATTATGAATAAGCAGACAATCTGTCAATAAAGTATCTTGAATTTCGGATTTTCGACGTGTCGTCTGTGTTATCACGCTGATTTAGTTATTCTTTTATTGCGGCTCGGTTCGATATAGCAATAAGACAAAGCAACCGTCCGTCACCTCACCCCACGAGCGCGCAACAGGAAACAGAGGAGACCGCGCCTCGCCGGCGAGGTTCATGAAAAGGAAGTTTGGCGCCATTATCGCTACCATTGCCCGGAAAATGAGGCTGCGAGGCGCAGGAAATACGGGCACTACCGTCAGCCGGAGCGTTCGATGAACGTCACGTCAGACTCAGTCAATCTGTCAAGCAAATTCCAGTTTTAAGACAGCCAACAATTCGGGCCAAGATCTAGATCGGCCGCATACCCCGAGGAAGCAATTGATATTACATCGCTTTGTTTCTTTACATGTCCGTGTAGCGCGTTGGCATTGGCCTCAGCGAGCATTTTCGTTCACTGAAGATAATTGACTGATTGTCTGCTAACGCCTACAAGTGTCACCCACCGGCCGAGCGCGCACTTAAGGAGTCATTTTATGAAAGAAGCATACGCTGCAATTTCGCGCGAAAAGGCAAAGCCTCTTGTTCTGGAGTGCATCGGGATCGATCAACCTCGCCCCGACGAAATCCTCGTCCGGATCGTGGCGAGCGGTGTCTGCCACACCGACATGGTTGTTCGCGACCAAGGATATGACGTACCGCAGCCCGTGGTTCTCGGCCATGAAGGCTCCGGCGTCGTGGAAGTGGTCGGGGCCGATGTAAAAGGGCTTTCGCCCGGTGACCACGTGGCTCTAAGCTACGCATATTGCGGGAAATGCGAAAAGTGCCAGGGAGGCACGCCTTATTATTGTGAAGACTTTTTCGGCAGAAATTTCCGTGGCACCCGGCCGGATGGCAGTTGCCCGCTACATGATTCACACGGTACCCAGATCAGCGGGTGCTTCTTCGAGCAGTCTTCTTTCGCCACCTACGCCATCGCCAGCGAGCGCAATGCGGTCAAGGTTTCCAAAGATGTTCCGCTCGAACTCATGGGACCGCTGGGCTGCGGGCTGCAAACGGGCGCCGGAGCGGTTCTCAACTGCCTCAAGCCCCAACCGGGATCTTCCATTGCAGTGTTCGGCGCGGGTGCGGTCGGCATGGCAGCCGTAATGGCGGCGAAGATCGCCGGATGCTCGACCATCATCGTGATCGACCTTAACGATGAACGTCTCGAACTGGCGATTGAACTGGGTGCAACCCACATCATAAACGCCCGCAATGGGGATAGCGTCAAGGCAATCAGGGAAATCATTCCCGAAGGCGCAGACTTCAGTCTCGAATGCACGAGCTCGCCGAAGGTGTTTCGCCAAGCGGTCGATTGCCTCGGCACCCCAGGAACCTGTGGACTGGTCGGATCGTCCGCGCTCGGAACGGAAGGGATCGTCGATATCGGCAACTTTCTGTTCGGCCGTACGCTCGTCGGTGTGGTCGAAGGCCAGAGCATTCCCTCCAAATTCATACCCGAGCTCATCGAATACTGGCAGCAGGGACGGTTCCCGTTCGACAAGCTCGTCCAGTTCTACGATCTCAACAAGATCAACGAGGCAATGGCCGATTCCGAGAGCGGCAAGGTCATCAAGCCAATCCTGCGCATGAAGCACTAAGCTCTCGTCACGAACATTGTCCAGAAGTCAGCCTCCCAAGGCAACGTCCGGCGGGGCCGTGGTCGTCACGGTCTCGCCCGGACACTCTGGAACGCAGGTGTGAGGCGCAACACCGTTTCATCATTGCAACGCGACCAAGTCGCGGTAACGATAGTGGGCTCTTCCAGGTCAAAATATTAGTCTGCGACCGCGCAATCTCTCGGCGATCTGTGACCGCCGCATCAGGGCCTTGCGGCAGTTGACGGCCGCAAGCCATTGCAGAATCTGCAAATGTGAAGTGAGGTTCAACTGATGCTGCCCTTGAGTCATAAGAGCACTGGGGCCGGCAGGCACGAGCGTCCCGACACGTGCGCCTTGCGTCAAGGTGCCACCAGGAAAATGCCAGACAACCGGTGATGATCTTGCCAGCGAGTGGCCGGTGGCGCGCTGTCCTCGTCCCGTCGAAAAATACCTACGAAACTATCGAGATGGGTCATCAGACGTTGCGTCAACGCGAGCCTTAAGCACACAGACCCAGCACAAAGGTGAGTCTAGCGCCTGCCTCTCTCCGCACGTTCCGACGTTCCATTGCCGTTCTGCCCTCCACGTTCGCCTGGGCAGCGTGATCGGCCGGGTCCTGCTCGCGGTCGACCGCCTCTTTTTGAAGGCTGTCGGCGCGGTCTTGACCAAGAGTTTCCCCGCCTACTGCAGAATGTGTCATCGGGCCTCCGTGACCAGCTCAAATTGCGGGTGGCGAGCCTTAAGACGCGCCACCAACCGTTGGACTACGACTGTATGCCGCCCATGCAGACGTATTTCATCGAAAGGAAGTCATCCATGCCGTATTTTGAGCCCTCGCGGCCGAACCCCGACTGCTTGACGCCGCCGAACGGTGCGACCTCCGTCGAGATCAGGCCGGTGTTGACGCCGACCATCCCGTACTCCAGGGCCTCCGTAACCTTCCAGACATTTCGAAGGTCGTTGGCGTAGAAGTAGGCAGCGAGACCGAACTCGGTGTCGTTGGCCAGTTCAATGACCTCGTCTGTCGTTTCGAACCTGAAGACCGGGGCGAGCGGCGCAAAGGTCTCCTCTCGTGCGACCTTCATTTCCTTTGTGGCTTCCGAGAGAAGCGTCGGCTGGACGAAGGTGCCACCACGCTCGTCCCTTGCTCCGCCGACAACGACCTTCGCACCCTTACCGACAGCGTCATCGATGTGGCTGTAGAGCTTCGCTACTGCATCCTCGTTGATCAGCGGACCGATGGTGGCTCCATCCTCGAACCCGTCAAGGACCTTGAGCGCGGAAACCCGCGCCGCCAGTTTTTCAATGAAGCGGTCGTAAACCCCGCTCTGGACGTAGAGACGGTTGGCGCAAACGCAGGTCTGGCCGGCATTGCGGAACTTGGACAGCATCGCTCCTTCCACGGCCTCGTCGAGGTCGGCATCGTCGAAGACGATGAAGGGAGCGTTGCCGCCGAGTTCGAGGCTGAGCTTCATGATCTTTTGTGCGCCCTGCGCCATCAGGATGCGCCCGACCTCGGTAGACCCTGTGAAGGTCAGCTTCTTGACGACGGGGTTCGAGCAGACTTCTTCACCGAACATCCGGGCGTTGTCTGTCGGCAGGACGCTGAACAGGCCGCCGGGTATTCCCGCACGCTCAGCGAGGATGGCAAGAGCAAGGGCCGACAATGGGGTTTCGGCGGCCGGCTTGAAGATGATGGCGCAGCCGGATGCCAGCGCCGGGGCGATCTTGCGGCAGACCATGGCGGAAGGAAAGTTCCAGGGCGCGATGGCCGCCACCACGCCGACGGGCTGTTTGATGACTATTAGGCGCTTGTCGGCCTGATGCCCCGGAATGGTGTCCCCGTAAACACGCTTGGCTTCTTCCCCGAACCATTCAATGTAGGAAGCGCCGTAGGCGATCTCGCCGCGTGCCTCGGCCAGAGGCTTGCCCATCTCGGACGTCAGGATGATCGCGAGGTCCTCGGTGTTGGCCGTGACGAGGTCGAAGAACTTCCGCATGACGCCGGCACGTTCCTTGCCCGATCGTGCGGCCCACTTTTTCTGGGCGAGTTTGGCGACGTCGATGGCTTCGCGGACGTCCTGGAGTCCTGCGCTCGGCAGGCTCGCAATCACGTCCCCAGTCGAGGGATTGTGGACCTGGATCGTCTTGCCGCTCGCGCCCTCTTTTCGCCAGTCGCCTCCTACCAGCATTTCCTCGCGTACCAGGGAGGGGTCTTTCAGGCGATCCAGTAGAGCGGTGGAGATAGCCATTGATATTCCTTTCGATGCAACGTTCAAATTTGATTACGGATGTGTGGTGAGCGGGCGTAGATCGCGACCATGGGGACGATCAGCAGCCCTACGACGGCCTGTTGTGCCGGGAAACTGAGCCCCAGGCCGACGAGAAGCGAGGTCAGGACAGTAAGCACGAGGACGCCGAGGACCGTCGCTCCATACCCGCCGGCACCACCTAGAAGAGATGTTCCGCCGATAACGACCGCCGCCACGGTGGTGAACAGATAGGGATCACCGACCCCGACGAAACCGCCGCCGGAGAAACCGAGGAGCAGCATTCCGGTGAGTGCCGACATCGCCCCGCTGACGCTGTGGATCACTGTCCAGATCTTGAATTCCGAGATTCCGAGGCGGGCGGCGGCCGTGCGGCTCCCGCCAACAGCATAGAGGCTCCGGCCAAACCAGGTGTTGTGCATTATCCAGCCCAGGGCGACGGCGATGAAAGCCCATATGACGATAACCGGTGGAAACGGCAGACCGAAGAACTTGCCGTTGAACGCCGAAAGGTTGCGAAGCCATCCGGGGACGGGCGCAAAGACGGTACCGCCGAACTGCGATCCGAGCGAGGTGTAGATCTGGACCGCCCCGACGGCCGCGAAACCCAGGCCGAGCGACATGATCAGCGCCTGACCCTGCAGCCGGAAGCTGAGGGCGCCGTTGCAAGCCCCGACCAAAGTGCCAAGGACGAGCACGACGATCATGGCGACGGGCGCCGGAAGACCCGCCACCATGAGGCTTGGAAGCAGGATATTGGCGCCACCGATGATGTATGGGATGGAAAGATCCAGCGCTCCAACGAGCGCGCAGAGCGTCTGCCCGACAGACGCCAGCCCCAGGAAGGCGGCGAGCAGGAGGATCGATCGCGCGTTCTGCGGCGACACGAAGCCCGGCACGAGCAGCGCTCCAAGAATGAGCAGACATGCAAGGAGACAAAAGCCGATCGAAATACTCTTGTGCTTGCGCAAAGGGCTGGCGCCACGGGCCGCGCCGATTTCTGTGTTCAAGACAGTGGAGATCATTTCCTTACTCCCTCACGCGACAGTGCGGCGGCTGATGACGAAGACGTTCACGAGAAGTGATCCAACGAGGATCAGGCCAAAGGCCATTTGCGTAACGAAGCCCGAAACCGTACCGAAGTTGAAAGTGGACAGAAGATACGAGATGAGGAACATGTTGATCGCGCCGAGCGTCGAGCCGAGCGCACCGCCGCGCCCCCCGGAGAGACTGGCGCCGCCAAGGACCAGCGCCGTGACCGCTTGCAGCGTGTAGGTGCTGCCCTGGGTCGGGTCGCCGGATGAGATCAGCGCGGTGTAGCTCAATGCGGCGAGCCCAGCAAAAACGCCGCCGACCATATGGGCGATGATGCGCACGACGTCGACCTGCACACCGCTGGTATAGGCCATCCGCTCGTCAGCGCCTGTCATCCGCAGGTTGCGGTAAAACATCGTGCCCCTCAGGACGCCCCAGATTGCGAAAGCGCCGAGCAGAAGCAACAGGACAGGCGAAAATACGCTCGTTCCCGCGCCCCAGCTTAGCATCCAGTCTGGAGCGACACCGCCGGGACGCGACATGACCATCAGGTTGACGCCCGACAGAACGAGGAAACCGGAGAGCGTGACGATGATGGGCGCGACGCGCACGTAGATGATCACGAGCGCTTGCACCAACTGGAACGCCGCTCCCAATCCCACCGCCCAGGCAATGATGGCCACAGGGTGCGTGATGCCGTTGCCGACCAGCCACGTAATGAGCGTGACGTTGACGAAGCCCATCAGCGGTCCGACGGAAAGGTCCACGGCTCCGCGGCCCGCCATGACGATCGGTGTTATCGCGAGCGCGGTGAGGATCAGCGGCGTTGCAACCAGAATGGCTCCGGCCAGACCATTGTTCGTGAACAGACCTTGGCCACGGAAGGCGACGGCGCAAAGGAGGACAAGGAAAAGCCCGGCCGGAACGTACAGCGAGCGGTCCTGCGTGACTTGACGGAAAGCGGTTGCAGACATCATGCGGTCCTTTCCAGATCGAAATCAACGGAAGCGTCCCGGGCTTTCCCGAACATAGCGGCGAGGATTGGTGCCTCGGCGATTTCCTCGCCGGTCAGGGATCGAAACAACGTTCCCCCGAAGAACACGTCGACGCGATCGGCAAACCCGATGAACTCCTCGATCTCAGTCGACAGGTAGATGACACTGCCGCCTTTTTCAGCAAACAGGCGGAGTTCGCGGTAGAGGTCGCGCTTGGTGCCGAGATCGACGCCGCGGGCGGGGTCATTCAGGAGGATGACTTGGGGATCGTTTGCGAAGGCGCGCCCGATGAGCACCTTCTGTTGGTTGCCACCCGACAGTGAGGTGATCCTGTTCGACGGGCTGCCGATCTTGATGCGCAGACGATCCACTTCGCGCTTGAACATCGGTTTCAGCGTGGGCTTGCGGATCACACCCAGGGGGCCGAGCTTCTTCCTGTAGACACCGATGGCGAGGTTTTCGAAGATGCTTTGTTGCGGGAAAATACCCTCGCGCTTGCGGTCCCCGGAGACGTAGGAAACACCGAGGTTTGCAGCATCGTCGAGCGATCGCAGCGGGACCATCTTGTCCGTATCCACCGAGCGGACCTTCACCTCGCCACCGAACGGCTGGATGATGCCGGCCAAGGCGCGGATAAAAGCGTCCTGCCCCTGCCCATCAAGCCCGGCCACGCCGACGATGCTCCCCTTGGGAAGGTCGAAATCGAACAGGCGCGCCGACCGGTGTGCGGCGAGACCAGTCGCAGTTAGTATTAGAGGGGCCGAGAGCGCCTTCTTTCGGGAGGCGTATTCTGTCGCATCGCTGGCGCGCCGATCTGCCGGCGTCATCATGGACAGCAGGTTTTCCTCGGTGATCTCGTCCTTTCCGAGCGTACCGACAGTTATCCCATCACGCAGGATCGTCGCACGGTCGGCGATACGCACGAGTTCCGCGATCCGGTGGGTGACGATGAGGATCGTCGCGCCCTCGGCACGAAGGCGGTCGATTTCCGCATGGAGCCGGAGGGTCGAGTCGAGGTCGAGCGCGGCCGAAGATTCGTCGAGAATCAGCACCTGCGGCTTGCGAAGGATAGCCCGGGCGATGACGATCCACTGTTTGATGCTGAGTGGGAGGCTGCCTGCCAGTTGATCGAGGTCTACGGATTTTCCGACGAGCCGCGCCACGATTTCAGCCGCTTCTGTCCGCCGATCGCCGGTCGACTGCGAACGAAAGACACCGTCACGACCGACATAGAGGTTCTCGAACACGCTGGCCTCGTCGGCAACCAGTACTTCCTGGAAGATGGTGGTCAGGCCGACCCGCTTGGCGTCGACGGGCGAGGCAACCTTTTCACCCAGGATCGTGACTTTGCCAGCGTCCGGGTGCAAAACGCCCGACATGATCTTGGCCATCGTGCTCTTGCCGCTGCCGTTCTCGCCGACGATGGCGTGCACCTCTCCGGCGCGGGCCTCGAAGTCGCACTTCTTGAGTGCCCTCGTCTCCCCGAACGCCTTGGCGACATCTATCATTCTGACTGTTATCTCGCTGCCCATCGCAGACCTCCCACCCGCAACGTCCGCCAAGGCGGCTTTTACGATCATCCAAGGTCCCGCCCGGCGGTTAAGCCACCGGGCGGATCCGGCTTACTGGGCTACCGGCTTCCAGGGATCGGCAGGACGCTCGAAGTACTGGTCGGCAATCGCACTTGGGAACCATCCGTCCGCCTTAGGTTCGACGAAATCAGTCGAGTTCAAATCGCAATCCTCGGGGATCGCAGCGCGAACGTCATCGATTGTGAACGGCAGGACTGGGCGCAGGAAGGACTGCACCTTTGGCCCCTGCCCTTCGAGCGTGCGAAGCATGATCTCCCACATCTGCTGCATCTCGCGGCGCGGCGGCCAGATATGGAAGCCGGCATCGATCCATTCCGGATTCTTGCGCCAGTAACATGCCGCCGAAGCCTCTCCGCCTAGCGTAATAGGCACCATGTCGCGGCCCGACTGGAGCATGGCGTTCAACACGCCGTTCTCCTGCGCGCCCTGTGTCAGAATACCGTCAATCTGGATGGGGTTCGTCGCCAAAAATTTCTGCACCTCGACCTGTGCTACCTGGTCGGTCCACTTGCCAGCCACTTCGCCGACAATCTTGATGTCGGGATACTTTGCCAGCGCGTCTTTGGCGGCCTTGTCGAAGCTGTCGGATGAGGCGAAGCCAGGGATGCCCGACACGAGAAGCACGTTGCCTTTCTTGCCGATCTTGTCTGCGAGCCAGATCGCCATCTCGCCGCCGCCCTGCGCGTGATTGGCAGCGCCGTTGATCGCGTAAGGCGACGTCACGTATCCCGAAAACGAGAAGACAGGAACGCCTGCCTTATAGGCGTACTCGATCGTCTGATTGAGAGCGGTGACGTTCGAGCAGCAGATGATGATGGCATCAACACCATCATCAACCATCTGGCGCATCTGCTGAATCTGGACGGCGTCCTTGAGGTCGGACTGAGTGACCACGACTTCAGATACGAGCCCCGCTTTTTTGGAGCGCGGCAAGAGGTCATTCATGACGGCATCGAGGGCCGCTGCGCGCCACGTATTGCCGGCATAGCTACTGGCGTAGCCGATCTTCCAGGGCGGTCCCTTCTTCGGTTTGAAGTCCTTGTAGGCACTCGCTCCGAGCGGAACCTGCGGGTCGACGACCTCGTAGATTTTCTTCTCGTTGGCGGGGAGCTGGTCGACGCCGTCAGCCCAGGCCGTGGTCGTCAGGGCGCTGACCGCGATCAGCGCCCCCATGGTTCCGGTTAAACTCCGTCTCATTGGATGCTCCTCCCAAGAGATTGTTTCAGGCGACTTTCGCCCTGGTTGCGGATGCCTGCCGGATTTCCTCGAGGATCGGCAGCAGGTATTTTCTGAACTCGGTGTAGTCTTCGGTGACCGGGAAATGACCGAGCTTCTCCATCGTCCAGAACTTGCTGCCCTTGACGAGATCGGCGGCGATCTTGGTGTCGGCCGGGGAGGTATTCGGATCGTATTCGCCCGTCAGGAAGTACAGCATGCACTTCGACGTATCGATCTTGCTCGCCTCTTCGGGTGAGACATTGTGGTCGTAGTAGTAGTAATAGAGGTCACCTGCGAAGACGCCCGGACCGCCGCAGCTATATTCCCACTGGATTTCGCGGACATTGGCTTCTGGTGAGTAGGGCGAGATATTGAGCATCATGGCCGCGCCGATGGAGGTGCGGTTCACGTTTGGGTTGTCGAATTCTTTCCTAATGCCTGCCATGCCGACATCGACATATTCGGCAGCCGAGCGCAGTGCCCCTTCGACGGAGATAGTAGCGCGGAAGTTGTCGGGGTAATTCGACGCCAGATCGATAGCAAGATGTCCGCCCATCGAGCTACCCATATAAACGGGGCGGTCCAGACCAAGAGCTTTAGAGAGTTCCAGTTGGAAATCCATCATGAACTTCTTGGTCATGTTGTACTCTTTCTCCCACCAGCGAACGCCGTGTGGAGGAAGAGACTTCCCGTGATAGGGCAAGTCGAACGCGATAACGCGGAAGTTCTTGGTCACGTCTTCGTCGCAGAGCGTGTGGCGGTACTGCCGGCCGTCGGAGCCCGCCGTGTGACCGACAAGCAAGGGAATGCCCTCTCCGGCTTCCTCGTAATAGACGCGATATTCGATGCCTTCGATCGTCAGGTAGACGTAACGGCCCGTGATTGGATCATGCCTGGTCATGCTGCTACTCCTTCCGGGCGGGCTTCGCGCATCAGGTTCGTCATGCGATTGAGCGCAGGGAGATACGCGAAGGTTTCGTTATTGTTGCTAAGGAACAGACCGTGTTTGATGTTTGACGACTGCAGGCACTGATAAAACGGCCGCGGCTTCTTCTGGAGAAGCGCGTCCCACTGTTCACCCGTGCCCCGGATGACGATCTTGCACTTCTCGTCGTCGTAGGCGGCTTCTTCGACCTTCACCATCTTGCCGTCTTCGAAGTGGAGTGCGACGCTGCGGCTCGGAAAATCGCATTTGATAATGCCGTTGAGATAACGGGTTTCGCGCTTGAACTCGAAGTCCTCCAGCGCCAGTTTTTTGAACTTCTCGAGATCGATGGCCAAGTTCGGCTCCTCCCTGGTTAAAACGGCGCGGCCGATCCACGCCTTTCAAAATTTTCCGCCACGCCCAGCGGCGGCGGCTTCAGATGCCCATTTCGTTGAAGACCTCCTGGGCGTTTCGGAAGCTGTCGATGCCCGCCGGTACGCCGGCGTAGATCGCGACCTGCAGGAAAATCTCCTGGATTTCCTCCTTGGTGAGGCCGTTGTTGATCGCGCCGCGCACGTGGCCCTTGAGCTCATGCGGACGATTGAGGACAGAGATCATGCCAAGGTTCAGAATGGACCGCGCGCGCCTGTCGAGGCCTGGTCGATTCCAGATCTCGTTCCAGCAATACTCAGTGACGAGCTGCTGCATAGGCCAGGTGAAGTCGGTCGCCTTACCGAGTGCTGCGTCGACATAGGCATCGCCCATGACTTCACGACGCGTCGCCAGCCCTTGAGCGAACTGTTTCGAAGGGACAGGCCGCTCCTTGCCGTGTGTTTTCACTTTCGTTTCTTTCGTGGCGGTCATTCGACAACGCTCCTAGCTTTACTGTCTACGACAAGATCAACTGATTATCAGACAATCTGTCTGTTTAGCCCGAATTCGCGAGTTTCCGAGGCTAATTGTGATCTTCGATGTATCGGATGATGCGGGTGTGGTCCTCGGATGGGCCTAGCGCCTTCTGTGCAGCATCCCAGGCGTCTGCCGTGCTGGCGAGAGCATCGAGGCGAAGACCAAGCGTCTTGGCGAGATCGGCGGCGATGCGGATATCCTTGGCCATCAGGCCAATGGCAAATCCCGACCCGAACGTCTCAGAGAGGATGAACTGCTTCATCTTCACTTCGGTGGCGTTGTTCTTTCCAGACGACGAGTTGAGAATATCGACGATCGTCGCCGGCTCCAGGCCGAAGGCGCGTCCAAGAAGGACACCCTCGATCGCCGCCAGCACACCTGCACCGGATACGAAGTTGTTAATCGCTTTCATCGCGTGACCCGAGCCAACTGGCCCCGTCCGGAACACCTGTTGTCCCACTGCCTTCAGCAGCGGCTCGGCCTCCTCGATATCAGCATCCTCCCCACCGGCCATGATTGTCAAGGTGCCAGAAACGGCGCGCTTGACGCCTCCGGAGACCGGGGCGTCAACCAGCCGAAGGCCACGAGAAGCAAGTTCGAGACCGAGTTCCCTTGTGTCGTTTGGAGCAGACGAACTCATGTCTATGACGACGGCATTCTGCTTCAGGCCGCCACAGGCGTTTTCGCCCAGCAGCGCCTCGCGCACGATCTTGCCGTTCGGAAGCATGGTGATCACGAAACTGGCCCCGACCATGGCGTCAGAAATCGTTTCGGCGGCTCGCCCGCCCGCATCAGCGAGCTTTATCTTGGCGTCTTTCGAGAGGTCGAAACCGACGACATCGAAGCCCGCCGAAATGAGATGTTGAGCCATAGGCTGGCCCATCGCGCCCAGCCCTATAAAGGCCACGCGCGTTGCGTTGAGTGTCGATGACATTTTTTCCTCCGGACGCGTGCGAGCAATGAAACCCGCCTTCCTTCAGAGAGGATTAAAAAGATTATCAGACAATCTGTCAATCGAAATTTTAAGTTTCTGGCGCTGCGTTCTTCCGGAGGTATTCAAGTGCGACCTTGGCAGCCTGGTCGATATGGAATTTGCAGGCCGCCGCCGCCAACGGCCCGTTGCGATTCTGGATTGCGTTCGCAATATCCCTAATTTCGGCAATGCTATGCGCAAGCCGTCCCGGTTGCGTCATGGTTGTCATTCGAAGGAGATTTATCCGATTATGCAGAGCTGTCAGCATTTGCCTTACGAACACGTTTTTGCTGCCGTCCATCAAACAGTTGTAAAACGCGTTTTTCGCATCTATGAGGCGCGCACCGACGCCACTTTCGGCAGCGGCTTCGAATTCGACCACCGCGGCTAGAAGTGTCGCTATGTCGGCGGCAGTGCCATGCTCAGCGAACTGCTGGCCCGCGAATCCTTCAAGAAGAGCCCGAACGGTATAGAGTTGCTGCGCTTCCTCGTAGGTGATCGTACTGACGACCGGTCCCTTATGGGGATAGCTTGTGATAATGCCTTCAGCTTCGAGCTGTCGCATTGCCTCGCGAACCGAGGTCCTGCCGACGCCCAGCATTTCGCAAAGTTCTCGCTCTACCAATCGCTGGCCGGGCTTAAATCGCCCACTGGCTATCGCCTGACGTAGAGTCTCCTCAACTTTTACGCGCAACGTCGCACTTTGTCTGGATATCTGTAGGTCCGT
Organism: Rhizobium pantanalense; assembly: GCF_030182525.1. Taxonomy (NCBI): domain Bacteria; kingdom Pseudomonadati; phylum Pseudomonadota; class Alphaproteobacteria; order Hyphomicrobiales; family Rhizobiaceae; genus Rhizobium; species Rhizobium pantanalense. The sequence goes on from NZ_JAQJCH010000011.1 coordinate 142,305, forward strand.
CTGCATCGCCCGCCAACACCTGTAATCGGCTCACGCCGCGCTAAATCATTCTCTACATATGGAGGCATTCGCTCTTAATATCAATCCAGATTGTCTGAGAGCTGCCAGCCTCAATTGATCTCTTCGCGACAGCTTTGCCTGCTCGTCGTGTCTGACAGCCATAGACTTGCGGGCTCTTAAGTCGCGGATAGCGCCGCCCGGAGCGCGATCTGACACGGTCCTACAGCTATGGCCTTGAAGTCGTCAGCGCATAGACTGGTGAGAAGGACAGAAGACGGCGCATATCGTGCTCGGTGGCCGCTCGCCTCGCAATCGCAAAAACTTCAAAAAATCTCGAGGCATGGCTAAGAGAAGGTTGGGCATCACGCATATTGCTGTCTCGGCGTTTTAAAGAACGCCGGACGATCTTGCTGCCCGTCAGAGGTTCGATCAGCCTCGCGCCCGCATTTCAGCCGAGGCAGTGTCTTCAAGCCATACGTTTTCCAGCCATTGCTTGAACGCGTTGACCTTTTCTGATCTGAGCCGCGAGCGGACATATGTGAGCGTGTGGCAACGAAGGTTGGGGCCTGTCATCCCGAACGGAAGGACGAGGTTACCTCTTTCCACATCCCGTTCAAGAAGCCGGTAGCTCTCCAGGCACACGCCGCGTCCTTCGACAGCGGTCGCGATCGCCATAAACGCATCGCGAAATCGAGCGCCGCGATTGACGTCAATCGCCAAGCCGTGGTCCTTCGCCCATTGTTGCCAGCTGTAAAGCGTCTGCTCCGACTTGATCAAGGTGTGGCCCACCAGATCCGATGGCTTGCGTATGGGCCGCTCGCCATTCGCCACCTCGGGAGAGCAGGCTACGACGATTGTCTCAAGGGGGAACTCCTCCGCCGCGATAGAGCCCAGTCGAGGAGCGCTGCCGTAGCAGATATCGACATCGACCGAGCCATCGGACAATTTTGCAGGATCCGATGTAGACAGAAGCCTGATTTCGATCGAGGGATACAATTCTTCGAACCGAGGCAATCTTGGCATAAGCCATAGCGAAGCCAGACTTGAAGCACAGCCGACGCTCAGGACGTCGACGCTGTTGCGCCGGCACACCTCATCGGTCGCCTGCTCAATCATCGAAAGCGCTTCTGAAAGATCACGGTGGTATCGCTCGCCAATCTCGGTGAGCGACACGTTCCTTCCAATGCGGTGAAAGAGTTTTTCCCCAAGGTCGTCTTCCATCAGCCTGATTTGGTGGCTGATCGCCGAGGGAGTAAGCTGCAGCTGGGCAGCAGCCTCGAGAAATGAACCCTTTCTGCCGGCTGCGACGAACGACTGTATTGCACGAATGGATGGAAGTGACGCCATCACGTTCTCGATCCATAGACATCTGATCTAAGAGCACAGCGGGTCATAGCAATGCTACCTTGCGCGCGGCACGGTGGCCAAACTCGGACCGAATACTCTCACCTGCAGCAATCCGCTTGATGTCTCCGAGAACTTGCGAGAAGTCTGCGAGGCTCGAGGTGCCAAAGCCCATATAGACCTGCTTGAACAGCTGATAGAGGGTCTCATAACGTCCGCGCGTGCTCGGATCAGGCTCAAACTTTCTGTAGCCCACGCACATGGCTGCCTGAGCGCTCTCGATTGATCCATGATCTTTGGATGCAAGAGCGGCGAATATTCCCGAACCGAGACCGGTCGGAATACCGTCGGGGACCAATATGGGCTTGCCTATAACATTGGCGTAGATCTGGTTGAGGATGTCGTTCCTTTGCGGGATACCTCCCCCATTAATGACGCGGTTGACTGGAACGCCGTGCTGCTCCATCCGCTCCAGGACAACCCGTGTATGGAAAGCCGTACCTTCAATCGCGGCATACAGTTCGTCCTGCGCTGTATGGCCGAGATGCCAGCCAAGCGTCATTCCACCAAGGTCGGAGCGGACGAGAACCGTCCGGTCCCCGTTGTCCCAGGGGAGACGCATCAGACCGGTCTTTCCGCCTTCGATGCTTTCCAGGCCTTCAGCGAGCCTGGACACCGTCGTGCCGGCACGTCGTGCTATTGCGTCGAACAGGTCGCCTGTCGCAGACAGGCCTGCCTCAACTCCCACAAGGTCTGGATGTGCACTCCCTGGGACGACGCCGCAAACACCGGGGATTAGCTTCACACGTTCACTAACGGCAATGATACAGGTCGACGTACCGATCACATTGACGACGTCCCCCAGACGGCAGCCAGCGCCAATTGCATCCCAATGGGCATCAAACGCACCCGTGGGAACTGGTATCCCGGCGGTCAGGCCGAGTCGTTCGCCCCAGTATGTGCTGAGCCCACCTGCGATCGAAGCAGAGGTCTGATATGTTCCGCCAATCTTCTCGCGCACGCCGTCGAAAAGCGGATCGACGCGGGACAAGAAAGCCTGCGAGGGCAAGCCACCCCATTTCGGGTTCCACATCCACTTGTGTCCCATGGCGCAGACGCTGCGCACCATGCGAGCCGTGTCGGTCACTCCGGTGAGGACGGCGGCTGCCATGTCGCAATGTTCCACGGCGGTCCCAAAGCGCTCGCGCTGGTCGGGGTTGTGGCGCATCCAGTGGAGAAGCTTGGCAAAGCCCCACTCGTGGGAATAGGTTCCGCCGCACCATTCAATTGCTTCAATGTGCATGTCGTGCGCCATCGCCGTTATCTCTTCGGCTTCCGCTTTGGCGCGGTGGTCACACCAGAGGTAGTAGTCCCCCAAAGGCTGCATATTTTTGTCGACAGGCAACACCGAGGACCCGGTCGTGTCGACCGCAATCGCACGGATCTCCTTGGAATCTACGCCGCATTCGTCGATCACTCGATGCATCGCCAGCACAAGCGCTTCCATATGATCTACGTGGGACTGCGTTGCCAGGTCGGGATCGGAACGACGCCGCTCGAGAGGATATTCCGCGACGCAGGTTCCAAGGGAACCCTTCTCGGAATCAGCTAGCGTTACCCGCACGCTCAAGGTTCCGAAATCAACTCCTGCTACAATCGACATGATAATCCTACTTGGAACTGTCTGGCTGGCCGTAGGTCGCCGACTGGCCGTGCTTGCGTTGATAGTGGAGGTCCAGCAAAGCGTCGGAAATTTCTGGATCGTCCTGGTTCAGTTGCCGGGCGTGGAAGGCAATCTTGGCGACAGCCTCGAGCATCTCCGCGTTATGAACGGCGGCGGCTGCGTCCTTGCCCCAGGAGAAGGGGCCGTGATCGTTAACCAGGGCTGCGGGGACGGAGAGCGGCGCATTGTTTCCGAGTGCCTCGACGATGACCTTGCCCGTGTTGCGGACGTAACCGTCTATGATTTCGTCGTCGCGCAGCTTGCGAGTAACGGGGATCGTTCCGTTGAAATAGTCGGCATGGGTCGTTCCCATGGCAGGGATACCCCGGCCGGATTGGGCCCACACCGTCGCGAAGAACGAGTGCGTGTGGACCACGGCACCGATAGACTTGAAGCTTTTGTAGAGTTCCAGGTGCGTATCGAGATCAGACGATGGTCGCAGCGTGCCCTCTAGGATATTGCCATCGAGGTCGGTTACAACGATATCTGCGACCTGCATTGCCTTATAGGAAACGCCACTCGGTTTGATGGCGACAACACCCTTTGCGCGGTCGATAGCGCTGACGTTACCGAACGTCGAGATGACGAGACCGCGGTCGTAGAGCGCGGCATTTGCATCAAGAACGGACTTGCGGAGCTCGATATATTTCATTATCGCCTCCTCAGGCCTTTTGACGGCGACTGAAACGATCGGCTGCCACGGCGATCAGTATGATCGTGCCGATGACGACTTGGTGCCAGAAGGTGTTCACGTTGAGCAGGTTGAGCGCGTTGCGGACGACCGCCATCAAAACGGCACCCACGGCAGTTCCAAACAGAGTGGCGCGTCCGCCAGACAAACCCGTTCCGCCGATTACGACGGCAGCTATGACATCCAGCTCGTACCCCTGGCCGGCTTCAGGCATGGCGGCTTCAAGGCGCGAGGTGAGCAGAATGCCCGCGAAGGCCGAGAGGACCCCGACCAGCACGTAAACGGCGATCTTGACCTTGTCCGTGGGGATGCCGACCAGCCGGGCAGCGTCCGGATTGCTGCCGATCGAGAGAACGAAACGGCCGAAACGCGTGTAATAGAGAAGGTAGAAGGCGATCGCGAAGACGATGGCGGTCAGAATGACCGGAACAGGAACACCGCCGGCATAGCTCTGGCCGATCATTCGGAAGGCGGGGTCGGAGGCTCCGACGATCGGAATACCCTGAGTGTAGACCATCACGATACCGCGGCTGATGACCATGATGGCCATTGTGGCGATAAAGTCCGTGATCCCGACCTTGGTGATCAGGATTCCGTTCACCAGTCCGATCACCGCACCGACCGCAATCCCGCCTGCGCATGCCAGAGGAACGGGATAGCCAAGCACAATCAGGTTTGCGGTCACAAGACCGCTCAGCGCGAGTGTCGAACCGACGGAGAGGTCGATGCCCCGCATCCCGATCACAAAGGTCGCTCCAAACGCGATCACGGCAATGGGGACCGCCTGACGAAGAACGTCAGTCAAGTTGCCAAAGGTGAAAAACCGCGGAGCGGCAAAGCCGAGCGCCACCAGAAGAACGACGAAGGCCAGATAAACGCCGGCATTGCCGCCGTTGAGTGCGAGCGTAAGGGGCGAGCGCGGGCGTGTAGCTGCAATATCAGCCATGGGTACCTCCCTGAAGATGATGGCCTTGCGGCGGCCTTACCGAATGAAGAGCGAGTGTTTCTTCCTTGGAGGTCGCAGCATCGACGACCGCCGAGATTCGTCCTTCGAACATGACCGCGACCCGGTGACACAATCCAAGCAGTTCCGCGTTGTCGGCGGACACCACGATGACAGCACAGCCGTCTTTCGCGGCAGCCTGGATGAGGGTGTAGACCTCGGCCTTGGCACGCACGTCGACGCCACGCGTTGGCTCCTCAAGCATGAGCACCTTTGGCTGGGTGAGCAGCCAGCGAGCAAGCATGACTTTTTGCTGATTACCGCCGCTCAGCGATGTGATGTCGGCACCGGGGCCGTCGCATTTCACGCCGAGCTTGGCGATGTAGCCGGAGGCAATCTCGCGCTCCTTTTTCGGCATCAACGTGATTTTGCCGAGCGTTCGAAGGTTGGCGATAGAGAGGTTCCAGCCGACATTGTGTTGTGGAAAAATCCCCTCGGTTTTACGTTCGGCGGGCAAGAAGGCGACGTGTTGACGAATAGCGTCCGTCGGGTCCGAAATCGCCGCTTGCTTTCCGTCGATCAGAATCGAGCCGGTCTCATGCGGGATCTGCCCGAAGATCGCCCGCAGGAGCGCGCTCTTGCCTGATCCTTCGAGACCCGTGACGCCGAGGATTTCACCCTGGGCTACCGAGAAGGTGATGTCTTCGAAGACACCCCTTTTCGTCAAACCGCGAACGTCCAACGAGGGTTCGGACCTTGCCGGGACGCGGGGAGGAAACTGTTTTGCGAGAGAGCCGCCGATCATCGCACTGACGACCTTGTCTACGTCGAGCTCCGATACGGGCAGGTCTGCGACCGCGCTGCCATCGCGCAAGACCAACACGCGGCTGACGATGCCGAGGAGTTCCTGGATCCGGTGAGATACATATATGAGAGCTTTACCGGCCTGCTGAAGCTTCTTGATGATGGCGAACAGCTGTTTGCGTTCGACCTCCTCGAGCGCTTCGGTCGGCTCGTCCATGATGATGATGTCGGCGTTGCTGCTAATGGCTTTGGCGATCTCGATCATCTGCCGATGCGAGAGGCTAAGCTCTCGAACTGGCCTGTCGAGAGGTACGTCCACGCCTAACTCGCCCTTCAGGATACGCGAGGCGGCTGCCCGCATGGCCGAATGGTCAAGCGGTGATGCACTTGCACGCCCGTGGCGCAGCTCCCTGCCCGCGAATATGTTTTCGGCGGCGTCAAAGTCCGGAAACAGGCTCAGCTCCTGGTAAATGATCGCGATGCCGGCCCTGGACCCGTCTTTGGGATTGTTCAGATCGACCACCTTACCTCTGACAGAAATGGTGCCTTCGTCGCGTGCATATGCACCAGAGAGGATTTTCATGAGCGTCGACTTGCCTGCGCCGTTCTCGCCGACCAGGCCGAGAACCTCGCCGGGATTGAGTACGAGCTCGATGCCATTAAGCGCCTTCGTGTTGCCGAAGCGTTTGGCAATGCCTTTCATCTCGAGCAGCGGAGCGTTTGTCATTCAGGTCGCCCTTTTTGAGTGGGCGGCCCCGCGCGAGGCGGGGCCGCGTACTGTCACATCTACTTCTGCTGGACGTAGACGTAGTCGTTCTGATCGAAGGTCTTGATGTTCTTCGCATCGTAGGTTTTGGGCGCCACGAAGATCTTCTTCGGCAGGGCGGTGCCCTTCATCACGAACTCATCCACCGCTCGAATGATGTTGCGACCTTCTTCCTTGGCCCCGGTGTCGACCGTTGCTGCAAAGTCGCCGGTGAGGATCGCGTCGTTGGCTTCCTTCATATTTTCGTAGCCGACGATTGCCACCTTGCCGTTCAGCCCCTTAGCCTTGAGAGCCTGCAGACCGCCAAGGGCCATCTCGTCGTAGAGCGCGACGAGGACTTCGATATCGGGGTTGGCGGTGAACATGTTTTCAGTCACCGACAAGCCTTGGGCACGCACCCAGCCAGCCGGCTGCTGAGCGACGATTTTGAAGTTGGGGTGCTTCGAGATGACCTCGTTGAAACCCTTCATGCGCTGGCTCGTATGCGGACCGGGCAGGCCCTCCAGGATCCCGAGCTTGACTTCCTTGTCGCCATAGGTGTCAACCAGCCATTGCGCCTGCGCACGACCACCGTCACTCTGGTCGTAGCCGATATCGCTGACATAATATGGGTTATCCGCGACGGGTGAATTGAAGAGGAAGATCGGAATGCCCGCATCGGTGGCGCGCCGGATGGAGGGCAGCAACGCGCCTTCGTTGTATAAGGCAACGGCGATCGCATCCACACCGTCGTTAATCCAGGCTTCCATGGTCCTGATCTGGTCGTCCGTGGCAGACTGGCTGCTCGGAGCTTGCACGAGAAGCTGGATAGTGCCGTCGCCACCGCGCTTGTCGATTTCTTCTTTCACGCCAGCCAGAACACGCTGATAGTAGGTGTCCATCGCCGTCGGCAGGAAGCCGACCTTGAGCGGGCGGTTATCCTTCTTAGCGGGTTTGACTTCCTGGCCTGTGGGCTTGATGTCCTTGTCCATCAAGATGCCAGGAAACACTTTCGAATAATCCAACTGCTGTGCAAGCGCTGGGCTGAAGGAAAGCGAAGCGGTGAGCCCGAGAGCAGTACCGAAGATTAACGTCCGTCTGAAAATTGTCACATGATCCTCCCTGGTGGTGACAAGACAAAGTTTTCCCAACCGCGGAACGGGTCCGCGGCGAAGCTTGGCAATCTGAGATTCAATCTTCGGCTTACAGTCCCGGTGCGATCGTGAAGACCATCCGGATTGGGTTGGAGCCGTAGTTTAGGCACTGGTAGCTGATGCCGCCGGGCAGGAAGAAAGACTCGCCGTCACGGATGTGAAAGGTTTCGTCGGTATCCGCCAAATAGAAGGTCGCGGGGCCTTGCAGGACGTAGAAGACTGCGTCCCCTTCATGGCTGTCGGGCTCGCTCGCGCGCGGTCCAACGCCACCCACAGGGATAGTCAGTTCTCCGACGTGCATGTAATCGTTGCTGACGCAGAACTGTATAAGAACGGGATGATCGCGGCCGGAGACCATGTTCAGACGATCGCTTTTAGCGACCTTCACCAGGTCGCCCCTCTTGCGCGCCTGTGCGCCGTCTACCGGATAGGTTCCGAGTTTCTCAAGGCTCATCACGCTCTCCCTTCGTGCTTATAGAGGCGCGTCGGCCCGTCATAACAGGTCGGAGGGCCATTCTCGTCCCAGATACGCGGTGCGATGCAAAACAGGATAACTGCAGCCTTGTCGCTAAAGTTATAGCCGCGATGCGGAGCGCCCTTGGGGATAAGCACCGCGTCACCGGGTCCGAGCTCTTCGGTCTGCCCGGTTCCGGGGTTTAGGAGATGTACAACACCTTCGAGGACATAGTACACCTCGTCACCCGCGTGAATGTCGGCCGGGTCGAAGTTGCTTCCCGGCGCGAGCTGATAGATGCCAGTGGTCTGCTGGTCCGTGCTGGCGAGCAGGTAGTTGAGGTCGCTCGAGTACGGCTTCGTCCCCGTATAGATGAATATCTTGTAGCTATCGCGCGTCAGATGGACCGGCTTCTTTTCGCTGGGCGGATGTGGGAAATTGCCGAAGTAGCTTGGCAGTTTTGGCATTTTAGTACCTTAGGTCCGGAGTTCGCGGAGCAGCGACTTGAGAAGCCGCCAGGTCGGATCGACTGTCGTGTGGTTGAGGCGCTCGCGCGTGGTGTGGACGTCGAACGCTTCCGGTCCGATCGACAGCATGTCAATGTCAGGAACCTTCTTTCGAAAAAGGCCGAGCTCGAGACTGGAGTGAGAGACTTCCACATGTGGCTGCTCGCCGAACTCGCGCTCGTAAGCGGCTTTGGCGGCGTTGAGCATTCGCGAATGAGGATTGTATGGCCATTCCGGGCAATCCGCGAATGTCTCCACGCTCGCGCCGTTGCCGATGAGTTCTGACAGCTGCCGGATTTTGTCGACGATGTTGTAGCGACGGGAGCTGACGGCGCTTGGGACCGTATTGACGATTTCGATGGCCTCTTTATCGCTTGAAAGCAACGCCACGGTGTTGGAGCTCTCGACGAGGCCCTCGACTTGAAGGCTTTTGCTCTGGACGCCGTTGGGAAGCAGGTTCAGGGCATCGACCAGCGCCCGGGCGGACTGAGCCGAGAAGACTTCAGTAATCTGCCTCCCTGACTCGCTGACTGTGACCTTGAGGTTGGGATCGCTTGCTTTGTACTCAAGCGCAATCGAAGCCGCTTCCGCTTCAATTCTCTGTCTGAGATCGACAATCCGCGAGGCATCGATCGAAATGATCGCCTCCGCCTCACCCGGGATAACGTAACGGTTCACGCCACCCTTGACTTCGGCTACGCTGGCCCCAGCATCCCGGATGGCAATCCGGAGCAGCCGTCCGAGCTGGACGATGGCGTTAGCGCGTTCAAGATGGATGTCGAATTCGGAATGACCGCTGCTCAGGCCGGAGATCCGCAGCGAAAGGGCGGCCTGCCCCGAAACGCGCGGTTCGCACTGAACCGGAATCTTGAAGCGCACTGAAATATCGCCAGCGCAGCCTGCGAAAAGCGACTTGGGATCGTGCCAGTTCATGTCGAGAAGGCGCTTACCGCTAAGCTTTGTGCCGTCGAAGTGTTGTGCGCCGCCCTTGCCGACTTCTTCTTGAACCGTCAGGACGACTTCAAGCGGCGGATGCGGGATATCGTCGGATGCCAGCAACGACATTGCGAAAGCCACACCAACGGTGTTGTCCGCCCCAAGGGTTGTCCCCGTCCCATGGATGAAATCGCCGATAACCTGAAGTTTGATGCCTTCGTTCTCAAAGTCGTGGTCAACACCCTCGTCGCTCTCGCAGACGATGTCGGTATGCCCATGAAGAATGACGGTCGGCGAGTTTTCGTAGCCGGGCGTTCCCGGCTTCTTAATGAGGAGATTGTAAATCTCGTCCTGGTAAACCTCGAAGCCGCGCGCCCGGGCAAAATCGGCGATGTGATCGCTAACCTGCTTCTCGTTGTAAGAACCGCGCGGGATCGCACTTAGCTCTTCGAAAAAACCAAAGAAGGTCGCCGGCTCGAGACCAGCAAGAATAGAATTATCGCGTTTATCTACAGTTTTTCCAGCGGGGAAACTCATTCGGCCCTCCTCCCAATACAGCATCTGAGCAATACTTCTTTGCTCGCCGAACATAGTCCGGCGACCTCGTAAACCGTATCGCGATCATCTTACGCGCTAAGGCGATCCAGGTTCAGATGCCCTCCACGCATCGAACCATCTCCGCTTTCAGCTCCTAATTCAAACGCAATATTTCATAAAATAGATGAGCTTTTTTCATCTGAATCTGTTATGGTATAAGCTAACGTATCCATTGACGCGGGCCCGGCAAGAATGGACTCTCACCTGCAGCGATTTGGGGCTGGCTTTGAGCCGTCACTTCAATCGTCCGAAAGCGGCGCCTTAAGGTGGTCGAGAAACGTCCGGAGCGCTGACGGCACCTGTCGGTGCGAAACATAGTATGCATGAAAACCCGGCCCAGTAGACGACCAGTCCGGCAGCACCACTTCGAGCAGACCAGCCGCGAGTTTGTCCTCGACGCGTGCGCGCAGGCAGTAAAAGAGACCGCCCCCCTCCTGCGCCATGCGGATGGATAGTTCTGAATCCCCGAGCGTGAGCAGTCCGGGAACGTCAAGCGCAACCATGCGATCGCCGTCGCCAAGTTCCCATTTGCAGACGTGGTCCGTACCGGTTCGGATCCGGATGCACTCGTGCGTCAAGAGATCTTCCGGCCGCTCGGGCCGCCCTCGTTCGTTGAGATAGGTTGGAGAACCGACCACGACCCATTCAAGTTCGGACGTCAGACGCGACGCGATCATCCCCTCGGGAACTGTTCCCCCATAACGGATGCCCGCGTCAAAACCTTCGGCGACCATATCGATAAAGCGATCCTCGACGCTGACTTCGATCTCGACATCGGGGTAGTTGCGGCGAAAACTGTGCAGTCGAGGTGCGATCAACAGCTCGGCGGCGTCACGCAGCGTGGTCACTCTCACCCTGCCCGTAGGCCCGCTCCTGAAACTATCCAGGAGATCCATCGCAGCTTGGATGCCGAGGAAATGCGGCTCCAGTTCGGCAAGCAGTACTTCGCCGGCGGCGGTGAGACTGATGCTCCTGCTTGTCCGATGAAACAGACGGACGCCGAGACGGGCCTCCAAACCCCTAATCGAGTGGCTGAGAGCGGAGCCGGAAACGCCGCGAAGCGCGGCGGCCTTTCGGAACCCCCCCGCCCGCGCGATCGCGACGAAAGTTTCAAGGTCGGCCAGATCGGCCCGCGTCGATACCATGAGTGATGGATACTCGCACTTGTACTGAATAAGATCGTCCTTGCCGACGCCGACCTTGCTTCAGGCGGCTGGCGTCTTCAATCCTAATTCAACTAACCCTGTCTTTGGTATGTGATGAGCACGGAAGCAGTCAAAAATTTGATCTTAGTTGATGATCCTGGGAGCGACGACGGGAGATGGGCCGGGTCGCTGAATAATGCGAACCTCCGGGATTAGATGGTCATGCAATGAAGATCCTCTTGTCCACAGCCACGAGAAACGGCACCGGTCGGAACGAATACCACCTCCGCGCGGGCGGCCTGGCAGTCCCGGAGGTTCAAGTTCTGAGCTTTCGAAAACGCCGGCTACCAGTCCTGCCGGGTTGGATGGACGACAATGTCGTTGATCGTGATCTCCGGGGGCTGATCTAGGGCATAGACCACGGCTTCACCCACCGACGACGGCGGAATACCCTGCTTGTTGAGCTCTCCGGCGATCTTTCTGCCCGTCTCGTCATGAACCTTATCGGCCCAGCCGGTATCGATCACGCCAGGGCTGATCATCGACACCTGGATCCCACTTCCCACGCCCACCTCCTTTCTGAGGCTTTCGGTGATACCGCGTATGAAGAACTTCGTGGCTCCGTAAACGCCTGCCGCCTCGCCGACATGAACGCCGGCGATAGAGCTCATATTCAGGATGCGGCCGGACCGGCGCTCCAACATCGACGGCAGAACGGCGGCAATCGCATGCAGATAGCCACGTAGGTTGGTATCGATCATCTTGTTCCAATCGCCGACCGCGGCATCCTTCCAATAGGAAAAGAGCATGAGGCCCGCATTGTTGACTAATATATCGACCGGGCCGTACGTCGTCGTGGCGAATGCGACCAGGGCCTTGGTACTCTCAAAATCCGTGACATCGGCAACCTTGTAGCTGGCAATACCTCCCGAACCGGCGATGTCTTCGACAATCTGACTGAGGCGTTCCTCATTGCGGCCGGCAAGGACAACGCGCGCACCTTTTTCCGCCAATCCTCTGGCGGTCGCTGCTCCAATGCCCGAGGAAGCTCCCGTGACGATTGCGACCTTGTCTTTCAGATGTGCCATGATGTGCTCCTTCACTGCGGTTGGGTCAGTTCGGCTTGCCGGGCGGCTTTAACAGGCTCTGGGGTTGTCCGGTTTTCCAACACCTGCCGCTTGGTTTTCTGGTCTCCGCCGACGACATGGTCGATGTCGTTCATGAGGGCCTCGAAGCCCTGCTTGGCGACGAGCGTCTTGTCGTTTTTCTGCTGGCCACCGAGCTTCGTATCGCCCATCCCAGCGTTCGCGTGGAAGTCGCTGTTGGTGGCGCCCGGAAGGAGTGCCGTCACCGTGACCCCGGTCGAGCGCAACTCCTCGCGCAGAGATTCCGCGAACATGTAACCGAATGCCTTCGACGGGCCGTAGACGGTTTCGTATGGCGTGGGCAGGGTCGCCGAAACCGAGGATGTGATGAGGATCCTGCCGCGGCCGTTCTTGACCATATGTTGGACGACGCGTTTGGCCATATGGACGGTCCCAGTGACATTGATTGCAAGCAGGCGAAACTCATCCTCGAGATCGTTATCGACGAAGGCGCCGCCGATACCGATACCAACGTTCAGAGCCGCGGCTTCCAGTGGGCGCCCCAGCCCCTGCGTGAAAGTCCAGAACCCCTCAACGCCATCGTATGTCGAGGCATCCGCTTTGAACGGATACGCTTCGGCGTAAAGGCTTCGTAGCGCATCGGCGGCCTCGTTTACCTTGTCGCTTGAGCCTGAAATAGCAACGTCAAATCCATTCTTGGCGAATTGTTTGGCAAGCTCGAAGCCTATTCCAGATGAACCGCCCGTGACCATTGCGAGTGGTTTATTACCAGTCATGATTTCACTCCTTTGGTTTTATCAGCACCACGATCGCCTCGAGGCGCTGGTGACCTAATGCCCGTGGAGCCGGTTGGTTACATGAGCAAAATCGATCGGGGCGGTGAGCAAAAATCAACCACCGATCTGGCAGATACCAGGAGTGAGGGACCTTTTGGTCGCGTCCGCAGCCAAATTGACGAGGCATTCCCGACGTCACGAAGGCACCCAAGAGTGAACACCCCTCATCGGTGCGTGCGATCCAGCTCACTTCAAGTGGTCGGCGGAGTGGCCTATGTTGTTAGGAGGATGAGCTGTCGTTCGCAGCCAGCAGATATGGTCCGACCACACAAGCGCCCGCGTAGCGCTGGTGCGCTTCTTGCGCTGGTGCCTTCGGCCGAGAAAATCCACCGCGACGGCGTGTCCGGCACACCTTCCAGCGGTGACGTCCAATGACGGGAAAGACAAAGATGAGCGAGAGAATGAACAGTATCGTTGCTCCTGGCCGCGTTGCGGTCATCACGGGAGCCGCGAAGGGCATCGGCTTGGCAATCGCGAGGGCTCTCGCGGCCCGCGGCATGAAGCTCGCATTGTTGGATCTCGACACCCACGCACTTGATGATGTTACCTCGACACTCGATACGGACACTCTGGTTGTGAGCGGCGACGTCTCGGATCTATCGACACTGACGAGGTTGCAGGACGAAACGCTCTCTCGGTTTGGCGACGTGGCCATCCTTGTAAACAACGCGGGCATTACGCAAGGAGCCGGCCCCTGGGATGATCCTGTAAAGTGGCGACGCCAGATCGATGTAAACTTCGGAGGTGTTCTAGCCGCACAACACGTCTTCGTGCCCTACCTGATCAAGGCAGCCCGACCATCGGCGGTCGTCAACCTCGGCTCCAAGGAAGGAATTACAACTCCTCCAGGCAATGCCGCCTATTCGGTGGCAAAGGCAGCTGTCAAGGTGCTGACCGAACAGCTGTCGCACGAGCTTTTGAAGGAGACGGGAGGTCGTGTATCGGCTCATCTCCTCGTCCCTGGCTACACGTGGACACCCATGAACATCGCACTCAAGCCGAAGGGCGCTGCCAGGCCCGATGAGGCATGGACCGCAGAGCAGCTGGTGGAATACTTCCTGGCCCGTCTGCTCGACGAGGACTTTTACATCATTTGTCCTGATAACGCGGTCACGTCTGCGATCGATGCCAGACGGATCCGCTGGGCGGCCGACGACATGATCCTGAACCGGCCGGCGCTTTCACGCTGGCACCCCGACTGGATGGATAAATTTGCAGCCTGGTTGAAGGTAGGCCACTGACGGTGGAATGTTTGTAGAGGAGCGTAGTCCAATGCCTAGACCCTATGTAATCTGTCACATGATGTCGCCGCTGGATGGCCGATTGATCGTCAATGATTGGGCCGAGGCAACCGGCCATTCGGTCGATGAGCTCGTGAAGATCTATGACGACCTGCATGAGAAGATCGGCGCCGACGCCTGGCTTTCGGGAAGAGCGACGGGAGAAGAGTTCGCGGACGCCGTCGACCATCCCTATCAAACAACCGGCACGGCCGCGCGACCGATCCATATCGCCAACCCGGATGCCGACGAGTTCGCTGTTATCGTTGATAAGGACGGTCGGCTACGCTGGGACAAGAACGACATTGAGGGGGCTCACCTTGTCGTCCTGACAGGATCTGACGTGGATGATGCTTACCTGGCGGGCCTCACCCAGGCTGGCGTTTCCTATATCGTATCGGAGAAAGATGGCGTCGATCTGAAAAACGCGCTCGACGTTCTCGGAACCGAGTTCGGTGTGAAGCGCTTGATGCTGGAAGGCGGGGCGCAAACTAATGGCAATTTCTTGGATGCGGGTCTTGTTGACGAGGTCAGCCTAGTCATCTTCCCTGCGATCGGAGGCAAGTCGAATACACCGGCCATATTCGAGGGCGGTGAGGATGGGCTTGCCGGCGGGGCGAGGCTCACGTTTATCAGCGCCGAAGCCGCTGGCCTCGGCTCCGTCCATCTGAGATATCGCGTTGGACGTCCGTAGGAGACGTCCATAGGAGAAGACTGTAGAAGGGATCCCCCCAATCGGAGGGCCCAGCTTGAGATGGACAGGTGCCGCCTTGCGCGGCATCTATCCGAAGGATTGTTGGCGATATTCACTTGCTCTCCTGCGATGCCACTCGAAGTGGCACATTGGCTCCTTCCAAAGCCGCGCGGACGTCGACTGACGGTTCCTGGTCGGTGATGATAACTTCGAACTCGTCAATGGTGGCCAGGACATGAAGAGCGGTATGATTGAAGCGCTTATGGTTTAAGAGCAGGCAGCGACGCGCGGCGCTTGCAATCATCGCTCGCTTCGAGCGGACAACGTCATCATCCATATGGTAGACGCGCAATCCAGAAACTGCCGGCGTTGAGATAAAGGCGATGTCGGCGCTGAGACGCGACAGTGCCTGTTCGGCGACGACGCCGAAAAAACCATTGAACTTCATCGAATAGCGTCCACCGACCGCAATCAGGTTGATCCCTGATTCCGTCTTGAGCCGATCGATGACCGCCGCATTGTTGGTGATCACCGTCAGCGGCCTCCTCTGTGGCAGCAATTCCCCGAGCACCGACGCCATAGATCCGTCGTTGACCATCACCGTCATGCCGGGCTCGACGAGTTCAAGGGCGGCCTCGGCCATCCGGCGCTTGGCCTCGCCCTCCTGCTGCTGGCGAAACCGGAAATCGCTTTCGAAATGGCCTCCTGTCTCGATCGTTGCCCCGCCACGGACCTTGCGAAGCATCCCTGCCCGCTCAAGATCATCTAGATCCCGGTGGATGGTCATCTTGGATACAGCGAACCGATCGGATAGGTCGTCGAGATCCACCACCCTCTGCGCGACCAACAGGTCCATAATGGCCTGCCTCCGATCATCTCTCTTCATATTTTAGTCCTCCGGCGCACTAATCCGATCCTTTAACATCAAGATCCGCCGCTACAAATCACATGCAAACATCATTTTTCGTTAGTTTGTCTTGCTCTATTCGACAACGCCACTGACGCTGCTGGCATACTGGGACACGTGAAGACGCATGATGGCGCGATTGCACCGCTCCATGCATGGCCGAAGGCGCTCATTTTGTAACGAAACAGGATGGTTTGGGGGTTCAAGCGCAAATGTCATCGCCATGGAGATGGTCCCGCGCGTCAGCCGCGCACGGAAGATGGAGGCCTTGTCCTCCATGGTCAACATCGCGGGCTACCGGGCCGTCATCAAAGCGGGCGCGAATATAGGGCTTCTTCACCGGGCAGATCACCGCAGCGGGCAAGGTGTTTGGTAAAGGCCTGTGTCACTGACACCCGGCCTTTTCTCTGCTTATCGCCTTGGGAGGACGATTGTGAACGATGCAGCTTGGTGTTCGCGCTGCTTCAAATCGATCAAACTCTTGATACGTCTCCGTCGGCCACACAAATCTCGACGAGCATGAGCTGGCGATCCGTCAGGCGCGACGGATAGATTTTTGACAGCTGCTCCTCGTGCATGGGAACGATTCGTCGTTCGTCCATACCAACGATTTTGAGCATCTCCTCGGCGGACTCGATCAGACGTGTCTGGCTGCCATTGGCAAGGCCCGGCGGCACAAAGCAGGGATCGGTGGCGTCCTCACCCGTGAGGTTGCTGTAGGTGTAGATGACGTCGCCGGACAGGACAAACTTGCCGTCTCCACCGCCCGTCTCCACCACCACATATTGCGACCCTGCGGTATGGGTGTCGAATGCCGGATAGACATGAACGCCTGGCACTAGGTTTTCCCGCTCTCCCTCCACCAGTTCCAGGCGGCCTTCGATATTTGCCTGGGTCAGATAGAGGATATCCGCCGGATTCAGTCCGGCCTGCAATGAACGGAAGCGCCGACCCTTTGCCAGAATCCACATCCAGGATTCCAATTCTTTCTTCTGAATGAAAATCTTAGCATTTGGGAAGAACTTTAGGCCGCCAATGTGATCGAAGTGCGCGTGCGTGAGGATGACATACGTGACGTCTTGGGGCCTGATCCCGCATTCCCCGAGAACGATTTCCGGAGGCGTCCAACCGGTAACGCCGATTGAGTTGGCGATCTGGCCTCCGAAATCGGCGGCGTCGTGACCGGCATCGACCAGAACGACTGCATCTCCTGACTTGATGAGTATGTATGCGAACGGCAGGTTCATCGTGCCCTGATTATGGGCGCCGTAAAAAACCCCGCTGACCGGGTGCACCGGGCTTCGAGAGTATTCAAGCACCCAGATCGAATGCGTTCCCATGGTCTTCCTCCCCATGTCCAAGTAGGGACCCTCCACAGCATGCTGTCGTGTCGAAGGTCGACGTGCCTAAGATGGCGGCCGATCGTTTCAGCTCGATCGCCGCATTTGAAAGCAGCCCCAGCAGGGGTGCATCTGAAACCAGGACACCGCGCTGCAGGTGCTCCTCCGCCTCGACAAGCAGGCCATCTGCCCGTCCAAGATGGGAGAGTGCGTGGCCCTGCCCCGCGAGACCGCGCAAGCCCGCAAGCGAGGAACGGACGGATCGCTTTATCTCTGTGGCGCGATTGGCGAGTTCTCCAATCAAGAGGCGCATGCTCTTCTCCCTCAATGCCATATGCATGAAGGAGTAGATCGCGAGGAGCTCGCCATATGTCCTGACGAGCGCCTCGAGGCATGCGCGCGCCTCCGGCGATGGAACCGAACCCACGAGCGCTTCACAGCGGAAGCCGCCGAAAACGGTGCCTCCGCTGGCCATCATCGTACAGCCGTCGGCAGCGGAGCGTTTGACGGAAGAAGGCTCGCCTCAGTCAAAGCGTCCCAAAATGCAGCGGGTATTGTCTCGTTGATCGCCTTGACGTTCTGCTCGACTTCCAATGCGCTCTTTGCACCCATGACCAGCGTGGCCACTGCCGGATGCGCATAGACGAATTGCATCGCCGCTGCAGGCAAGCTCACCGCATATCTTAAGCAAATGCTCTCGATGGCCTTGACCTTTTCGACGACGTCCGCCGGAACCTTGCCGTAATCGTAAGTGGCCGCGGGACCGCTTACGCCGGTCGCGAGGATCCCGGAATTGAAGATCCCGCCGGCGATCACGGAGACGTTCCGCTGGAGCAACTCGTCGAACGCGGCCTCAAGCGGGGCATGATTCAAAAGGGTGTAGCGGCCGGCGATCAACGAGCAGTCGATCGGAAATTCACGGGCGACACCCACGACAGACTCGGTCTCGTTGACACCCAGACCAATGGCCGATACGGCTCCGCTGGAGCGAAGTTCGTCCAGTGCCTTGTAACCGGAGGCCCGCAACTGGTTCCAATAGAATTCGCTCTGGTCGCCGTGCCATGCCCGACCAACGTCATGCACGAGAAGAACGTCAATATAGTCTAGGCCGAGGCGCTGTTGGCTGTCTTCGAATGCACGCATCACGCCGTCATAGGTGTAATCGTAGGTATCGAGAAACGGAAGCGGGTCGATCCACTCGATGCCGTAGACGGTCTCTAACTTCTTCGTCCTGCTTGCGGGCTTCAATACGCGTCCGACTTTGGTGCTTACCACCACGTTTTCGCGCAGCTTGTTCGCCCTGAGGGCATGGCCAAGATAATGCTCCGACTTGCCGAATCCATACATCGGCGCGCAATCGAAATAGCGGATGCCGGCCGCATACCCGGCGAGGATCGTCGCTTCGAATTCGTCGTAGGAGACATCGGCGTTGAAGCCAGAGAGCGGCACTGTGCCTAGCCCAAGCGAAGTTACCTGCACTTTGCTTTTTCCGAGCGGCCTAGTTTCAAGTTCGGTCATGTGATCATCCCTAGATGTCGATAGGAGGCGTCGAAGCGATGTAGCTTCCGCCATGCCGTCATTGTTCGGGTAAAGCCCGTGTCCCAAATGCGCGTCATGTCGCCGGCGTCTGCCGCCAACCACACCAGAAATGCTTGATGGACCTCCGTGGCCTGACTCCTCAATCGGCAAGGTGTAAGGTATAAGGTCATACCTATAGAGGCAAGCGTTTTTTGCATGCCGCCATCCGCATTTTGCGAATTGCTTAAAAATGCCGCCTACGCGCAACGGGGCGCGGCAGCTCGTCTCAGCCGATCGTTGATTGCCCTGCCAAGGCCAATCAGAGGCACAGGGGCGAATGCAATCACGTCACTCGCGCCGGCCAAGGCGTCGGCTTCACTCATGGCTGTGTAGAGGTTGCGGGCAGCTTCCTGAAGGTCACCGGAAGAAGACAGCGTCAATTGACAGCCCTCGCACTCCGGTCCGAAACCGACCCAGACCATATTGGCGGCAGGACGGTCGACATTCATCTGAACGGCGGCTTCCGGAGCATAATGGCTCTTTAGCTGGCCTGGTGCCGAGACTTTTTGGGGCCCAGTGTCCTCGTCAATCGGGCCGAGTAAAGCTTCCAGTGCCTCCCGCGGAACTGACCCGTGGCGTAGAATGATCGGAGATCCGACCAAAGACAGAATAGTCGATTCCAGGCCGTGATCGCATATGTCTTCTTCCACGATTCCCGAAATCCGTCCGTCCAACTGGCGGACAACTTCCACGAAGCGGGTCGAGGTGACCTTCCCGGAACGATTGGCTGAAGGCGCTGCCACCGGAAATCCGACGGCCCGGATCAGCCGTTGGGCGACACTCGACGAGGGAAATCGGATTGCGACATTTTTCATGCCCGCGGTAACTGCGGTTGCGAGCCCCGCGTCTTCCCGCTTTGGCAGGAGCAATGTCAGAGGTCCCGGCCAAAAGCTGGCAGCAGCCAACTCTGCCTCCGGATTGAAATGTGCCATCCTGCGCGCCATTTCCACGTCCGAAACGTGGATAATCAGGGGATTATGCCGCGGGCGTCCTTTGGCTTCATAGATGCGCTCGATCCCGGCGGGGCTGCTGGCGTCCGCGCCGAGCCCGTAAACCGTCTCCGTCGGAAACGCGACAACTTCGCCATTTCGCATGAGCCGGGCGGCAGCTTCAATCGCGCTGTCGCTGACGTCAAAATGACGGGTGGTGGCCATCTTTTTTCCTCGCGCTGGTTCTGGAAGGGAGCAGAGATCGATACGACCAAAGCCATTGGCTCAGGAGGCCCGGTTCGGCGTGCCTCCTGACAGCCTCAACGTCGTCCCCGCTGAGCCAAACTCAGTTCAAGCCGACTACGCTATGCGGCACGTATGGCTCCTCGAGTTCGCGGACCTCGTCGTCGCTTAGCTTGACGGCCAAGGAAGCGACGGCATCCTTCAGATGCTGTAGCTTCGTTGCGCCGATTATAGGAGCCGTCACGCCCGCCTTTGTGTTAAGCCACGCCATCGCAACGAGGGATCGCGGGACGTTCTTGTCCTCTGCAATCTTTGCGACGACGTCTACGACGCGGCGATCCGCCTCGTCCGCGTGACCGTAGAACCGAGCGGTGACATTGTCGGTCTCGGACCTCAAACTGCTTTCCTCCCAAGGCCGGCTGAGGCGCCCGCGAGCCAGCGGACTGAACGCGATGATCCCCACCCCTTCAGCTTTACAGAGCGGCAACATCTCCCGCTCTTCCTCGCGATAAAGGAGGTTCATCTGAGCTTGCATCGAAACGAAACGCGACCATCCGGCAGCGTCCGACTTGTAGAGCGCGCGCGCAAACTGCCATGCGTAACAATTGCTGGCTCCGATGTAGCGAACCTTGCCGCTTCGAACGAGATCGGTCAGCGCTTCCAGCGTCTCTTCAATCGGGGTCGAATTGTCCCAGAAATGAATTTGGTAGAGGTCGATGTACTCGGTCGCCAGCCGCTTGAGGCTGGCCTCAGCCTCCGCGATGATTGCTTTGCGGGAAAGTCCGACCGCATTCGCTCCGTTGCGCATCTTGCCGTAGACCTTGGTGGCAATGACAACCTCATCACGCTGCACCATCTCCCTGAGCAGCTTGCCGATGATCTCCTCGCTGGTGCCGTCCGAGTAGGCATTGGCCGTGTCGAAGCAGTTTATGCCCTGTTCGAGTGCCTCTTTGATAAATGGCCTACTGTCGTCTTCGGACAAGGTCCAAGCATGGTTGCCGCGATCGGCGACGCCGAAACTCATGCAACCAAGAACCAGTTGCGAAATTTTGAGACCTGACCGGCCAAGCTGACGATATTCCATCTGTCATCTTCCTTCTGATACGGTTTTAGAGCCGAACTTGGCGAGCGACTGCGCCAGCTCTGGATGAGATTTGGCATATTCATGGAGATCGATTCCGGCGACCGCGGCATCCCAGGCCGCACGAACCGCTCTGACACCCGCCGACGGCCCGCCGGGATGGCTGACGACGCCACCACCACAAAGGTAAAGGTGGTCAAGCGTCTGCTCCGTCCTTCGATAGGTCTCAGGCGCCTGTCCACCCCATTGACCCGAACAAACGACCGGTAACGGGCGGTCGGCATCACTGAAGATCGGTTTCTGGAGATCATGGAACGACTGAACGAAAGACGCGTCCGGCTCCCAGTATTTGGCGGCAATGCCGTTGATCTGGAATTGGTCGACGCCGAGAAGTCGCCAAAGCTGTTGGTAGACCGAGAAATCGAACCCAAGACCAGGATGTCGGGTGAGAAGATCCCAGCCGTTGCGATGGGCGTGCAAGACAAGGGACGACCGCCGACGCAGGAACAGAAAAGCGCCCATGCCGATCGAATTGATGTTGATGACAGCGGCGTTTCCACCCTCGCGCACGACCAAGTCGTGCTTGCGAACCATCTCGTCGGGATCGACGTCGGAAATGCCGAAGGCATACATCACCTTCTTGCCGGTGCGCTGCTCCTGATCCCGGATGATCGGCATGATCGCTTTCACCCGCGCCTCCAACGAGGAGTACGGTGGCGACATCAGTTTCTCGTCGTCCTTGATGAAGTCGACACCGGACGCGACGAGTTCAGCAACCACCTGCGCCGTTTCGTCCGGGGTGAGGCCGAGCGCGGGCTTGATGATCGTGCCGATGATTGGCCTATTGTAGACGCCGGTCAGACGCCGGGAGCCTTCGATCCCAAATTGAGGCCCCGGGTAGACGCCTTCAAACTCTGGAGGCAGCTGCAGGCCGATGACCCTCAGCCCGGTGAATTCCTTGATCGACCAGACCCCGCCCAATGCAACCGTGGTGACTGCCGCGAGGTCAGTTCCGACGGCCTCCAGGGGATAGGCGATTGTTGTCTCCGCTCGGTTGAAGACTTCGCCCGCTGCAGGGAGCGAGGGAACCTCGACAGAGTCCAGTTTCTCGAAAGCGACCACGCGCGCGGCCGCGCGCGCCTTCAGTTGCGGCGTCTCTCCGGGCAGGTCAACAAATGTACCCGTCGACTGGTCGCTTCCGATCTTGACCGCCAAGGCCTCAGCGCTCCCGGCGGTCTCAATCCGATAGGTGACCAGAATGTCCGAGGGCCTGCGCTGAGCCAGATCCATCGCTATCATGCCTCCGGAACTGGCGCGGCTTCAGGGATGAGGCCGGACGACTTCAGGTCGGCCCAGAACGCAGCCGGAACCGGCGTCGAGATCGCGGCGACGTTTGCGGCGACGTGTTCGGGCGCCAGCGCTCCCTGTACCACTGCGGTCACTGCAGGATGTGCGTAGACAAATTGTGTCGCTGCAGTCGCAAGCGAGACGCCATGGCGCTCGCAGACGGCTTCGAGCGCCTCGACCTTGCGGACGATCGCTTCAGGCGCGGGCTGGCAATCGTAGGTGCGGGTGGTTGTCATCGACTTGCTACCCTCGGCGAGGATGCCGGAGTTGTAGATGCCAGCCGCAATGATACCGATGCCGCGACGCTGCATTTCTGGATAGAAATGGTCGAGAGCGCCGTGGTTGAGCAGGGTGTAGCGCCCGGCGACCATGGAGCAGTCGAGATCAAATTCCTCTGCCACCTGCAGGACCGACGCGGTTTCATTGACGCCGAGGCCGATGGCCTTCACGGAGCCTGTGCTGCGCAGCTCGTCACACGCCTTGTAACCGCTCGATCTCAGCGCCGAAAGGTGGGTGCTATACGCCTCGCGGTGCCATTCGCCGCTCACGTCGTGGAGATAGAGGATGTCAATGTGGTCCATACCCAGGCGCTGCTGGCTATCTTCGAAAGCGCGCATGATGCCGTCATAGGAATAGTCGTAGTCATCGACGAATGGCAGCGCCTTCACCCAGTCGATGCCGTAAAGGCTCTCGGCGCGCTTTGCGCGGCTTTCCGGCTTGAGTATCCGCCCCGCCTTGGTGCTGACCACGACCTTGCCGATGAGATCGTTGTTGCGAAGGACATGGCCGAGGGAATGCTCGGACTTTCCAAGGCCGTAAAGGGGCGCGGTGTCGAAATAGCGGACACCCAAGTCGTATGCCTTGAGGACGACCGCCTCGAAAGTCTGGAAGCTCACATCGACATTGCACCCACCGAGCGGCGAGGTACCCAGCCCTAGCGAGGTCAGCGTCACATCGGTCTTTCCAACTTTTCTCTTCAACATGATGGTCGATCCTATTTCCCTGGTGTAAGGCGGACGGCCGTATGGGCCGTCCGCCGTTGTCCGATTACATGTACTTCTCGACATTGGTGGAATCGAGCACGAGCCACGGCACGACGTAGTCCTTCTCGGTGCCGCCCTTCCATTCCATCAGCGAGCCCCAGATTTCGGACTGCGGCTTGTAGCTCTCGCCCTTGATCGCCCGCAGTGCGAGGTCGACCGCGCCCTGGCCTTCGGCGCGGGCGTACTTGTAGAGGCTGACCGCCATCTCGCCCTTCTTCACGGCGCGCTTTGCGTCCGGAATGCCGTCGATCGCAAGAACGGGAACGGTCTTGAGATCGATGCCGGCGCTCTTCATGGCTTCGATCGCGCCAAGCGCCATCTCGTCGTTTTCCGCAAGGACGCCGTTGATCTCACCCGGGTGTGCGAGCAACCAGTTCTCCATGAGCGCCTGACCCTCGGCGCGGCTCCAGTTGCCTGTCTTGTCTTCGATGAGCTTGAGGTTCGGGAACTTGGCGAGACCAGCGTCGATGCCTGCGCGGCGCTCGATCTGGGCCGACTGGCCGATCGGACCCTCCATGAGGACGACGTTGCCGCCGTTCGGAAGGCGCTTGGCGAGTTCCTCAGCGATGATCTGGCCGCCTTCGGTATCGTTAACGATGATGGACGCGGTGTATTTCGTCGACTTGGTCTTGAGCGCCGACACGATAAGCGGGATTTTCGCTTCGGCGGCCTTTTCGATCGGCGGCGCCGAGGCCTCGAGGTCGAACGGTGACATGATGATCGCGTTGAATTGTTGGGTGATCGCTGTGTCGATCTGGTTCGCCTGTGTCAGTGGATCATACTTGCCGTCGAAAACGGTGATCTCGACCTCGCCCGATTTGACGGCGGGATGGTTCTGGATTTCCGTCGACCAAGCCTTCATGTACTCGCCGGACTCACCGAACGAGAGAGCCGCGATCCGAATTTTGTCCTGCGCGAAGGCGAAGTTCCCGCCAGCCAACGTCGCTACGGCGATTGCCATACCCACACCCGCATTGAGCAGGTTCCTCCTAGACATCTGCATTTCATATTCTCCTCTGGTTTAAGATACGTCCGGACGCGACACGCTGGGCCGGACATTGTCGCCGGCCTTCCCCGGCGGCAATTTCGGGATTGGTCTTATTTGCGGATTTGGTCGGCGATGACCGCGACCACGATGATCGTGCCCTTGAGGACTTGCTGGTAGTATGAAGACACGCCCATGAGGTCCATGCCGTTGTTGATCGTGCCGATGATGAGCGCGCCGATCAGTGTGCCGAGCAGCGATCCGCGGCCGCCCGCAAGGCTCGTCCCGCCGATCACGACGGCGGCGATCGCGTCAAGCTCATAACCGATGCCCGCTTGCGGCAGCGCAGCGGTGGTGCGAGCCGTCAGGACAAGCCCCGCAAGACCAGCCAGGAGGCCCGAGATCACATAGGTCGCACCGACGATCACCTTGGTGGAAATGCCGCTCGTGCGAGCCGCCTTCTCGTTGCCGCCAACTGCGTACACATAACGGCCGAAAGTCGTATAGTTTAAAACGGTCCATCCAATCAGGAACACGACGAACAGGATGACGATCGGTACCGGGATATACATGATCTGCCCGGAGCCGATCCACTTGAAGGGATCCGACAGATTCGGGATGGGGCGTCCTTCCGAAAAGATCAAGGTGAGACCGCGGGCCACGCTCAACATGCCAAGCGTCACTACGAACGGCGGGACCTTGACCGCGGCAACAAGCACGCCGTTCACCAAGCCGAGGCCGGCTCCCGCCGCGAGACCCGCAAAGATACCGAAAAGCACGAACTGCTCGTTGGTCTCCGTTACGAGGCTGGCGGCGATCATGCCCGCGAGCGCCATTACGGAGCCGACCGATAGGTCGATGCCCTTAGTAAGGATGACGAAGGTCACTCCGATCGCCAGAATGCCGTTGATCGACGACTGGCGAACGAGATTCAGCCAATTCAACCATGTCATGAAGTACTGGTTCGCGAACGCGAAGAACGCGACGATCAGGAAAAACACGAGAACGATGCTGAACTGCCTGATCATTTCCCCGGCGCGGAAGTTTCCGGGCTTCGCCGCAGCGATGGTATTCATTACTCAAGTCCTCCCGTGAATGGGGCTATGACCGCTCATCAGCTCGCCATGTCCATAAGCGTCTGTTGCGTTGCTTCGGCACCGTCGATGATGCTGAGGAGCTGCCCCTGTTTGAAAATCGCGATCCTGTCGCTGAGCTGCATGATCTCCGGTGCCTCCGAGGAGACCACGAGGACGCCGTTGCCCTTTGCCGCGAAGTCTCGCAGGAACGCGTAGATCTCCTGCTTGGAACCTTCGTCGATGCCACGCGTCGGTTCGTCGCAAATGAGAAGCTTTGGATTTGTCAGAAGGCACCGGGCCAGCACGACTTTTTGTTGGTTGCCCCCTGACAGAGTTTCGACGGCAACATCTGGCGACGCCGACTTGATCCTCTGTGAGACGATCATGTCTTGAACTGCGCTGCGCTCTTTGTCCCCGCGGATGAAACCGCTGATGGCCATCAAGGCCAGCGATGAAAGCGTGATGTTGTGGGCGATCGATGCCGAGAGCACGAGACCACTGTCCTTGCGATCCTCGGTCACCATCGCCATTCCACGTTGAATTGCGTCCTTAGGACTGCCTGGCTTGACCTTACCGCCGTTGAAGACAACTTCGCCTCCCGTTGGTGAGTGCAGCCCGAATATTGTCTCGAGGAACTCGGTTCGTCCGGACCCAAGCAGCCCGTAGATTCCGACCACTTCGCCGGACGCCACGTCTAGCGAGATGTCTCGGAAATGAGGCCCGCGCGCCAAGTTCGAGACCGAAAGCAGGATTGGCGCGTCTTCGAGAGGCTTGCCCTTCTCGACCAGCTTGACTTCACGGCCGACGATCTGTGTCACAAGATGACGGCGGTCGATGTCTTTGATGTTTCCAGTCTCGATGAAACGGCCGTCGCGGAAGACTGTGTACTCATCCGCGATCTCGAAGATTTCGGTGAGTTTGTGAGACACGTAGATAATTGCGGAACCGCGCGCGGTGATCTTGCGGAGCGCGTTGAACAAGACATGGACTTCGTGTTCGCCGATAGCAGATGTCGGCTCGTCCATGATGACGATATGTGCCCGATAGCTGAGAGCCTTCGCAATTTCGACGAGCTGAATCTGGGCGAGGCTCAGCTCCCCCATCTTCTTGGCAGCGTCGACTTCAAAGCCGAGTTCATCGAGGAATGCCTGGGCGTCCCTGCGCATCTGGCTAAAATCGACGAGCACGCCAAGTCGCTTCGGCTCGCGGCCAAGGTAAAGGTTCTCGGCGACGGTCATCTCGGGGACGGGGGAAAGCTCCTGCGTGATGATCGCGATGCCGTGACGCAAGGCGTCAGCGGCGCTTTTGAAGTCGACCTGCTCGCCATCGATCTCCACTATCCCTCCATCGCGGCGGAGCAGTCCCATCGTGATGTTGAGGAATGTCGACTTGCCGGCGCCATTACCGCCGCACAAGGCATGGACGGTCCCGGCCTTTAGAGTTAGTCGGCCATCAACGAGCGCTGGGACGCCGTTGAACGACTTTTCCACGCCCTCGGCCCGCAGAACCACGCGTGCCGAAGACGACTGCGCGGTTCTCTGAACTGTTATCTTCTCAGTTGCGTTGACCATGATATGACGTCATACCTCGTAAAATCGAAATCTATGCCGCGTGTGTGCGGATCGCATGCCGTATTGGTTCTACGCGGCGTCCAGTTCGAGGATCGCGCGTGCCTCCTGAGGTGTAGCCGGCTCACGTCCGACCTTTTGGGCAATCTCAACAGCGCGCGATATGACTTCCGCGTTCGTGGGTGTGCCGAACTCGCGATAGGGATAGTCGCCTATTCCAATAGCCATGTGGCCGCCCAGACGGCAGATCGCAGGAGCAATGTTCAAAAGATTGCCCCCAAGGCAATTGACCGTCCATTCGATCGGCCGGTCGTCGGGCAGAAATGCAAGATGCGCCATGAGACCCGCCTCGGTCGGCGGATGCCCGGTAATGTATCGCCCTCCCGTCAGGTGGAGGAGAAAGTAGGCCGGCCCCCTCACAAGGCCCGCGTCCATCAGAGCGATCGCGCGGCGCGTGAACCCAACAGACCAGGAAACCAGCTTCGGCTTTACGCCCTTTTCGGCCAAGGTACGCGCGTAGTGCGCGAGACTTTCGGTCGTGTTGAGATACAAACGTTCTGGATTTTCGAACCTGC
The DNA here is from genome assembly GCF_030182525.1 of Rhizobium pantanalense. NCBI lineage: Bacteria > Pseudomonadati > Pseudomonadota > Alphaproteobacteria > Hyphomicrobiales > Rhizobiaceae > Rhizobium > Rhizobium pantanalense. Next base: position 169,935 of record NZ_JAQJCH010000011.1, read on the forward strand.
GCGTCTCGGCATCCCAAAGCTCGAGATTGGCCGAGCCGGTATCGATGGGCGCAATATCGGGCTTCGTAGCAGGGTCCAATGCCAGGGTTGCGACCGTGTCGATGCGCTTCATGGCGTCGGCATCATTCGAGATAAAGCCGATCGTGGGAAGGATGAGTAGATCGGTCGCCTGCCTGACTTCGCGGATGATTTCGGCGTTTGCCTCAACGGTGTTTGTCGCACCGCCGTCGGCTGTCCTGGCATGATAGTGGAGAATCGCCGCTCCCGCCTTGCGGGCTGCAACGGCGGCCTCAACGATCTCGTCGGCGGTGTATGGGATATTAGGGTTGGATGTGCGCGGCGCGTACTCGTTGACCCTGGCTTCGAGGATGATTTTCTTTTGCATCTTTTGCTCCTTACGCCGCCAGATAACCCGAGGTGCCCGCCTTTGCCCGCAGGAAGAAGTCATCGGCACCAATCTGCCCGCCCTTCAGCATGACTTCGAGGCCATCGACTTCGGCGTCGCCCGGCGCATCCAGGCGGCAGACATGGCAATTTTGAACTTCGTCAAAAACGGCGATCTCGAGCGCTTCGGCGCCGATTGTCCGCACCGCATAGCTCGAACTGTCACCGCCCGAAAACACGATCCGCGGCAAGGAAACCGCGCGGCGCACGGCACGCGCAACGTCACAGTAGATGGCGCCCAAGCGTTCCGCGGGAACATCGCTGCCGGCCAGACGGCCGGTTTCCCCGCGAGCCGTGTAGATGATTGTAGATCGACCGCGCACAAGGCTCTCGATCGCCTTCAAAGCAGCCTCCCGCGCAACTGCCTCAGCATCATCATCGGACCGGACTGTCGAGACATCCAAGTGGACAAGGTTCCACCCGGAAGCTTCGGCCACCGCAATCTGGCGCCCGGTTTGCAGGGCGCAACTACCTGATAAGACGAGTAGATTTTCGACGCCGGCAATCTCCGTCTTGACGGGCTCCGCCGACGATAGCAGGCCCAAGCGGGCCCAAAGAGCGCCGAGTTGTTGCGCCAAGCCTTGAGCTGCAAGCGCGAACATCGGACGTGTCGGATACCGCGCCCAGAGCAGATCGGCGACAGCCGCAAGATCCGCATTTTCGAGCCCATCGAAAATGACCCCTGCCCCCTCTTGGAAGGCCTTGAAGACACGCTCCTCCATTGCCGAGCGGTTCCGGATTGCGGGAAGCGTGACGTTGACGAATTCCTTATCTGTCTGCCCAGCCAGATGCATGCGCAGATCCGCCTCGTGCATCGGCGTCCTGGGGTGGCGCGACATGCTCGGGTGCCGGTCGAGCCGCTCAATCCTGTCGGCAAAGCGCGCGAAATGATTTCCGAAACAGGTGTAGCGCCCGAAGTCCGGGGTCGCGGCGAGGACTGGAACGTCCCTCTTGCCGAAGTGAGCCGCAGCGCGCGCCAGAACAGCACCATAGCTTCCAACGGTGGGCGACGAGTCGAACGTCGAACAGATCTTATATTGGATAAGCGGACTGTTGAGGGTGCGCATGATCGAAAACGCGCTGTCAAGCTCCTCGTCGAGCTCGACGCCGGACAACGCCCTAGCGGTACCGGCGAAGCCAAGCACATCATAAGACAGAGCATCTGTTGACGCCGTCTGTGCTGAAGGGCGTGCGAGATAGAGTTTTCCCTTCACACCACTGCGATGGAACTGCGCCAGGTTTTCGGAAGAACCCGTGAAGTCGTCGCCGTAAAACACGGCCTTGAGCTTGCCAGCTGATGTCATCGGATCCTCCCAATATCCCGGCCGAGGATATCTTCCTCCATACATCAGCCGGGCTTCACTCTTGACAATACTCATAGAAGCAGCTCATAACTCTGTCAAGGTCATACCTTATACCTTATACCTCATATCGAGAAAATTGGAGGACGACGAGATGAGACTTTCTGGACGCACTGCCGTGGTGACGGGCGCTGGCCGGGGCATCGGACTGGCAATCGCTGAAGCCTATGTTCGCGAAGGCGCGAATGTCGTTATCGTCGACCGCGATCTGGAAGTGGCGAACGAAGCCGCCGAGCGGCTTGGGGAGCGGGCTTTGGCCGTCCGCGCCGATATTTCGGTCAACGAAGACGTTGAGACGATCGTTAAGGAAACGATTGGCCGGTTCGGCACGGTCGACATACTCGTGAACAACGCGGGCGTGGGCGCAACCACTCTGTTTCTCGAAAGCTCAAGGGAGGAATTCGAACGCGTCGTCCGGATCAATCTGACCGGAACATTCCTCGTGGCGCAAGCCTTTGCTCGGATCATGGCCGCCAAAGGCTATGGGCGGATCATCAATATCGCTTCGCTGTCCGGTCAGAAGGGCGGTGTCGGACGTTCGGCCTATGGAGCCTCAAAGGCCGGCGTCGAACTCCTCACGAAGGTTATGGCGGTCGAACTCGCGGAATCGGGAATCAACGTGAATAACATCGCACCGGGCCCGATATTGACCGAGGTCTCGAAAGTCATGCACACGGTCGAAACGCGTGACGCCTATCATCGGCTAGTTCCGCAACGCCGTTATGGCGAACCATCGGAAATCGCTGATGCCGCGGTGTTCCTGGCGAGCGACGATGCTGCCTATATTACGGGGCACACCCTGAACGTCGACGGCGGCTTCCTGGCCGCTGGCCTCATGTTCCCATTCGATCCAAAAGCCTCGAAGCGGCTGGGACAAATCAGCGAATAACCTGGAGAAGTGGCCAGTTCGACGTTCGGCATTTGTCGCAAGCGGTAAAACGCGGTATGACCTCGTACCTTTTCGATTTCTGATTGGAGCGTGACCAGGAATGCTGTCTGTTGACCCAAAGAAAATCCCAAGCCGGCTGGACATAGCGCTCGACTACATTACGGGCGAAATTGCCAAAGGCAACCTCGGGCCTGGTGACAAACTTCCCAATGAAAAAGAGCTGGCCCAGCTTCTCGGGATCAGTCGCACTCCAATCAGAGAGGCGATCAAAACGCTCGCGGTCTCGGGTCTTGTCGAGACGCGTCATGGCTTTGGAAATTACATCCGTAAGGACGAAGGCCTTCCGGCGATGCCGCTCGCGATGTTTCAGCTCTATCTTCAGAGCTCGACGCCTGAGATGCTGATGGAACTGCGATACATTTTCGACCGCAACTGTTCAGAACTCGCGTCGCTGCGGCGTACGGACGAAGACCTCGCCACGATGAGAGAGTGCATCGACCGACTAAAAAGGCTGTCGGAGGATGCGAACTCCGCGATCGAAGATCTCCTCAAGGCCGATCTCGATTTCCACCGAGCAATATACAAAGCTGCCGGAAACCCGTTGATCGTCGTGATCGCCGACTTCGTGCTGACGATGGTCGCGCCTTGGGTGCAAAAATCGCTAGAGGTCAGTGGCAAATGGCGCGCAGTCGATCTCCACGAACACATGTTTCAGATGATCCGGGACAGAAAGACCGGTGACCTCAGCCGCGAAAGCGTCGAGGAAAACATGGAACACTTCCGCACATCCCTGCTGAAATGACAGCCAGGGCATCACGTCAAGGCGTGGCGCATCTTGCATTTCCCGCAGGTCGCACTGCGATCATCACCGGCGGCATCTGAAGGCGGACGCGAAGCCCGGATACCGTATGCCGCCCGGCCTATTCGCCGGGTTCTGAAAATTGCCAGAAAACGATAATGCGCCAGGCTGATTGCGCCTGGCGCGTCGACCGCGAGCAATGCTTGCCCAGCCTTCCAACTAGCGGGTGTGGTATTTCGTATCGACCTCGTCGATGGCGGCAACATTGCTGGCCGAGCGACCGTTCTCGTCGAACCTCTGGGCGAGGAAGGAGTCGACGATCGTCTTCGCAAGTTCCGATCCAATGACGCGGGCGCCCATGGTAATGATCTGGGCGTTGTTCGACAACGCCGCCCGCTCGGCGGAATAAGTATCGTGTGTGAGGGCTGCCCTAATACCCGGCACCTTGTTTGCCGAAATGCAGACGCCGATCCCGGTGCCGCACACCAGGATGGCCTTGTCATAGGTGCCGTCGAGCACGCCGTTGGCGACCCTGTCGGAGAGGTTCGCATAGAAATCGTCGAGACCGGCGTCCGTCCGGGAGACCTCGAACACCTCGAAACGGTCCTTGAGATAATCGGCGAGGACCTTGGCGAGGCCTTCGCCCGCGCTGTCGCCTGCTACTGCAATTTTCATCTTCATCACTCCTCAGATTTTGGCCGCGCACTTTTCGAGGATGTCGAGGTAGCCCTCGATCTTCCAGGCCGAGCGGCCGATGAACAGCCCATCGACATGGGGGCAGGATATGAGCTCTTCGCAGTTGTCCGCGTTGACCGAACCGCCGTAGAGGCAGGGAATGCGCCGGCCGAGCACGGCTTCCGCGAACGCGATGATTTCGGCCTGGCGGGCGTCGGCGTAGTCCGCTGTCGCGGGGATCCCATCGACGCCAATGGCCCAAACAGGCTCGTAGGCAAGCAGTATCGGTTTGTGCTTCTGGTCGGTAGAAAGGCTTCCCAACGCGCCGCGAACCTGGCGCTCGAGGACGTCGCGGGCTCGCCCGGCCTCGCGTTCGGAAAGTGTCTCCCCTATGCAGATGAGCGGGATCAAGCCGTGGCGAACCGCCGCCCCGACTTTCAGTCCTACCGTCACGTCCGTCTCACCGAAATGTTCACGCCTCTCGGAGTGACCAAGCTCGACGATGTCGAGGTTGCAGTCCTTGAGCATCAAGGGTGAAATCTCGCCCGTCCAGGCGCCCTCCTCGTCCCAATGCATGTTCTGCGCGCCGACCTTCACCGACGTGCCCGCCAACGTGGTCTTCACTTCCCGGACAACAGTGAAAGGAGGGATGACAAAGCGCTGGATGCGCGGATGGGACGTGATGTCTGCGGCCCTGAGACCGTGCGCAAACTGCGCGGCATCGGCAAGCGTCTTGTTCATCTTCCAGCTGGTGCCAATCCAGAGGGTTTTCTTCTCGGTCATCGCCGCTTCACCACGTTTGCGTTCAAATGGATGTTGGCCGACCTAGAGCGAGCCGGCTCGATACCGCTTCGCCATTTCCGCGAGCGGCACAACATGAATGGAGCTTGCGCGTCCTGCCGTTCCGAAAGCTTCGAATCTCTCGCGGCACAGCTTTGAAAGCGCCGTCATTGCAGGCTTCAAATATTTGCGAGGGTCGAATTCTGTCGGATCTTCGGACAGCACTCGGCGCACCTGCCCGGTCATTGCCATGCGGCAATCAGTGTCGATGTTGACCTTTCGCACACCATGCCGAATTCCGCGCAGGATTTCCTCGAGCGGCACGCCCCAGGTGGGCTTCATCCGCCCGCCGAAGCGATTGAAAATTTCTTGCAACTCCTCCGGCACGCTTGACGAACCGTGCATGACGAGATGGGTATTCGGAAGTTTCCGGTGGATCGCCTCGATAACATCCATTGCCAGCACGTCACCGTCCGGCCGGCGTGAGAACTTGTAGGCGCCATGGCTGGTGCCCATTGCGACGGCAAGCGCATCCACCTTGGTCTCCGCGACAAATTTCGCCGCCTCCTCCGGATCGGTCAAAAGCTGATGCGGATCGAGCTTGCCTTCGACGCCGTGACCGTCTTCCGCCTCGCCCGTACCGGTCTCAAGCGAGCCCAGAACGCCAAGCTCCCCTTCCACCGAAACCCCTGCCCAATGGGCCGTGTCGCTGACGCTTCTCGTGACCTTGACGTTGTAGTCCCAATCCGCCGCGGTTTTCCCGTCAGCAAGGATCGATCCGTCCATCATGACGGACGTAAAACCATGCTGGATCGCGGTGACGCAGGTGCTCGGTTCGTTTCCGTGGTCAAGATGGACGCAAACGGGGATATGCGGATAGATTTCCGTCACAGCCTCCATCATGTGCTTGAGCATGATGTCGTTGACATAGGCTCGGGCCCCACGGCTCGCCTGGAGAATCACAGGCGAATCCGTTCCGTCGGCCGCTTCCATGATGGCAAGCGCCTGTTCCATGTTGTTAATGTTGAACGCCGGGACGCCGTAGCCGTGTTCGGCGGCATCATCCAGCAGCTGGCGGAGAGTAATCCTGGCCATGACGTGTTACTCGCTGGTTGGATTGGAATTGAGATAGCTTGCGATCACGTCGACCTCCGTCGCCGAACCGAAAACCAGCGGCGTGCGGCAATGGTGAGAGGTCGGGATCTTGTCCAGGATGGCGGTCGTGCCGTCGGTGGCCCGCCCCCCGGCCTGCTCCATCAGGAACGCGATCGGATTCGCTTCATACACCAGGCGAAGGCGCCCATTTTCAAAGCCGGGTCGCTTGTCGCCGGCGTAGAAGAACACACCGCCCCTGATCAGGATCCGGTGGAGCTCTCCGACTGCCGATCCGAGCCAACGCATGTTGAAATCGCGGCCGCGCGTTCCCTCCTTGCCGGTCAGACAATCCTGAAGATACAGGCTCATGGCAGGGTGAAGGTGACGGTGGTTGGAAGCGTTATATGCAAGCTCGGACGTGTCGCGAGGTATCTGAACCTGCCTTTTGACGATCAGGAACTCGCCGGTTTGGGGATGCATCGTCGCCAGCAGCACACCCTCACCGACCGAAAAGCCCAAATCGACCGTGTTGCCGAATGAGACATAACCGGCCGCGGCCTGGCGCTTTCCAGGGGTTAAAAAGGGATCTTCAGCTTCGCAGAAAGGCATGATCGAGAAGATCGTGCCGACGGGCGTGCCCAGCCCGACATTGCCTGAACCGTCGATCGGATCGATTGCGACCGCAAAATGCTGGCCATTGAGCATAACTGGCGCGTCGGCCTCCTCGGACAGGACCCTGGCAGCGCCTGCGCGTGCGAGTATTTCGACGAACAACTCGTGCGACGCGATGTCGATTGCCTTTTGCGCATCACCGTCGGTATTTGATCCGACAAGGTGGGCCAGATCGCCCTCCAGGGAACCGGCTGCGATGCGTGCGGATAAAAGACAGGCGGCATCCAACACACCGTTGATTAGAGCCGCCACCCCCTGACGGGACAAATCCTCAGCAGCCCAGGTCGAGAGGTACTCATCGACAGAACCATACTGGACGCCCGCTTCGTCATTTCCGGGTGTCGCCGGCGCGCTCATTGCTTGCCCCTTATCCTTGCTAGGGCGCGCGTGACGATTGCGTCACGCGTGATCCCAAATTGCTCGTACAGCGTCTCGGCCGGCGCAGACGCTCCGAAGCCGGACATCCCAATCACGTCGTCTTCGCTGTCGACATACCTAGTCCAGCCGAACTTCGAGAGCGCTTCCACGGCAATGCGCGGCGCGTTGCCGAGGACCGAGCTGCGGTAATCCTTGGGCTGCTGTTCGAAGAGATCCCAGCTCGGCATCGAGACGACAGCGGCGGGAACGTTTCTCGCCTCAAGCTCGTCGGCAGCCTGGATCGCAAGCGCGACTTCCGTTCCAGTGGCGATGATTGTGACGGCACGTTCGCTGCTCGCTTCCCGCAGCACATAGGCTCCCCGTGCGCAGCGATTGATGCCGTCACGCTGGGCGCGCAGTTGCGGGACATTCTGCCGCGAGAGCGCCAAAACCGACGGCGTGTTCTTGCTGGTTATTGCAAGATCCCAGCATTCCAGCGTCTCGATGGTGTCGGCCGGCCGGAATACATGCAAGTTCGGCATTGCCCTGAGGCTGGCAAGATGCTCGACCGGCTGGTGCGTCGGACCGTCTTCGCCAAGACCGATCGAGTCATGCGTCATCACGAAGATAGAGCGGACGCCCATCAGAGCCGCCACACGAATGGCATTGCGGCAATAATCCGAGAAGACGAGGAACGTGCCACCATAGGGTATGACGCCGCCGTGAGCCGCCATACCGTTCATCGCGGCGGCCATGGCAAACTCTCTAACGCCATAGCTGACATACCGCCCGCTTGCAGCGGCGGTGAAATCGCTGTCGACGGCCGGAACCCGGGTCAAGTTTGAGTGGGTGAGGTCAGCGGACCCGCCGATCATTTCCGGAAGCAGCTCCGTCAGCGCTTCCAGTGCGATCTGGCTTGCCTTACGCGTTGCCACTGATTGCGGCTTGTCGAGCAGCTTTGCCTTGGCGGCGTTGACCGCTTCCTCATATCGCGCTGGCAATGAGCCGGCGGTGCGGCGTTCAAACTCACTTCTGACATCTGCGCCCGCTGCTTCAAGCCGCGCTTGCCAGTCCTTGCGCGCCTTGGCGCCCTTCGCGCCGACTTCGCGCCAAGTTTTGAGGATTGGAGCAGGAATCTCGAAAGTGTCCGCCGTCCAGCCATAGACTGCCTTCGTCGCGGCGGCTTCGCTGGCGCCGAGCGGTGCACCATGTACGGAGCTTGTTCCTGCCCTTGACGGAGAGCCGTATCCAATGATGGTTTTCAGGGCTATGAGGGATGGTCTGGATCCTTCCGCCTTCGCCTGCGAGATCGCCGCGTCGATCGCATCCGGATCATGACCGTCAACGCGCTGCGTGTGCCATCCGTAGGCGTCGAACCTCGCGAGCACATCTTCCGAAAACGCGATTGCGGTCGAGCCGTCGATGGTGATGGAGTTGTCGTCGTAAAGGACGATCAACTTGCCGAGCTGCAGGTGGCCGGCCAGCGAAGCAGCTTCCTGACCAACACCTTCCATGAGACACCCATCTCCACAGAAAACGTAGGTCCGGTGATCGACAAGCGCTGCGCCAAATTCGGTTGATAGGCGCCGCTCCGCGATAGCCATTCCGACAGCCGACGCGATCCCCTGTCCGAGCGGCCCGGTGGTCGTCTCGACGCCAGCGGTGTGCCCGTATTCGGGATGACCTGGCGTTTTGGAGCCCCATTGGCGGAAGTTGCGAACCTGCTCAATCGTCATGTCTTCGTACCCGGTGAGGTGCAGAAGGCTGTAGAGCAGCATCGAGCCATGGCCGTTCGACAGGACGAAACGATCGCGGTCCGGCCAGCCAGGTTCGCTTGAATCGAACTTGAGGTGCCGGCCGAACAGCACCGCCGCCGCATCAGCCATGCCCATGGGCATTCCGGGGTGCCCGGACTTTGCGGCCTCAACCGCGTCGATCGACAGGACACGGATAGCGTTCGCGAGATCGCGGATCGAAACTGCTGCTGTCAATTCTTCCTCCCTCATAAACCGCGACTAATGTGGCGCACTTTTCTGGATATCACAATATCGAAACACAAAATAACGCATTATATACGACAAACATAACAATATCACATTCCGCTGCAAAAAGTCTGCCCATCGACATCATACCTCATACCTTATACCTCTCTATTTGCGCAATAGCTTTTATTTGACTACCGCGTCGATCGGGAGCCGTAAGGATCGTTCCGGGTCGATTTCATGGGGGCGGTCTGCCTCGATCCGTTTGGTGGCAAACGGACAAGACGACCACCGTGATGACTACCGCGTTGGGCACTCACGGTGGTTGAAACCATCCCAAATGCGGGATGCTCAATTCGGCTCGCCGATGCTTCCCGACATTCTTCAGTTGACAGCTTTTATAAATGCATTAACGTATACGTTATTGAATTCGAGGAACTCAATAGGCCTTAAAGGGAGGAACCGAAATGCCTATGACGATGCGCAAGTCCCTACAGATGATCGCCCTTGCCACTGCCCTCGGCGGCAGCGCTGCCTATGCGCCGAGCGCCTTCGCGATCGATGTCGATAAACAGATCAAGGATATTGAAAGTCACCCGGCAAGCGGGCCCAACGGCGAAAAAGCGACCCTCGCGAGCGACCTGAAGCTATCCGCCGAAGAGATCGAAAAGATCAAGGCGAAGCATGCCAAAGCGGCCATTGTGATGCACTACACGGCGTCTGACTGGGCCAAGGCCCAGATGGCCGGGCAAAAGAAGGCCCTGGAAGAGCTCGGCGTCGAAATCGTTGCGACGACTGATGCTGGATATCGCGCGGAGCAGCAAGTTTCAGACATCGAAAGCGTCATGGCGCTCAAACCTGACGTCATGATCACCGTTCCCGCCGAGCAGTCAGCCACGGCCGCAGCATACAAGAAAGCTGCTGCCGCTGGCATTAAGATCATCTTCCTTGACCAGACCGGCGCCGGGATGAAGGCTGGCAAAGACTATGTGAGCCTCGTCTCTTCCGACAACCGCGGGATGGGAAAGGTCGCCGCACTGCTCATGGCCAAGGCGCTCGACGGCAAGGGCGAAATCGGTCTCATCCCGCATGCGTCCGACCTTTTTGCCACCAAAGAACGCGTGGTCGGCTTCAAGGAAGCGATCAAGGATTATCCGGATATCAAGATCGTCCAGGAGACCGGGGTCGGAGGCCCTGATTTCTCAAGCGAATCCGAGCGCGTCGCCTCCGCAATGCTGACGGCCCACCCCAACCTCAATGGCATCTGGGCCGTGTGGGACGTTCCAACAGAAGGCGTCCTGTCAGCGGCGCGCGCAGCGGGCGCGTCCAAGAGCCTCGTCATCACCACTTGCGACCTTGGCGTCAACATCTCGATCGACATGGCTAAGAAGGGTTACGTCAAGGGAACCGGATCCCAGCGTCCGTACGGCGCCGGTTATGCCGAGGGCATCCTTGCCGGATACGCCCTACTCGGAAAGGACGCACCTCCCTACGTCGTGCTCCCGGCCCTTGCGGTGACCCGCGATAACCTGATCGAGGCGTGGCCGCAGTCGAACGGCGACCAGGCACCGAAGATTCTCACCGACGCAATGAACTAACGGTGCGCGGGAGCGGCTCCGGCCGCTCCCCGTCCCCAGCGGCGGACAACGACCATGAACACTCAAGCAGTCACCGAAACCCTCGCCGCCGTCAGGATGCGCGACGTGAGGAAATCGTTTGGCGGCGTGCACGCATTGCGCGGTGTCAGCCTGACGATCCAACCCGGGACAATCCATGCGCTGGTCGGCGAAAATGGCGCCGGCAAGTCTACGCTGTTGAAGATCCTGCAGGGCGTGGTCACACCCACGGAGGGATCCATCGAGGTTTTTGGCGAACACATGTCGTCAAGCTCTCCGGAGAATTCCCGCAGGCTCGGCATTGAGATGATCTTCCAGGACCTCAGCCTGATCCCCACCCTCACGGTCGCCCAGAACATTTTCCTCAACCGGGAGCCCCGCCGCCTGTCGATCTTGGTCGACGAACGCAGGGAAATCGCACAGGCAGCCGAGATCATCGGCCAACTCAACCTCAGGGTTGATCCGAGGACGCCTGTTTTTGAACTCAGCCCCGGCCAGGCCCAGCTGACCGAGATCGCCAAGGCCATCCACCAGGACGCCAGGATCCTTATCCTTGACGAACCAACCTCGTCGCTGAGCGCACAGGAAGCCGACACTCTGTTCGGCATGTTGAAGAAGCTCACTGCGGCGGGAACAGCCGTGATCTACGTTTCCCATCGCATGACCGAGATCATGACGATCGCCGACGAGATTACAATTCTGCGTGACGGTCAGAACGTGACCTCCGGGAAGACATCCGAATTCACGCTCGACTCGATCGTGCAGCACATGGTCGGCAAGCGTGTCACCGGTTTCCAATACCAGGCGCGCGCCATTGATCGCAGCGGCAAACCCGCGCTGAGCGTACGTGGCCTTTCGGGCCCTTCGGGAAAACCCAGCGATGTCAGCTTCGACGTTCACAGGGGCGAGATTGTGGGAATAGCAGGCCTCATGGGCGCTGGCCGGAGCGAGCTTGCCCGCCTTCTTTTCGGCGTCGATAAGAAAACTGCGGGAACCGTAGAACTCGGCGACACTGCCGTTGAGTTCAAGTCACCTTCGGATGCGATCAAGGCTGGCATTGTGCTTGTTCCGGAGAGCCGCCACGAGGAAGGTCTGGTTGTCGAGCACAGCGTCGGCGACAATCTTGGACTGCCGCAGATCGGTCAGCTCGTCCGCGGTCCCTTCATCGACCGTCGACGCGAGGGAACACTGACCTCCGATCTCATCAAGCAACTGAGGATCAAGACGCCGTCCGCTGACAACAAGGTCAGGAGCCTTTCCGGCGGCAACCAGCAGAAGATCGTTATTGCCAAATGGCTAGCGATTGATCCTTCGGTTGTCATTCTCGACGAACCAACAGCAGGCGTAGACATCGGTTCAAAGGCCGAGATCGTTGAACTCATTCGGAGCGTCGCCTCCTCCGGAAAGTCCGTCATCGTCATCTCGTCGGAACCAGCCGAGCTTCTGGCAACAAGCGACCGCATCCTGGTCATGAACAACGGACGTCTCGCGCGCGAAATCGAGCGCGACGAAATCGAAAGCTGGGCCACGATTGCCGGCGACGAAACTCAATCTCCGCTGATCCGCACCGAACTCGGTCTGCAGGTCGCGATTCAGAAGGCAACCCAAAATGTCCACTGAAGCCAAGACATTGAACACAGAGACGGATGCAACCCACATGCGGCCGTGGCACAGCAACTGGCGCGACTACGTCGTCTACATCGGCTTCGTCGTCATCTTCATCGTCTTCGCGATCCTGCTGCAGGATCGCGGATTCCTATCTTCAAACAACCTGCTCAACATCCTGCGGCAGACTGCGATCGTCGCCATCGTTTCCATGGCAATGTCGTTCGTACTCTCGGCGGGCGAGATCGACCTCTCGGTCGGAGCCATAGCCGGACTGTCGTCGGTGGTCGCTGGCCTGGTGCTGAGCAAGTACGGTCTATTCCCCGGCATTCTCGCGGGCTTGACCCTCGGGCTGCTGGTAGGCGCCGTAAACGGCGGCCTGACTGCCTATCTCAACATCCCGTCGTTCTTGGTGACACTCGGCATGATGGGGATCGCGCGAGGGGTCGGAATGTGGGTAAGCGGCACTTCGCCTGTTCCAATTATCAACGATACGTTCATTTTCGTCTTTGGTTCCGGTAACATCGGCCCTGTTCCTGTCCTCGTTGTCTGGGTCGCCGTTCTGGGCACGATCGCCCATATCGCGCTCCGAAAGACACCGTTCGGCCGCAAGGTCATGTCGGCAGGCGGAAACTCGGTCGCAGCTCGCTACAGCGGCGTCGATGTCCGGAAAATCAAGTTCCAGGTGCTGCTACTGACGGGGATGGCCGCTGCGATCGCTGGCATGCTCTATGCTGGACGCCTGCAGTCTGGACGCTTTCAGCTTGGCGAAGGCGATGAGCTGTCTGTCATTGCAGCCGTGGTTCTCGGCGGTACCAGCCTATTCGGCGGACGCGGCACCGTGATCGGTTCCATCGTCGGTGCCCTGCTCATCGGTGTCATCAACAACGGCCTTATTCTTGGCGGCCTCGACTACAGCCAGCAGCTCATCGCGCGCGGAATGCTCATCATCCTGGCTGTGGCGGTCGGCCGAAGCCGCTAACCTGGAAGGTTCTACGGAGGTATTACGATATGAGAGTTTTAGTCACAGGCGGCAGCGGCAAACTGGGTAGAGCCACGATCAAGCATCTGGTTGAGAGCGGCCACGACGTCATCAACGCGGATACGATCGCTCCGCCAGAAAACCTCTGCCCCTTCGTCAGGGTCGATTTCGAGGATATGCGCGCCACGATCGAGGCGATCAGTGGCTTTGATTGGGACCACAATCGCAACACTGAAGCCGTCGTCCATCTGGCCGCTGTGCCGATGCCGGGGCGCGTTGCTCCTGCGGATGTTTTCCGGGTCAACACCATTTCGACGTTCAATGTTTTCGAGTCATGCCGCTTGCTCGGCATCAAGAACATCGTGTGGGCGTCGAGCGAGACCCTGCTCGGCATTCCTTACGAGATCAAGCCTGACTATCTGCCGGCGGACGAGAATTATCAGTCGCGCCCGGAAACCTCCTATTCCCTCTCGAAGCATCTCGGCGAGGAGATGGCAAAGCAGTATTGCCGCTGGGACAGCGAGCTCAAGATCGTTTGCCTACGCTTCTCCAACGTTATGGACGAGAGCGAGTATGCGGACTTCCCGGCCTTCGAGCAGAACCCGGGCAGCAGACGCTTCAACCTTTGGACCTATATCGACGCCCGCGACGGGGCACAGGCGATCCGTCGCTCGCTCGAGTGGAGCGGCAAAGGTGCCGAGGTGTTCATCATCGCAAACGACGATGGGGTCATGACCACCTCCAACGAGGAACTCGTCAGGAGGTGGTATCCGGGGGTCCCGTTCAAGAAGCAGATCGGAAACAACGAAACCTTGCTGTCGATCGACAAAGCAAAGAGCGTTCTCGGATACCAGCCTGAACATAGCTGGCGAAAATATGTAGGCTCCTGAGAAATCAGCCAGCTTGAAGGGAAAGAAAATGCCGACCAGGAAACAGACAGCACCGGTCTCAGAGATCAAAGAGGACGCCTTCGCGAAAACAATGACCGCGACAGCGCACCTTCGGTTGCGCCAGCTCATCCTGGATAACAAGTGGGCGCCCGGTTACCAGGCGACCGAACAGGAAGTCGCGTCCCAGTTGGGGATGAGCCGGACGCCCGTAAGGGAGGCGCTCATGCGCCTCCAGCAGGACGGACTTGTCTCGGTGATCCCGAGGCACGGAATGCGGGTTCTGCCGATTTCTATTTCTGACATGAAGGAAATTTACGAAATCCTGACGTCGCTGGAGAGTACGGCTGCAGAGCTTGCCGCCAGCCGCCAGCTTTCCGAGGATCAACTCCGGGGTCTCGAAAAGGCGACGGCCGACATGGACCATGCGCTTTCACAAGATAATTTGGAGCGCTGGGCGCAGGCGGACGCAAGATTTCATGAGCAACTGCTCGACCTTGGCGGCAACCAGATGCTCAAGTCGGTCGTCCTCAATTTCATCGACCGCGCACATCGCGTCAGGATGGTGACGCTGAAGATGCGTCCCAAGCCGGTTAACTCAACCCGCGAACATGCAGAACTCGTGCAAGCAATCCGCGAAGGCGACCGCGAAAAAGCAAGAAACATTCACAAGGCGCACCGCGAGCGGGCAGGCAAGGAACTGCTCGACCTTCTCGAGCGCCTCGGCCTCAACCACCTCTAGGACAGGTTTCAAATGTCATCGTTGTACAACACTCTCAAGATCGCAGTCCTTCCCGGCGACGGGATCGGCAGGGAAGTCATGCCTGCCTGCCTGGAATTGATCGACGCCGCCGTCAGCCAGGCGGGCGCGCCACCGCTCATGTTCGAGACGCATCAGGCCGGTGCCCAGCACTACGCGGAGACCGGCGAGGCCCTGCCCGCCGCCGCGCTCGAGGCCTGCCGGACATCCGACGCAATCCTCTTCGGCGCGATGGGCTGGCCCGACATCCGCTTCCCGGACGGGACGGAAATCATTCCGCAGCTCGACCTGCGCATGGAGTTCGGCCTGTTTGCAGGTGTCCGTCCGATCCGGTGGTTTCCCGGCCTTCCGAAAGTGCTGTCCGATCCTCGCGCCGAAGGAATCGACTTCGTGTTGGTCCGCGAGCAGACAGAAGGACTGTTTTATGCGCGTGGCCGTGGCGAAGTGCTAAACGACCAAGAGGCCTACGACACGATGCAGATCACGCGGGCCGGCACCGAGCGCGTTACCGAATTCGCTTTCCAGCTGGCCGCCCAGCGCAAACGTCGCGGCAAGGCCGGCACGGTGACCTGCGTCGACAAGGCGAATGTCTTCAGTTCGATGGCTTTCTTCCGGAAGGTTTTCGATGAGATCGCCGCCAAGCACCCCGAGTTGCAGAAGGACTATGCCTATGTCGACGCGCTGGCGCTCAACATGGTGAAGAAGCCTTGGACGCTTGACGTGCTGGTGACCGAGAACATGTTTGGCGACATCCTTTCCGACCTTGCGGCCGGTCTGATCGGCGGCATGGGTATGGCCCCTTCGGCGGACATCGGCGATACGCACGGCCTCTTCCAGCCGGCACACGGGACCGCTCCCGATATCGCGGGCAAGGGCGTCGCCAATCCGGGCGCAATGTTCCTGTCGGGAGCGATGATGCTCGACTGGCTGGCGGTGAAGCACGGGGATCAGCGGCTTGCTGACGCCGCCGGGCTGATCGAGGCCG
>NZ_JAQJCH010000012.1:0-348998 GCF_030182525.1 Rhizobium pantanalense
TCGACGATGTTGCAGCCCTGTCCGGCCAGATAGTTCGAGATCGCCGCAACAATCCCACGCGTCGATTGGCACGTCACTGTCAATACATAGCTCGTCATGCTGATCTTCCTCCGCCATTCGCGGCCAAAATCCCTCCTTTGCGCCGGGGCGATCTGTCCCGGCACATGGGTCAATTCTCGCGTCTTTTTGCGCACTCAGATATCGAGCGTGCTGTCGCGCTCCCATTGCGTGAAGTGCGAGCAGTAGGCGTTCCATTCCTGATGCTTGAGTTTCAGATAGGCTTCGGAGAATTCCGAACCGATCGCCTGCTTCAGCCCCTCGTCCTCGTCATAGGCACGCAGCGCATCGAGCAGATTGAGCGGCAGGCGCGGCGCATTCTTCACGAGATGACCCTCCGCATACATGTCGATATCGTGATGAGGCCCGGGATCGGCCATGCTGCGCAGGCCATCCAGGCCGGCGGCGATGATGACCGCCTGCAGAAGGTAGGGATTGACGGCACCATCGGGCAGGCGCAGCTCGAAGCGGCCGGGACCGGGCACACGCACCATATGCGTGCGGTTGTTGCCAGTCCATGTCACGGTATTGGGGGACCAGGTAGCACCCGATGTCGTGCGCGGCGCATTGATGCGCTTATAGGAATTGACCGTCGGGTTGGTGATCGCCGCCAGCGACGAGGCATGTTTCATGATGCCGCCAAGGAAATGCTTGCCCTCGGCCGACAGACCGAATTCAGCTTCCCTGTCGGCAAAGACATTGGTCCTGCCATCATTGCTCCATACGGAAATATGGCAATGGCAACCGTTGCCCGTGAGCCCCTTGAAAGGCTTCGGCATGAATGTCGCTCTGAGGCCATGCTTCTCAGCGATCGACTTGACCATGAACTTGAAGAAGGAGTGCTTGTCCGCCGTCTTCAGTGCATCGTCGAACTCCCAGTTCATCTCGAACTGGCCGTTCGCGTCCTCATGGTCGTTCTGATAAGCACCCCAGCCGAGCTCCAGCATATAGTCGCAAATCTCGGCGATGACGTCATAACGGCGCATGACGGCCTGCTGGTCGTAGCAGGGTTTTTCGGCGGTGTCGTATTCGTCCGAGATCTTCGAGCCATCGGCGGTGATCAGGAAGAATTCGGCTTCGACGCCGGTCTTCACCCGCTTGCCTTCAGCCTCGGCCTGCTTGACGAGCTTCTTCAGCACGTTGCGCGGCGCCTGGGCGACGATCTCGCCATCCATCAGCAAATCGGCGGCGACCCATGCAACCTCTTTCTTCCATGGGAGCTGGATGACGGAGGAGGCGTCCGGCACGGCAAAAAGATCGGGATGGGCGGGTGTCATGTCGAGCCAGGTGGCGAAGCCGGCAAAGCCGGCGCCCTCTTCCTGCATCCCGACAATCGCCTGCGCCGGCACGAGCTTGGCGCGCTGACCGGAAAAAAGATCCGTATAACTGATCATGAAATATTTGATGCCTTTGTCCTTTGCAAAGGCAGCAAGATCCAGTGTCATTCTCGTTCCCCTTTGGATTTCTTCGAGACACTTCGATGATGCATGCAACGTCCGGGCCTCTCAGGCCCAGACGGAATCTTAAAAGCCTCCCTTGCCCGGGTACCAATTGGTGCCGGCAAGCGGAATCTGCGCCATGGCGGCAGCTTCCATCGTCAGCGCACAGAGGTCTTCCGGCTCCAGATTGTGCAGGTGATTTTTGCCGCAAGCGCGCGCGATCGTCTGCGCCTCCAACGTCATCACCTTGAGATAATTGGCCAGCCGCCGGCCCGCAGCAATCGGATCGAGCCGGCTTGCGAGCTCCGGATCCTGCGTCGTGATGCCGGCCGGGTCCTTGCCCTCATGCCAGTCGTCGTAGGCGCCGGCCGTCGTACCGAGTTTCTGATATTCTTCTTCCCACTTGGGATCGTTGTCGCCGATCGCAACCAACGCCGCCGTGCCGATGGCGACCGCATCCGCGCCCAGCGCCAGCGCCTTCGCCACATCGGCGCCGGAGCGAATGCCGCCGGAGATGATGAGCTGCACCTTGCGGTGCATGCCGAGATCCTGCAGCGCCTGGACCGCAGGGCGAATGCAAGCGAGCGTCGGCATGCCGACATTCTCGATGAAGACATCCTGCGTCGCGGCCGTGCCGCCCTGCATGCCGTCAAGCACGACGACATCGGCGCCCGCCTTCACGGCAAGAGCGGTATCGTAATAGGGGCGTGCGCCGCCGACCTTCACATAGATCGGCTTTTCCCAATCGGTGATCTCGCGCAATTCCATGATCTTGATTTCGAGATCGTCCGGACCGGTCCAATCCGGATGGCGGCAGGCCGAACGCTGATCGATGCCCTTCGGAAGGTTGCGCATGTGGGCGACACGATCGGAGATCTTCTGGCCGAGCAGCATGCCGCCACCGCCGGGCTTGGCGCCTTGACCCACAACGACTTCGATTGCGTCGGCACGGCGCAGATCCCTAGGGTTCATGCCGTAGCGCGACGGGAGATACTGATAGACCAGTGTCTGCGAATGGCCGCGCTCCTCGTCCGTCATGCCGCCGTCACCCGTCGTCGTCGATGTTCCAGCAAGCGTCGCGCCGCGGCCGAGGGCTTCCTTGGCGTTGCCGGAAAGCGCGCCAAAGCTCATGCCGGCAATGGTGATCGGGGTCTTCAGCGTGATCGGCTTCTTGGCGAAACGGCTGCCGAGGACGACGGTCGTATCGCACTTCTCGCGATAGCCTTCGAGCGGATAGCGCGAGATCGAGGCACCGAGGAACAACAGGTCGTCAAAATGCGGCACCTTGCGCTTGGTGCCGGCGCCGCGAATGTCGTAAATGCCCGTCGCCGCCGCGCGGCGGATTTCGGCGAGCGTATGATCGTCGAAGGTAGCAGACTTGCGAGGCGGCGTGTGCGGATTGTGGTAGTTCATGAGGTCCCCTTCGCCTTAGTACGCGTCGGCATTGTCGATGTTGAAATTATAGAGCTTGCGCGCCGATCCATAACGCTTGAACTCCTCCGGCCTGACGCCGCGCACGCCGGCCTTTTCCAGAAGCTCGGAGAGCTTCTCCAGATGCTCCGGGCGCATTTCCTTTTCAATGCAATCGGAGCCAAGGCTTTTCACCGAACCGCGGACGAAGAGCTTGGCCTCATAGAGGCTGTCCCCCAGCGCATCGCCGGCGTCACCGAGCACGACGAGATGGCCGGACTGCCCCATGAAGGCCGACATATGGCCGATATTGCCGTAGACGACGATATCAATGCCCTTCATCGATATGCCGCAACGCGAGGCGGCATTGCCCTTGATGACAAGCAGGCCACCCTGCCCGGTCGCCCCGGCATACTGGCTGGCATCGCCTTCGATGACGACGGTGCCGGACATCATGTTTTCCGCAACGCCTGGGCCGGCCGAACCGTGGATGGTGACGTTGCCGCCATCATTCATGCCGGCGCAGTAATAGCCGACGGAGCCCTTGATATCGACGGTGACGGGCGCGTCGATACCGGCGGCCACCGCATGATGGCCGCGCGGATTGACGACTTCGAAAGCAGTATCGTTGGTGCCGGCGGCGAGGCCATGAAGAGCGCTGTTGAGTTCGCGCAACGGTGTGACGGATAGGTCGAAAACTGGCATGTAAGATCTCTCTCGATTGCGGCGCTTCTGATCAGGCAGCCTTTTCGTGATCCCAGAAATAGACGGTCGCCGGCTCCGGCTCCCAGATACGGGCATCCTCGATGCCCGGAAGATTGACGAGCGCGCGATATTCGGAGCCGAAGGCGACATACTGGTCAGTCTCGGCCATGACGGCCGGCTTGCAGGCGATGGGATCGCGAACGACGCCAAAGCCGGACTTGGTGCCGACGACGAAGGTGAAGAAGCCGTCGAGATCGTCGACGGCGCTTTCGAGTGCCGCCCCGAGATCCTTGCCTTTCGCCATCTCGGCCGTGAGATAGGCAGCGGCCACCTCTGTATCGTTTTCCGTTTCGAAGACCATGCCCTCGCGCTTCAGCTCGCGGCGCAGGTTGTTGTGGTTCGAGAGCGAACCGTTGTGAACCAGGCATTGGTCCGAGCCGGTGGAGAAGGGATGGGCGCCGAGCGTGGTCACGGCCGATTCCGTCGCCATGCGAGTATGGCCGATGCCGTGCGTGCCAGACATGGCGGTCACGCCAAAGCGGGAGACCACATCCTTCGGCAGGCCGACTTCCTTGTAGATCTCGACGGTATCGCCGCTGCTCATGACGCGGATATTCGGACGTGATGCCGTCAGGGCCGCCCTACCCTCGTCAAGCTTGTCCTTGGCAAGGGTGATAACCGCATGCGTGCTCTTGACCACGACGGATACCGGGATGTCGAGCGCGCGCCGGAGTTCATATTCCAGGCCGTCGAAATCCTTTTCCGGATCGGCCGACTGGACTGTGATCTTTGCCGTCTTGCCATTATCGTTGCCGTAGATCGCAATGCCCGCACTATCGGGTCCGCGATCGGTCATCGTGATCAGCATGGAAGACAGAAGCGCGCCGAGTTTCGGCTCCAGCGCCTTATCTTTCAAGAAAAGACCGACAATTCCGCACATGCCCAAACCCTCCGTTTTCGCATCTGCAAAAATGGCTAGCAGGTCCAATGCGGTTTTTCAACTCAAAAGAATAATTTTTTCTTTTAAGGCAAGTCAGTCAGTCTTGCCTCTTTGTGGATAGCTGATGATCGACAGGTATTTGGCCGGCAATTTCACCAGCACCTCCGGGCCATGCGGCGCATCCGCATCGAAGAAGAGGCTGTCGCCCGGCTGCATGGGGTAGAGCTGATCGCCGTGGCGGTACATGACCTCACCCTCGAGCATATAAAGGAACTCCATGCCCTCATGCTGGAACGTCGGGAAGACATCGGAATCCGCCGTCAACGTGATGAGATAGGGCTCGACGATGACGCCGCTCGAATTGTTGTCGATATGGCCGAGGAGATTATATTGATGGCCCGCGCGCGTACCACGGCGTTCGAGTTCGACACCCTGACCGGCCTTGACGAAGACGGCGTTGCGCGGCTCTTCATAGCGACGGAAGAATGCGGTCAGCGGCACACCGAGTGCACGCGATAGCGATTGCAGCGTCGTCAGCGACGGCGAGATATTGCCATTTTCGATCTTCGACAGCATGCCGAGCGAGATCCCCGTCGCGGCGGCAAGATCCGTCACAGTGATGCCGAGCTTCTTGCGATAGGCGCGAACCTCGTGGCCGATCGCCATTTCGAGATTGTTTTCCTTCGGCTCGCGCACCGCATGCGGATTTTGGGAGAAGGCCGATCGTCCAGCATGGGATTGATCATCGGCCGATACAGTGTCTGCCTTGGTTTTCATTCCGTATCCTTCTTGCCGGCAGGGCTTGCTGGGAAGGACTCTATCCTCCCAGTGAAATGTTCTCAACTACGACGAAAATCAGCTACGGCGGGTTTCGCCGGGGGCGATCCCGTAAAGGGAGCGATAGGCTCTGGAGAAATGCGCGCCGCTTGAAAAGCCGGTGGCGACGGCAATCTCGGAGATAGAAAGCGGGCTCTGCTCCAGCAACCGCCGGCCATGCTGCAATCTTATTCGCCGATATTGATCAAGGAATGTCGAGCCGAGATGAACGGCAAACAGCCGGTCGAGATGACGCGGCGTAACGCCAGCGATGCGCGCCATGGCGGTGCGGTCGAGCGGCATTTCGATCGTCTCCTCCATTTTTTCCAGCACGCTCAGCAAGCCCGGATGGTGAACGCCGTAACGCTCGGCGAGCGAACCGCGTTGCGGCGCAGTCGGCTCGCCAACTTCGGTATGCAGATACCAGTCGCTGACGCGGCGAGCGAAATCGGCACCCATGCGCTCTGATATCAGCACATGCATCATATCGAGCGGCGCGATGCCGCCGCCGCAGGTGATACGATTGCCGTCGATGACGAAGCGTGCCTGGCGCGGCGATAGCGCGGGGAAGGCTTCGAGCAGGGCCGGCGCGTGCTCCCAATGAATGGTGAAATCGCGCTCGGCCAGAAGACCGGCGGCGGCCAATAGATAAGGACCGCCCGAGATGCCGCCGATGCGAACGCCCTCACGCGCGAGCTGGCGCAGGCAGGCAAGGACCGAAGGGTAGTGCCAGTCTCGCGGCGATCCGCCGGCGCAGACGAAAACCGTGCCAAGACCTGAGCCTCGACCAGGAAGAGGTTCGGCCGGCACCGGCACGCCGCCCGACGAGACCGCCGGGGTGCCGTCCGGCGAGAAGATCGACAATCGATAGATTTCCCGCCCGGCCAGGAGATTGGCCGCCCGCAACGGCTCGCTTGCCGAGGCAAAGGACATCAAGGCGAATCCCGGAATCAGTATGAAACCAATATTCTGGCTATTTTTGCTATCGATCGCCGTCATGTCCCTTTTCTATCGAAAAAGGTCCCAATTGGGCAAGTCGGCATTTGCCGCTCTGTCATCATGAACGCAATTCAAAGCGGACCTGACCATGCGCTATTCGGCTTTCTCTGTTTTCCTCAACGGTCTTCGCGGCAATACCGGCTGGGCGCCTGCCTGGCGCCAGCCGCAACCGAAGCAACATTATGATGCCATCATCGTCGGTGGCGGCGGCCATGGGCTGGCGACTGCCTACTATCTCGCCAAGACCTTCGGCATCACCAATGTTGCCGTTCTAGAGAAAGGCTATCTCGGCTCTGGCAATATCGGCCGCAATACGACGATTATCCGCTCGAACTACCTGCTTCCCGGCAACAATCCGTTTTACGAGCTTTCGATGAAGCTCTGGGAAGGGCTGGAGCAGGATTTCAATTTCAACGCCATGGTCTCGCAGCGCGGCGTGCTCAATCTCTTCCATTCGGATGCACAGCGCGACGCCTATACCCGGCGTGGCAATGCCATGCGCCTGCACGGCGTCGATGCCGAGCTGCTCGACCGCGAAGCCGTTCGCAAGAAGCTGCCCTTCCTGGACTTCGAAAACGCACGATTCCCGATCATGGGCGGCCTGTTGCAGCAGCGCGGCGGCACGGTGCGCCACGACGCAGTCGCCTGGGGCTATGCCCGCGGAGCCGATAGCCGTGGCGTCGACATCATCACCGGCTGTGAAGTCACAGGCATCCGCACCGACCAGGGCCGCGTGACGGGTGTCGAGACGACGAAGGGGTTTATCGGTTGCGGCAAGCTTGCGCTGGCGGCGGCCGGCAATTCCACCGTCGTCGCCGATATGGCGGGGCTGCGTTTGCCGATCGAAAGTCATGTGCTGCAGGCTTTCGTCTCCGAGGGCCTAAAGCCATTCATCGATTGCGTCGTCACCTTCGGCGCCGGCCATTTCTATGTCTCGCAATCCGACAAGGGCGGCCTTGTCTTCGGCGGCGATATCGACGGCTACAATTCCTATGCCCAGCGCGGCAATCTCGCGACTGTCGAACATGTCGCCGAAGCCGGTGTGGCGATGATCCCGGCACTGACGCGCGTGCGCTATCTGCGCACATGGGGTGGCATCATGGATATGAGCATGGACGGCTCCCCGATCATCGACCGGACCCACATCGACAATCTCTATCTGAACGCCGGCTGGTGTTACGGCGGCTTCAAGGCCACGCCGGCCTCGGGCTACTGCTACGCCCATCTGATCGCCCGCAACGAGCCGCATGAAACGGCGACGCAGCTGCGCCTCGATCGCTTTCGGCGCGGCTATCAGATCGATGAAAAGGGCGTCGGCGCCCAACCGAACCTGCATTGAGGACATGACACGATGGCAAGCCTGATTTCCTGCCCTCACTGCGGCACCCGGCCCAAGGAAGAATTCACCATCAAGGGCGATGCAAGCCTCCGCCGCCCTGCTCCGGATGCCGGCGCGGAAGACTGGTACGATTACGTCTATTTGCGCGACAACCCCAAGGGGTGGCACAAGGAATACTGGCACCATTCCTCCGGCTGCCGCCGCTGGCTGATCGTCGAACGTGACACGGTCACTCACAAGGTTCATGGCGTCAGCGACGCGGCACTTGCCAAGCTCGGAGGTGAGGCATGAGCAGCTATCGCCTCTCCTCCGGCGGCCGGATCGACCGCTCCAAAACCGTTGCCTTCAGTTTCGATGGCCGAGATTTGACCGGCCATCCGGGCGACACGCTTGCCTCCGCGCTTCTTGCCAACGGCATCCAGCTTGTCGGCCGCAGCTTCAAATATCACCGGCCGCGTGGCATCCTGACGGCGGGTGCCGCCGAACCCAATGCGCTCGTCACGACCGGCACAGGCGGCCGCACCGAGGCCAACAGCCGCGCCACGATGATCGAGCTCCATGAGGGGCTGATCGCCCGCAGCCAGAACCGCTGGCCCTCGCTTGCCTTCGATTTTGGCGCCGTCAACGGGCTTCTGTCGCCCTTTCTCAGCGCCGGTTTCTACTACAAGACCTTCATGTGGCCGGCCGCCTTCTGGGAAAAGGTCTACGAGCCACTGATCCGCAAGGCAGCCGGTCTTGGCAAGGCGTCCTATGACACCGATCCCGATTCCTACGAGAAGTGCTGGGCGCATTGCGACTTGCTCGTGATCGGTGCCGGGCCTGCAGGTCTTGCCGCGGCGCTGACCGCGGGACGCGCCGGAGCGCGCGTCATTCTCGCGGACGAAGGCTTTGATCTCGGCGGCAGCTTGCTCTCGGAGAGCAGCTCGCCCCTCAACGACATGTTGGACGAACTCGACAGCCTGCCGAACGTGCAATGCCTGTCGCGCACGACGGTTATCGGCTGGTACGACGACAATGTCTTCGGCGCGGTCGAACGCGTCCAGAAGCATGTGGCAACACCCGACCCCCGCCAGCCTGTCGAACGCCTCTGGCGCATCATCGCCAAGCAGGCGATCCTTGCGACAGGCGCCGAAGAGCGGCCGCTTGTCTTTGGCGGCAACGATATTCCAGGCGTCATGATGGCTGGCGCCATGCGCAGCTATCTGAACCGCCAGGCTGTCGCGCCCGGCAAACGTACGGTCGTCTTCACGACCAACAGTTCCGGCTATCGCACTGCCGCCGACCTTGAGGCCGCAGGCATTGACGTCGCCGCCATCGTCGATACGCGCGCCACAGGTGAACACTGGAACGGCAAGGCGCGGGTGCTGACCGGTGCATGCATCATCGATGCGGTCGGCCCCAAGCAGGTCCGCGGGGTCAAGATTGCGAGCGGCTCGGGCATGCAGGAGATCGATGCGGATGCTTTGGCCATGTCCGGCGGCTGGAGCCCGATCATTCACCTTGCCTGCCATCGCGGCGCCAAGCCGGTCTGGTCGGAAAAGCATGCAGCCTTCCTGGCGCCGGAAAGACAGGAAGGCTTGCTGATTGCCGGCTCCGCGGCCGGTCTTGCCTCCATCGATAGCTGCCTTGGCGACGGAGCGATCAAAGCCGCCGAGGCGCTGGAAGCCATCGGCTTTGGCAAGGTCGCTCCCGCTTTTGCTTCAGCAGAAGAAGTACCGACTGTTGCCGCGCGGCTCTGGCATATCAAAGGCGGCAAGGGCAAGGCCTTCGTCGACTACCAGAACGACGTGCATTTGAAGGATCTCGGGCTTGCCGTGCGCGAAGGCTATGGTGATGTGGAACTCGCCAAACGCTATACGACGAACGGCATGGCGACCGATCAGGGCAAGCTTTCCAACATCAATGCCATCGGCATCCTCGCCGACGCCCGAGGCGTCTCACCGGCCGAGGTCGGGATCACGACATTTCGGCCGTTCTATACTCCTGTTTCCTTCGGTGCTTTGACAGGTACTTCGCGGGCTAAGCATTTTCAGCCGGCGCGAAAATCCCCCTTGCACGAATGGGCAAAGAAGAACGGCGCAGTCTTCGTCGAGACCGGCCTCTGGTACCGCTCCTCCTGGTTCCCGTGCGAAGGCGAGAAGACCTGGCGCGAAAGTGTCGATCGCGAAGTCCTGAACATTCGAAAAAATGCCGGCATCTGCGATGTTTCGACGCTCGGCAAGATCGAGATCTTCGGCAAGGACGCGGCAACCTTCCTCGACCGCATCTATTGCAACGGCTTCGCCAAGCTGTCCGTCGGCAAGGCGCGCTACGGCATCATGCTGCGCGAAGACGGCATGATCTATGACGACGGCACCACCAGCCGCTTGAGCGAAGACCATTTCTTCATGACCACGACGACGGCGCTAGCCGCCGGCGTGCTCGCCCATCTGGAGTTCTGCGCCCAGACTCTATGGCCCGAGCTGGAGGTCTATTTTGCGTCATCAACCGATCAATGGGCTCAGATGGCGGTCGCCGGACCGAAATCGCGGACGATCCTCTCCGAGATCGTCGACGAAGATATTTCCGACGCCGCCTTCCCGTTCATGAGCGCGCGCGCGGTCTCATTGTTCGGTGGCAAGCTTGAAGGCCGCCTCTTCCGGATATCCTTTTCGGGCGAGCTCGCTTACGAGCTCGGCGTGCCGGCGGCCTATGGAGAGTTCGTCGCCGACGCCATCATGGAGGCAGGCGAGAAGCATGGTATCTGCGCTTATGGTGCCGAAGCGCTCGGCGTCATGCGCATCGAGAAGGGCCACGTCACCCATGCGGAGATCAACGGCACAGTCACACCGGGCGATCTCGGCTTTGCCCGCATGGTTTCGACGACCAAACCCGATTTCATCGGCAAGGCCATGCTCCAACGCGAAGGCCTGCAGGCCGCCGACCGGCCTTGCATCGTCGGGGTCAAACCGGTAGATCCGGCGACCAGCTTCCGTACCGGTGCCCATATCCTTGCGGACGGTGCGGCGGCGACGCTCGAAAACGACCAGGGCTATGTGACATCGAGCGCCTTTTCCCCCAGCCTCGGCCATACGATCGGGCTCGCTCTTATCAAGAACGGACCGGCGCGCGTCGGCGAAAAGATCATCGTCTGGAACGGGCTTAGAAACGAATACACGGATGCCGTGATCTGCAGCCCGGTCTTCATCGACCCTCAGAATGAGAAACTCCATGCCTGATTTGCCGATATCAAAGCCGGTCCTTGCCGGAAAGGCCGTTCTGCAAGGCCGGACCATCCGGCTGGAAGCCCTGCCGGAGGGCCATCTCCTGCATGTGATGGGTGCAACCACGAGCGAAGAGCTTGCGGCCCATCTTCCCGCGGCCGGCCTCAAGCAAAGTTCCGTACGCCCGGCGGGATACCGGCAATGGTTCATTGCCGGCAATGAGCCGCTCGCCGAATCCGAAAGGCAGGCTCTGGCTGATACCCTGGCCGGCCGTGCCTTCATCTGCGACCAGAGCCACGGCCGTATCCGCATCCTCATTTCCGGCCCGAACGCCCCCCAGCTGCTCAACAAAGGTACGGCCGTCGATCTGCATCCATCGAGCTTCCCGGAGGGGGGCAGTGCCATGACGCTTTTCGGTCATATCTCGGTGCAGCTCACGCGCACCGGCATGAACGATTTCGAACTGACTGTGCTGCGCAGCTTTGCGGAATCGCTTTATGAGGAACTCGAGGTTCTGGCTCGATCTCAGGGTGCCGAGCAGCTCGCGCTCTGAACCACATCCAAAGATGTTTTGGCGCGGATATAGTCAGGCAAGACTATCTTGCTCGCAGCCGTCATACGCGCAACGCGCGAGGTGCGCCTCAAACACAACGTTAGTAAGAAAAACTTATAATTAGTCCCCTGTTAACCATCTTGAGCTTAGAGATTGTTGATCCAGAGGCACGTCCGCCTTCCCCTGTTTTGCGAATAAATCGTTCATGTCGATCATCCACGCCCTCGGCGCAAATAGCGGTCGCCTCATCAGAATCACCTTTGGTCCGGGCGGACGCGAGCGCCCGCCAGTACGCGCAACGGGCAAAGCCAAACTCGCCAAAGCTCGCATCATGATGCTCGCGGGTGGGCTGCTCGTCTGTTATGTGGCGATCTTTGCCAGGCTTACCTATTTCGATATGGAGCCAAGGGCCGACACGTCGGCGATTCCGCCGGACCATGTCAGCGCTGCGCGCCCGGATATCGTCGACAGAAACGGCGAATTGCTCGCAACCGATATTCGCACCGTCTCGATGTTTGCCGAGCCCAACCGCGTGATCGATCCGGACGAGGCAGTGGAAAAAATCGCCTCGATCTTTCCCGATATCGACCGCAAGTCCCTTTATAAGAAGCTTGCCGACCGCCGCTCGCATTTTGCCTGGCTGCGCCGGCAGCTGACGCCGAAGGAACAGAGCGAAATCCTGGCGCTCGGCATTCCGGCGATCGGTTTTCGGCCTGAGGTCAAGCGCTTCTATCCAGGCGGGCGAACCGCCGCACATATTCTCGGCTATGTCGATATCGACAATCATGGCGTTGCCGGCATGGAGAAATATCTCGACATGCAAGGTCTGTCGGATCTCGCGTCCACGGGCCTGACGAGCCGCGACCAGCTGGAGCCGGTGCGGCTTTCGATCGACCTGCGCGTCCAGAACATCGTCCATGACGTGGTGTCGGACGCAATCAGCCGATACCAGAGTCAGGCGGCAGGCGCCGTCATTCTCGACATTCACACCGGTGAAGTCCTGGCTATGGCCTCCGCCCCCGATTTCGATCCGAACGATCCGCAGGCTGATGTCAAAGGCTGGCTGAACCGCATGTCGAACGGCACAGACGAGATGGGCTCGGTGTTCAAGACCTTCTCGATCGCAATGGCCATCGACACGGGTATGGTCAAGCTGACGGACACCTTCGACGCCAGCTCTCCCTTGCATTACGGCGGCTTCACCATCCATGACGACCGCGACGTGCCGCGGCGTGTTCTGTCGATCCCTGAAATCTTCCGCTATTCGTCCAACATCGGCACGGCCAAGATGATGGACAAGGTGGGCATGGCCATCCAGAAGAGCTATCTGACCCGCTTCGGGCTGTTGACGAAGATGCAAACCGAACTGCCCGAGGTGAAGGCGCCCAGCCAGCCAAAGGTTTGGAAGAAGCTCAACTCCATAACCATCGCCTTCGGCCACGGCGTCGCCACCACGCCGATGCAGACCGCCGTCGCTGGCGCAGCCCTCATCGACGGCGGCAAGCTGATCGAACCCTCCTTCCTTCCGCGCACACAGGAAGAGGCGGAAAAGACCGAGACGATGATCGTCAAGAAGAGCACCAGCGATACGATCCGCTATCTCTTCCGGCTGAACGGCGAACAGGGCACCGGCCGAGCCGCCGACGTCCCCGGCTATCATGTCGGCGGGAAGACGGGCACCGCAAACAAGGTCATTCACGGCGTTTACTCGCACAAGCTCAGCTTCAATTCGTTCCTGGCCGCATTCCCTATGGATAACCCGAAATATGTGGTGCTGGCCTTCATCGATCAGCCGCTGACGGGCGTGCACAACCTGAACCTTGCTGCAGAAACAGCGGCACCCATGGTCCATGACATCATCAGCCACGCCGCGCCGCTGCTCGGCGTCGAGCCCGATTTCGGGTCGAACTTGCTCGCCGCCTATTGAAGATTGGAGCAGTTCCAGGAAGAGTGCGCGGCGGATTTCCGTCCGGAATTGCTTGAAAACAAAGAGCTGGAACGGATTCGAAGAATCCGTCAAACGCCGCTATAGCCACAGCCGCGCAAGAAAAAAGTGGCAGCCTCGCGTGCATGATCTTCCATCTGCGACTTCACGGGCGTCAGATCGGCATGAAACAGCGAGGATATCATCATCGGCAGCAACGCCAGATCGATGAAGTATCGGGTGGTGGCTTCAAGGTTAGCCGGTGCGAAGGCAGGCAATGACTTGAGTTCTTCGGCCTCCGCCAATTCTGCCACGAGTTTCATTGCGGTAGCCGTTCCATGTGCCCGCATGGCATAGTGGATCGTCGTTGCCAGATCCGGATGACGGGTCGCTTCACCGATCACGCTGCGTATGAGCCCGATGGTCTCCGACCTTATGGCGCGCTGGACGATCAAGACACCTGCGGATTGGAAGCGTTCAAGGATGCTGCCCGACGTGGCTGAGGCCACCATTTCACCGGATTTTTGCGCCCAGCGGATGACGACTTCTCTGAACAAGGTCTCCTTGTTGATGAAGCGCGCATAGATGCTCGGCTTGCCGGCTCTCGCCACCTCGGCAATCTCGTCAATGCTGGCGCCCTCATAACCTCGGGCGATGAAGACCTGGAGGGCGGCCTGCAGAATTCTGTCCTCGACCTCTCCCGCCCTCTCCCGCGGCGGACGGCCACGTCGCGTTGCATTTGTCTTTGCCGGCGTAATCTGGGGTTTTGCCATTTCCCGCGGCATGACGGACCTCACTGCTTTTTGATTGGCTTGGACGCGGTTTAGCACCCTCCGCGGCTCTTGACTAACATCCCGATCAGTTCTACGTCAATATTTAAATTGAACGTTTCATTTCAATTTATGCCCTTGTGATAAAAGAGGTAGAAGATGAGCACGCCTCAGGATGAGACTCTCGGAAAATTGATCGTGCTGGAGCCGAAGACGGCCGGCGGCAAGGTAAATCATGAGCAAAGCGGCCTCTCGGCCGAACAGGAAAGGGCAGAAGTGCCGCAACCCGGCGACAAAACCCGAATACCTGACGAAACCGAAACGCCGGATGATCCCGGCCAGAAGGACGCGACCGGCAG
The DNA here is from genome assembly GCF_030182525.1 of Rhizobium pantanalense. Lineage (NCBI taxonomy): Bacteria > Pseudomonadati > Pseudomonadota > Alphaproteobacteria > Hyphomicrobiales > Rhizobiaceae > Rhizobium > Rhizobium pantanalense. The sequence continues at coordinate 14,515 of NZ_JAQJCH010000012.1, forward strand.
CCCCTCCCGGCGCCGTCGGATGCTCCTGATCGGCGGAAGCGCGCTCGCTGCGGCAGCCGTGGTAACCTTTATCTATTGGGACAACGCCTCTCATTATGAAAGCACCGACGATGCCTTCATCGCTGCGCGGCAATATGCCATCACCTCGCGCGTAGCCGGTTATATTTCTTCCGTCCCCGTCACCGATAACCAGCACGTCACGAGCGGCGAAGTGATCGCCCGCATCGATGATCGCGACTATCAAACAGCTCTGGAGCAGGCACAGGCTCAGGTCGCTGCCGCAAACGCCAATATCCAGAATACGGAGGCGCAGAAGCGGGTTCAGGAAGCGAATGTGGAAGAGGCCAAGGCTCAGGTCGCACAGGCCCAAGCCAACCTCGTCTTCGCCCAGCAGCAAAACGACCGCTATCAGGGGCTGGTGAAGAGCGGCTCCGGCACTCTTCAGGAAGCGCAGCAATATACATCGCAATTGCACCAGCAACAGGCTGCACTGAACACCGATCAAGCCTCGCTGACCGCTGCGCAGCGTCAGCTCGACGCCTATGACTTCCAGATCGCCAACGTTCAGGCAACTCTTAAGCAAGATCAAGCCCAGCTCGACCAGGCCAAGCTCAATTTTTCCTACACGACGATGACAGCAGCTCAGCCCGGTCGAGTGGTGCAGCTGTCGGCCGGCGACGGCGAATATGTGCAGGCGGGCACGAATCTGGCCATGTTTGTGCCGGACAAGCTCTGGGTCACGGCCAACTTCAAGGAAACCCAGCTCGATCATATGCGCCCGGGCCAGCCGGTAACGCTGACTATCGACGCTTATGGCGGCCGCACGATCTATGGCCATGTCGCAAGCGTGCAGCCGGGATCGGGAACGGCATTCTCATTGCTTCCGGCAGAAAACGCCACCGGCAACTATGTAAAGATCGTCCAGCGCGTTCCCGTGAAGATCAAGCTTGATGACGTGCCGAGTGATGTCGCATTGGGCCCAGGTATGTCCGTCGTCCCGAAGGTGCGCACCGATGCCAGTCCCTCCTTATGGGAAAGCTTGAGGAACGTGTTGTGAGCACGAACGGCGTCGCCAGATCGGTGGCAAACCCCTGGATCATTGCGATCGTCGTCGCGCTTGCCAGCTTCATGGAAGTGCTTGACACAACCATCGCCAACGTCGCCCTGAATTATATTTCCGGCGGCCTCGGTGTCAGCCAGGACGAAGCGTCCTGGGTCGTCACCACCTACCTCGTTTCCAACGCCGTGATCGTGACGGCCACGAGCTATCTCGTGCGCATTCTCGGTCGCCGGACTTTCTTTCTCAGCTGCCTTGCGCTCTTCACCATCAGCTCCGTGATGTGCGGCTTTGCGCCCAATCTGCAATTCCTGCTGCTCGCCCGGATCCTGCAGGGCATCGGTGGCGGCGGCATGGTGCCGGTTGCCCAATCCATTCTGGCCGACAGCTTTCCGCCGGAAAAGCGAGGGCAGGGCTTTGCCTTGTTCGGCGTGGCCGTTGTCGTTGCTCCTGTGGTCGGGCCGACATTGGGCGGGTGGCTTTCGGATAATTTCTCATGGCACTGGTGCTTCCTGATCAACGGTCCCGTCGGCATCCTGACGCTTGCCGCCGTTGCCATGCTGATCAAGGAACCGGCAGGAGCAGCGCAAGAGCGCGCCCTGAAGCGCAGCCACGAGCCCGGCTTCGATTGGATCGGCTTCGGACTCGTCGCCACCTTTCTTGGAATGCTGGAGCTGATGCTCGACCGAGGATTGGAAGACGATTGGTTCGGCTCCAGCTTCATCGTTGCGGCAGCCGTGATCTGCGCGCTTGCCTTCCTGCTGATGATCCCCTGGGAACTGAAGCACAAGAATCCAGCTGTCGACATCAGGATGCTGGTCAGCCGACAGTTCGGCACCTGCTTTCTGGTAATGATGGCGACGGGCGCGCTTCTGCTCGCCACGACGCAATATCTGCCGCAGCTGGTTCAGCAGAATCTCGGCTACACCGCAACCTGGGCGGGGCTGATGCTGTCTCCCGGCGGCGTGGTCACCATGGTGATGATGTTCGTGGTCGGCTTCCTATCATCGAAAGTACAGCCGAAATATCTGATCGCGATCGGTGCCGGCTTCGTCGCCCTGTCGATGTATCAAGTAACCAGCGTCTATAGCGCCGTAGGTTTCTGGTATCTCGCCGAAGCCCGCATGCTGCAGGGGATCGGCCTGCCATTCATCTTCCTGCCGATCACCTCGGCCTCCTATGACGGGATTCCCGCCAGCAAGACCGACCAGGCCTCCGCGCTGCTGAACGCCGCTCGCAATACCGGCGGATCGATTGGCGTGTCGCTGATTTCCAACATCATCACCCATCGTGAGCAGTTCCACCAAAGCCGCCTGGTCGAACATATCATCCCGTCGAACGGCGCCTATCAGGATACCTACGGTCAGTTGAGCAACTATTTCATGGCGCAAGGAAGCTCGGTTCTGACCTCCCACCAACAAGCACTCGCCTGGATCAATCAGCAAATACAGAACCAGGCTTCGTTTCTTTCTTATGTCGATGCTTTCTGGGTTCTGACGCTGATCTCGCTAGCCGCCATTCCCCTTGCCTTGACGTTACGCAACGTAACGCTCGGCAAGAAAGCATCCATGGGACATTGACGCACCGGCGCTTCCGGTCGGAGCTTTCGAGGCGACGGAAGTTCCGACCCGGAAAGAAATGGCCGCGGGGCACTCTCAGCTACCGCGGTTCATCACCGCTATCGCGACGCGTCGGCGGAACTTCACGGACAAAAACCCTGACAGCTGTCAGGGTTTTGGCCCATGGCCGCCAGAGGTAGCGCGACGCATGTTGCCTCTCTGCCGGTCGCCGGGCGACGCAAACCTCCCAGGACCGCCTTTCCAGCGTTCGTTATTTGCAAAACCCTGACAGCTGTCAGGGTTTCGGTGCGAACACCAAGGCTGAGCGGGCTCGCTCCGGCCAGAAAAGAACTACCCCGACCAGGTGTTGAAGGTGGCCCGGCCAACCCGCCAGGATCGTCCCTCGCAGATATCTCCATTGCGGCTACCTTGAACTTTGGGAATTCCGACATGTCCCTTGAGTTATACGCAGCATTCATCGCGGCAACGGTCGCGTTCGTACTGCTGTCAGGTTCCAACGCCGCGCTGACTACGGCGAATTCTATTGCCTATGGTCGCAGGTTCGGATCACAGTCCTTGAAACAAGTACGGCAACGATCCAACACATCGAAAAGCCGGGAGAACTTCACTTGCTGGTCATGAGCGATGTTATCTTCGCCATGCCAGAAGCGTCGGTAGCCGACGAATAATAACTGAAATCAAGGAGAGGTATGATGAACGCTTCACAGTTTCTCATCGGCGAGAGCGATGGGTGGCTTGTCAGCCATCGCGCGAATTCGGCCCTTCCCGGCTATCTCATGATCGCATCGAAAAGATCCGCAAATGATCTTTTCGATCTACCCGATGCCGCTCTTAGGGAGATCGGTCCGCTGCTGGTGCTGTCTCAGGCAACATTGAAACAGGAGCTGGGCGCTCCACGCGTCTATATCGGCCGATATGGTCATGTTTCCGGACTTACCTTTCACTTCCATGTCATCCCCATTTACGATTGGGTGGAGAAACTGTTCTGGCAAGATGCTCGCTATCGGATCCTCGAACAATTTGCCGAAGGGGAGGGGGAGACCGAAACGGACGGCGCGGAACTGACCCTGTTCGTCTGGCGCGAATTCTGCGAACGTCTGCAGCCGCCTGAGATTGAAGGACCAAATGTTCCGGAGACCATCGCGCTCCTGCGCGAGGCGATGCGGTTCTGTCTGCGGGCGATTTGAGCGATGTGCTTAATCGACAATTTCCTTGACTAATCGGTCGGTTTGGCATGCTATATCACGCAAGACGGACGAAATGCTTCGCTTTCCGTGCCTAAATTCGGCGCTGTCTAAATAACGGATTTTCAAGGAAAAATTTGTAATAGAGAAGCTAAATCCTGGTTAGCTTCCATGAGCCATACAGCGTGGATGCAGGCTTCGGAGCCACGCAAAGGCGCCACGCCCAAGCGGTAATTTCGCCTCAAGGATCGGGGTAAAACAGCCTCCCGATGAGCATTTTTGTCGGCTTTTTGGATGAATTTTCGTCCAGCTTTCCCAATCACCGGATATCCCGAACCAATGAATTTCCAAGGAAGCTTGGGCTCGCCCGCGAGCGCGGCCTCAGCTGCCACCCACTCATGACTAATGGGCAACGTCGTGAGATAGCGCGACAAATGCGATCGGCTGAGACCGATCCTGGTCTAGGTAGCTCAAAGCCAAGGCTAACTGCTCTGGCAGTTGCCGCGCGGGCTTTCGGATGACTGCAATCGCCAAGACGCATTACAAAATTGTAAGGGTGCTATTCATTTTCGGTTAAGTCTCGATCGGTCATCAAAGTCATGCGTAAACGCGCAGCATCAACCCCCAATGCTTACGAGGTTTAATATGAAAAGCCTGCTTCTCTCTTCGGTGATCGCCCTGGCATCCATGGTCGCCGTCAGCGCCCCCTCTCAGGCAGCTCCGTTTCATCGTCATCACCACGATTGTTTCGTGAAGACGGTGAAGCATAAGGTTCATGGCCACTGGGTCGTCCGCAAGGAACGCGTCTGCCGTTAATCCAAGGCGCGGGTCTAGGCCGCCGCCGACTTTCGGCGGTCAATGGACGGCCATGGCTGAAAGATCGGCTTTGGCCGTCTCAATTGATGGAAAGGACTGTCCTGCCGCCGCTCGCTCGGTAACGGCCGAGGCTCATTCCAAGGGCGTATTTCAGATCGTCGATACCCTGGAAACTGAAGCAACCCATCACGAAACCCTCAATATGATATTGCTGTCTCTGTTATTTGCTCGAAGCAATGCCATGAGCGCGGGACCGAGTGAAAACTCACCGCGTTTCGCCTTTGATGTAAGATCTCGCAGATAAGCGCCGGCCGAATTGATATGCCCTGATCGCTCGAGAATACAAGCTATCGTCGCGGCGGCGTTTTCCGGCCCCATTATCTCGCAAGCATCCTGATAGGCCGAAGCACTGACGCCCAGCATAGATCGCACGACGACCGCCGCGCACATCAGGTCTCGCCAGCTGTTGATAATGCCCGTCGGCCCATAGGAGCTTATTTCCGGGCACGCCTTCAGCACGAGGGCTAAAGGAAATATTCGCATCGCTTCTTTCCTGGACCCGCCTCTTTCTATGGACCTCGTGTCCGGCTTTGTTCGAAAGCTTGGTTCAAGTTCATTAAGAGATTCGGGATTCGAACTCTGTATGTGCTGCTCATCATGGGCATCATTGGTGCTATAATTTTCAATTTCTTGCTGCGTTTCCAGCAGGTTGATGATCTCGCGGCGAAGAAGCTCCATGTCTTCGAGAACGGAAATGATGTCGGGCATCGTCGGCGAACGAGGAATGCGAGCGACGATGGCGTTATAGCTGTCTTCGATCGGCGCCCAGTTGCCACCGAAGCCTTCCGTGCAGGCCGCCGTGATCAATTTGCGGACGTCGCGCCGGCAGATCGTCAGGCTTTCCTTGGCGCGACGAAGGGCCATTCGCTCCGCCACGACCTGCTGAGCCGTGATCGCAAGCTCCTCGGCGCGCAGCAGCAGCGGTGAGATATCGAAGCCGAATGCGTTTTCGATCTCACCCGTCCGGCTTTTTCTCGCATAGCGCTTGCCATTGGCGCTATCCTTTCTGGCGATCAGGCCAGCCTCGACGAGAAGCGCAAGATGCCTGCGAAGTGTGGCGCCCGCGATGCCGTGAGCGCGCAAGGTCAACTGCGCATTGGATGGAAAGACAACGAGCTGGCCACCCTGGCGGAGTTCATTTTCGGGATAAAAGCTCAATAGAGCGTCAAGCACGGCAAGGCTACGATCTTGCAATCCGAGCTTTTGCCGCGCTTCGGATGCGTCTCGAAAGACTTTCCATTTATCGACCGACTTGCCAGGCTCGATCCTATTTACGGCGATCTGTTGCCGAAGCAGGGCAAGCGTCATCGGCCGCCGCCCAAAAGGCGTCGTTACACTTCCATTCTGCATTTTCCTCACCTTCAAGAGGCAAAAGAAATACGATCACCAAAAACGGTGCCAAAGACTCTTGACTGGGATTCGAGGAAATGCGATTCTTCAGTTGCTACATTGAAGAGAAGGCTTCCACGACGGCAACGTTTGGGGGCCTTTTTTCTTTTGCTAGGTTTCCTTTCCAATCAAAAAACCCTGACAGCTGTCAGGAGTTGCGTTTGTTTCTCGAACGAGTGAAGCGCTCGACAAGGTCGGGCAGCTCTTCCTCGATAAATCTTACGAATTCCGTGCCCAATTTGCCCTCGGCGGAGATTCGAACCTCTCCAGGCGATGTCGTAAACACACCCAGCCTGGCTCCCGATGTATCGGAAATCGCGATCTGGGTGTTGCGTGCCTCAGGCGGAGGCTTGATTGCCTTCAACGCCACCTGAAATCGCTGGTCGGAGGTTTCATTGGCCTTATTCGCGTCGGAGAGAGCGGCGCGCACCGTTTCAAGGGCGTTTGGAGCCGCGGAGATTGTCTTCGCCAGGTCCAGCCAACGTGGGCGGCCGACTTTCGGTGCCCTGCCGATCGCTTCGATGATATCCGCTGGAATCGTGCGATAGACGCTACGCATTCGCGCGAGCTCCGCATCCTCGATAGAAAGGGCAGCGTAGATGTGGCGTGCCTTGATGCCTGCATCGTCCATGCGCGAGGCAAACAGGGCGCGTTCAATCCATGTCAGATCCTGACGGCTGGCATTTTCAATACCCTGAGCTAGGACCAGGTCGAGATCGGAGATCTCGACCTCTATGGCACGAACGGTTCGGCCGAGCTCAAGAGCGGCGCGCCATCTGCGATGGCCATAGACGACCTGATACCGATCGCTTGAAGAAGGGTGTCGTCGAACCTGAATCGGAACCTTTTGGCCTTCCTCCTCAAGGGAACGCTTGAATCTCTCGAAATCCTGAGCATCGTCGTCGGGCAGGCGATCCGGATAAGGAGACGCATCGATCACATGAGGATCAAGGTCCTGTATCCAGCCTTCGCCGGATTCGACAATCGCACGCAGCCGATCTCGCTCCGCGCGTATGTCTCCGATTGCGCGATGCGCGGCGCCGATCACGCCAGCGCCGACGCGCCCCGATTGCGCGGGGGCAGGGGCAGAAGGCGTCGGATCCGCCGTGCTTTCGCTGCTTTCCAACTCGGCGGAAAGCAGGCCGAAACTGGCGACGATGGATTTTCTCGGGCTTTTGCTCATCCACGCCCCCAACTTGTATTGATGAGATGAACGATGGCTTCGTTGACGGCGTCTACCGCCTCGCGGGCGCGCTTGTGTGTGTCTCGGCCGATCTGCCCCATTTCAAGTTCGTAGAGGGAGCGCTTGGCAAGCCCGGCAGCCTCGACCGCGGTGCTCTCAATTGCCGTCGGCAAGAGGACATCGGTGCCGAAGAGATGGCGCAGCATCGCAACGACTTGCGATTGCGGCGCATCGTTCGGGTCGTGGCGCGTGATCAGATAGCGGATGAAATCCTGATCGAGCTGCGCGCCGCTTTCGTCGAGCACGCTGATAAGGTCGCCCATCATGAGCAGGAACTGGCTCATCGATGCCACGTCGAGCATGGCCGGATGCACCGTAATGATCATGCTTGTAGCCGCGTAGATGGCGCTAAGGGTCAGAAATCCGAGCGATGGCGGTGTGTCGAGGATGACGATGTCATAATCCTCTTCGACTTCGGCAAGCGCCAGCTTGAGGCGCTCGAAAAAGATGGCGCCGGAGCCGGATCTTTGGGCAAGAACGCGTGGCGTCTCGTGCTCATACTCCATGACCTCCAGGTTACCCGGAACGAGATCAATGCCGTCAAAATAGGTTTTGCGAATGATTTCGCGGATCGAGCGCCTCTCGGTCGCGTCGTATCTGAGTGCGGCATAAATGGTTTCGTTGGCGCCGACATCGATTTCCGGCTGAGCGCCGAACATAGCCGAAAGCGAGGCCTGTGGATCGAGATCGAGTGCGAGCACGCGATAGCCATGCAGCGCAAGATAATGTGCGAGGTGAACGCAAGTGGTCGTCTTGGCGCTGCCACCCTTGAAGTTGGCGATCGCGATCACCTGCAGATGTTCCCCCGGTCGCCGCCGAGGCAGGAAGCGAAGGGCTTCTGCCGGCTTCTGCTTGGCAAACAGCTCCCGCAATTCGTTGATCTGGGCAAGCGTGTAGACGCGATGGTTGTTTTCCAATCGGCTGGGAACTGGGCCGCGGCCTTCGCTCGACATCAGCTTCAGGGTCGAATCCGGGATCGAAGTCAGCTTGGACACTTCGTTGGTCAGGAACTGGCGCAGCATCTTCTCGGATTTCGGCGGATACATGCGCGTTCTGAGCTGCTGGAGCTGACCAGACAACACCGTTGCATGCCGCGCAATTTTGCTGGCTGCATTTTCCTTTGAAGGAGCTAAAGTCTCCGTGCGGTTCGCTATCGCCATTTGTCCCTCTTGGCGGCCTGTCGCCGGTTTGCCGACCTTTGCCCGCCAGAAGATAGAACACGATTCTGTCAGGCCGTCCAGAGATTAACGGTTAATGACTGGTTAACGTGTGACAGCTAAGACTCTGTCCTTCGCCACTTAATACGCTGCTTTTCCTATATTTTCTGCAGTAAGTCGCCGAAGATGGCCGCAGCGATGACTCACACCTTTTGATAGTAAGTGCGATTACCATCGATCGCCCGACGCCTATCCGGCTAAGATTAGCGACGATTGTCGTCGATGAGAATCACTATATCGGTCCGGGTGAGTCGACCCACAACGGGTGATCTCCCGCGAAATCTCAGCCTTCCTTCGCGGCCGATACAGGTGAAACGCATGGTGAAGAATCGCGTCGTTCGGCATCCGGGACGCCCGGGCGCGACAGTCTGCCTTTCTGCACCAACGGTTTTTCCCGAGGGTTTTCTCCTGGCCATCAGATGGTTTCGACATCGCCTTAGTCGAAGTATCGCGGAAATATCCGTTGTGGACGAATCATCACTATCCCTTGTCGAAAGGCGGGTCGGCTCTAGTTTGCGAATCATTAATGATTTGTGAGGGTTAGTGATTTTGAGTTATGATTGGAGCGGCGTCAGGACACGACGCATCAAAGCGATCAAGATGGCAGTTTCGGTGATGATCGCCGTTGCAATTCTCGGCACCCCAACAATGCTTTGGCTGCACGGTTCGTTTTGACCATCAAGCGGCTTGAACCGTCCGCTGACAACGTCGGGTAGGTTCATGTTTAGTGCCTTTCGGACAATGGGGTTGGAATGCATAACCCCATTGCCGGCGATGAGAGCGATCGCTTGCATCGCAGAACGCCGATGCGTCAGGCCTTTATCTCGATTGCCACTCGGCCTGCGAGCGGTCGAATTCCAGATTCTTCGATACATGATCGATAAAGCGGGCCAACAGGGGGCTCGTATGTTTGCGATTCCAGCAGATCCCAACCGGCCATCTTGCTTCCGGTCCTGAGAGAGACTGCTTGTGGCTGGACCCCGCCAATGCCTGCACACCACGCCAGGGCAGGAATGCCGCGCCGAGGCCGGCAGAAACGATGGCATGTACCGTCAGGATGTCGTCGGCATATTGGGCGGTGCGAGGCTCGAAACCGGCAAGCGCACACCAGCGTCTGATCTGGTCAGACAGTCCCGGTCCGCGCGATGGCGAAAGTGCCACGAAGCCAAGCTCATTCAACTCCGCCAGCCGATCCTGGGCCGGTACGGTCACCTCAATTGGAAGCACCAGGGCCAGACGCTCTTCGATGAGGGGCGTGAAAGCCAGGTCGCTATCTTCCTCCGGTGCCCGACAGAAACCGATATCAAGCCGGCCGTCGAGCAGGCGCCGATGCTGCTCCCGCGAAGGCAGGTCGTTGAGCGTGATGCTGCAATCCGGCGTTGCCGCACGAAAGCCGGCGATCAGCCGCGGCGCGACGGCAAGGGTCGATATTCCAAATCCGATATCGAGGTATCCGGTAAGGCCAGCCATGGCGCGATGCATCTTGCGGTCGACATCGTCGTTCAATTGAAGAAGCGGCCGCGCTTCGCGCTGCAGAAGTTCTCCAAGAGGCGTGAGTTTGGCGCCATGGCGGCCGCGTTCGAACAACGCTCCGCCCATTGCCGCTTCCAAAGCCTGAATCTGCTTGGTCAGGGTCGATTGGGTGACGAACAGTTTTGCCGAGGCCTTGCCGTAGTGGCCGGTGTCGATCAATTGAATGAAGGATCGGAGGAGCTTTATTTCCATTCTGTCCAGGAATAATTTCAATCGATAAAGTCATTTTACGAAAGAGAAGCCACATGGTCAAATTGCTTCATGGCGAAAGGAGCAATCGACATGGCGCTCAAAATTTCATCCGTGCAGTTTCAGCATCGGGCCAATGACAAGGCCTATAATCTCTCGCGCATAGAGCATTTTACGGAAGAAGCCGTTCAGGCTGATAATCAGCTCGTCGTCTTTCCTGAGATGTGCATCGGCGGATATTGGCATGTTCCCAAGCTCGATGGTCCCGCGCTGCAGGCGCTGGCGGAGCCGCTCTCCGGTCCATCGATCAACCGGGTAGCCGCCCTGGCGCGGGTGAAGGGCATTGCGATCGGTGTTGGCTTCCTCGAGTTGGGTGAAAACGGAAAGCTCTATAACAGCTATGCGGTTTGCATGCCGGATGGGAGCGTCTATTGCCATCGCAAACTGCACGCCTGGGAGCACCGCCTTATTTCCAGCGGCGATGCCTTCACGGTCTTCGATACACCTTGGGGAATTCGTGCCGGCATCCTGATCTGCTGGGACAACAATCTGGTCGAGAATGCGCGTGCCACGGCACTGCTTGGCGCCGAATTGCTGATCGCGCCGCATCAGGCCGGCGGCGGCCATTCGGTTAGTCCGCACGGGCTGAAGCGGATACCGGTCGAAAAATGGATCAATCGCCACGAAGATCCGGAGGCGATCGAGGCCGAATTTCGAGGTCCGAATGGCCGGGAGTGGTTCATGCGCTGGCTACCGTCGCGCGCCCACGACAACGGAATGTTCCTCGTCTTCAGCAACGGCGTCGGACAGGATGAAGACGAGGTGCGCACCGGCAATGCCATGATCCTCGATCCCTATGGTCGGATCCTGGCCGAAACCTGGGCGGCCGCCGATGCGAGGGTGAGCGCTGAAATCGATCTGGCATTGCTCGACAAGTGTACGGGCCAGCGCTGGATAAGAGGCCGTCGCCCGGAACTCTATAGTATCCTGACACAACCCAATGCCAACGGTCTCGCCCCAATGGACGCGCGTTACTCGGAAGCGTCTACCCGCACCAGCGGGTAGGGTTGATTTCCATATGCCTGGCCGTCGTCTATTTACCCGTCGTTTCTTCGAGATCGGCATAGACCAGATAGCGAAGTGGCCCCGAGGTCATGGCGTCGAAGGGAAAGCAAGTCGCCAGCACGAGATGGACGCCGCGCGCATCGGGGTCGATCTCTGCTTCATCCCAGCGGGCAACGGCCATGTGGGTCACGCGGAAGGTGAAGATCTGGCCATCGCTGCGCGCGATGCGGAGACGGTCGTTCTCCCTGATATTTCTCAGGAAGGTAAAGTGAGTATCGCGGTGCGCCGCATAGACGGCCGTGCCCTCTTCGCCAGCCTGCGGGGTGTTGTCGAGGTGGCCGGGGCCGAAGGCAAGCGCCTGGCCGCTTACGCCCTTGAGCGCGATGGCGGAAACGCCAAGGCGCGGAACTTCGATACGCGCCACCGGCCACGTGTCGGCCCAACTCCAGGGTTTGACCGGTGTTCCTGATATCACGCTTTCGGCAAAGGCGCGCTCCAGGAGAAGCTGCGCCAAGGCCGCTTTGGCATAGATCCATCCTCCCTGTGCGGCGAGGAAGAGACCGGCGGCGATGAGAATGCCGGCCGCAAAAGTCAGAAGGGAGCGCGCTGGCGCGCTCCCGATGGTTTGGAGGCGAGTGGCGACGATCATGCCCGGTTCCTTCGCAATGCGAGGAACAGCAGCGAAGCCCCACACAGAAGAGCAAGCAATCCCTGAAGAATGAGAAGCATTCCCGGCGTTGCGGTCTGAGGTAGCGGAACGCTGGTCTGAGCCGGTGCGGAGATTGGCTCGAGCTCCGCATCGCCATCGGCGCTCTCCGACTTGTCGGCTGCCTGCTGATGCCTGGTGTCAGCCTTCGCATCCCGCGTTGTACCGATGCCGAGAAGCTTGTTGTAATCCCAGCCTGCGGGAAGCTGCAATGGAATGTCGGCCTGTGTCAGCGGCGCGTTTGTCGGCCGCAGACGCTTGGTATCGACGGCGAGGAGACTTGTGAGACGTGTGACCAGATGATGGTCGAGCGCCAATTGCAAGATGCGCTTGTCGGCATCGGCCTGCGAGATCTTGCCTAGCGTGAGATTGACCTCGGCATCGTCGATCTGGCGCCCTGCCCAGATCTTGGAGATGCCTTTGGCATTGCTTGCCTGATCGAGCGGCAGGGAGATCGTCCAAGGGCGGTCACCGATCTTGCCGCTGACGGTCAGGGTTCCGGCTGCTTTTCCCATCCGGGCCGCCAGAACGAGCGGTTCGCCATGGTAGATGTCGGGGAGGAGATTGGGCGACAGGCTGGCATTCTTTTCCGAAAAGGAAGCCGCGACATCGGTGACGGCCGGATTCTCCAGCCTGTCGAAGAGGGCGCGCATGCGCTCGTTCACTTCGGCGACCGAACCGATGTGGGTGAAGCTGCCACGGCCAAGTTCGGCCGCGCGGCTCATCAGGTAGGTGTTCGGCGCCGAGCCGATGCCGACCATGAAGATGCGAGAGCGTCCACGCAACTTCGCGATCGCATCGAGAAGCTGCTGCTCGTTGCTGACTTCGCCGTCGGTCAGAAACACCACTTGGCGCAATCCGTTGGCCTGGTGGCTATCGTCGAGTGCTGCTTGAAGCGGCGGCAGCATTTCCGTTCCGCCTGCAGCTTCCAAGCCGGTGACGAAGCGGCGGGCCGAACCGATGTTTTCAGCCGTCGCCATGACCGAATCGGGGAAGAATTTGGTCATCGTGTTGTCGAAGCGGATAACGTTGAAGCGATCGTTCGGCTCGAGCCGGGACAGGGCATAATCGAGGCTCGCCCTTGCCTGTTCGATCGAGGTGCCGCCCATCGACCCGGAATTGTCGATGACGAAGACCACTTCGCGACCCGCCTTCTGCGGCGTTGCCACCGCCGGCGGCATCACATAGGCAAGCATATAGTCATCCTTGCCGACATGCTCGCGGAAGAGACCGACGCTCGGCATATTGCTTGCGATCGCGCTCCATTCGAGCACGAAGTCGCGATCGGCAGTCGCATCACCCTCCAGGACGATCCGGCGTGCGCTATCGCCTATTTTGTCGATCTTGACCGCGTGATAAAGGCTTTTGACATCATCGAGCGGAAAGCCGGCGTCGAGATTGACCTTGAGGGTGACAGGGTTGGCGCGGTCGCCGCCGGGGGCCATGAGCGGCGCGGAGATGGGCTGGTCGCTGCCCTTGCGCGATGGGCTCTGTTTGGTTTGACCCCAGCCGGCTTTCAGATCGGCCTGCTGGGTGATGGGCGATGCGCCCTGCGGGCTGTAGCGCGGCGCGACGACCAGCGGCACCCGCAGGGAGAAGCGGCCATCCGTCAGGCGGACTGACTGCTGATATTCGATCTGAACGACGATCTTTTCATGCGGGCCAATATTTGCGACCGTATTGGTGAAGACGTTTGGGCGCTGCTGTTCGACCAGGGATGCCTTTTTTCCTTCCCTACGCGCCTTCTCGTATATGGCGCGCGCAGCCTGCTTCTCCTTGATATCGGCGACGACGACCCGGTTGCCGACGATCATCTTCAGGGAATAGACGGCACTGTCGTCCGGAAGGGGAAATACATAGAGGGCTTCGACCCATTTGTCGGTCGTGTTCTCGAAGGCTTGGGTCAGGACTGCGCGTGTCGTCGGGCCGTTGACATCGAGATCGACATCGGTCGCAAGGCGGGGTGCCTCGATATATTTTCCGTCTTCGTTGGTCTGAAGAAGAAGGCTGCCCGCGCCCATCTCGTTCGGAGTGACGAAGGCTGCCGGTTGCGCGTGCGATTCCAGGGGATGCAGCAGTGCGAAGATGACGGCAAGCACCGGCAGCAGGATGGCATTGCTGAACCAGAGCAACAGGCCGAATCTGATGAGGACATTTTGCCGCTTCTGGTAGCGCGAGACGTGTGGCGAGGCTGACATGACAGGCTCCTTGTTCGCTGTTGGAATGACTGAAGCCATTGTGAACAAAGGCTATTTTCTCGCCAGCGTAAGCTTTGCCCTGTTTCGTCCGCATCTTGCCGCAAACGGTCTTGCCGGTTACGGCCATGTGTGGAATTGTGAAGAAAATTACGCAAACAGGAAACGAAGGAATGGTCCAGGGCGACCCCTATTTGTCCGACAGCCAGAACAGCGCCGTAGCGGCGCGGGTTCGCGAGGAGATCGCCAGACGGCGCATTTCCAGGCAACGTCTTGCCAATGATGCCCGCATCAGCCTTTCGACCTTGGAGAAGGCCCTTTCCGGCCACCGGCCCTTCACGCTCGCGACCCTCATTCGGCTGGAACAGGCGATGGGCGTCGTCCTGCGGGAGCCGGCTGGAACGCAAGCGCCTGTCGTCAACGACAGGCCCGGTCATGCTCCTGAAGAGCTTGGGGCCTATTCCCGCGCCTCAGTTTCCTGGCTGGAAGGCACCTACCTGACGCTTCGGCCGTCCTTCGGAGATGCGAAGGCGATCTTCGCCTATTGTACCGAAATCGCCTGGGATGGAGAACGGACCTGTCTGAGTTTCCGGGAACGCGAGCGCAGCGACGCCTCGTTTTCACAGCAGGGCTCGGTGTCGGTGCCGCACCTGTCGGGACATATCTATCTGGTGACGAATTCGTCCGGGCAATATCGCATGGCGATATTGTCACGGCCCAGTATCACCGGCGAAATGTTCGGTCTGCTGACGACATTACGCGCCGGGCAGGGGTCGCACCTCACACCCGTCTCGACGCCGCTCGCCCTCCTGCCTATGTCGGCTTTCGCGCAGCCGTCGCTCGGGCGCGTCCAGGCGGGCGATCAGAATCACGAGGCATACTCGGCCATCATGCACAGAATTACCGGAGAAAATTACGCCGGCTTCGTCGGTTAGCGACGCTCTTAGCGGGCGTCGTGAAAGATGATGCCGACAGTGTGGCGCATGCCTGAGCGGACCCGGCTTACCCCGTGCCTGAGATTGACACGATAGTTCCCTTTCGATCCCCGTATAGGCCGGTTATGGACCGCAAAGGCGACGGCGTCGCCCTGTCGAAGCGGCACGACTTCCACGCGGCTTTGCATGCGCGGCCGCTGCTCGGTCAGCACAAACTCGCCGCCAGTGAAATCCCGTCCCGGCTCGGAAAGCAGAATAGCCACCTGAATCGGAAAGGCAAGTTCGCCATAGAGGTCCTGATGCAGGCAATTGAAGTCTCCCGGCACATATTGCAGCAGCAACGGCGTCGGGCGCCTCTGACCGGCCTCATGGCATTGTCTCAGGAAGGCGGCATGCTCACCGGGATAGCGTTCTGCGACGCCCATGCGTTCGTTCCACCGGTTTGCGATATCGGCGAGATGAGGATAGAGCGCGGTGCGCAATTCACCGAGAAGCCCCGGCAGCGGATAGTTGAAATAGCGGTATTCGCCTCTTCCGAAACCGTGGCGCGCCATGATGATGTGGCTGCGGAAATGACGTTCCTCGGGATAAAGGCCGGAGATTACATCGCATTCATCGGGCGCGAGAAGCTTCGGAAGGACAGCGCAGCCGAAGCCGTCAAGTTCTCCCGCCAGCGACGGCCAATCATAGGCGTCGACCCGGGCCGCAATGGGGCTTTCCAAGGAACTTGGAGCAAAAGTGGAGATCGATGTGTTCATGTTCATGTCCTCGGTCTAGGCGGGCTTTCGAGGTCCCTGGATGCCGCAATAACCTGAAGCCTAGCGTCCGAACGGCAGCGGCGGCCACCCGATTTCCGATGAGCAGCTCACACGAATAGGTCTCGTCCGGCTACATTGCGATACAATCGAGCCGCTTCCTGAAATCTCGCGGATACAATTCGGGGCGATCTTTTCCGGATTATCCGTCAGACGGGAGTTCAAAATGAAGCTAGCATTCCTTGGCGCATTTGCCGTCTCAACCCTTGCCGTCGGCATCGCCGCTTCCCAATCGGCAGGCTCCGCCACGCCGCCAGAAAATGCCTCGCCGATCTACGGCGTGACCATCCCGGAAGGCTACAGGGACTGGAAATTCATTGCGCCTGCGCAGGAGGCTCCGCCGCTCGACGAACTTCGCGCCGTGCTCGGCAACGATATCGCCGTTGACGCTTACAAAAAAGGCACGCTGCCTTTTCCGGATGGGTCCATCCTCGTCAAGCTGGCCTATAAGCGCAAGCAATCGACGGAGTTCGCACCGGCAACGGTGCCGGGAGCGCCGACGACGGTGCAGGTCATGGTGAAGGATTCCAAGAAATATACCGATAGCCACGGCTGGGGTTTCGGGCGGTTCGTCGATGGCAAGCCGGTTGATATTGCTCAACATGAAACCTGTCTCAGCTGCCATGTAGGCAACGTCAGGGATCACGACTACGTCTTTACGCGCTATGCGCCGTAAGGCGCTGCAACGCGATTAAGTGAAATTTGCCGGCCTTGTCTCATCATATCGCGGCCGGCCGGCTATCCATGGTTTCTCCTCCCGCCAGGATAGCCGCCCCTATTTTACCCATAGACGAGCGCTGCTTCGAGCATGTAGCCATCAAGCCGCTTCCATCATCATGGAAGCGGAACTTCGTAAGCCCGCGCCATCTCTATGGGGTCGCCGCAGGGCTTGGCAGCCCCGCATTGCGTCATCTGCCACCCCAAGATTCTCCAAAAATTCTTCTTCACTGGCTACTCGGCCAAGTTCCATATTTTTCGGGTGCATTTTGCCGCTGGCAAAGTCAAAGCGCAGAGTTCTGTATTCCATTGTAGCCTCGGTCGATCCGGACACGGAAGGATACAATTTGGCTGGGTTGGGGACACAACCGGGATACACGCCGAAAGCAAAACTTCGCGGCATTCAACAAACCTCCCAAACTTTTGGAGATTCTGATGTCGCCTTTATCCTTCTCAATGAATAGACGCACCTTTGTGACTGCGGCTGCCGTCGCGGGAGCAGCGTCGCTCTTGAAGCCTGGCATGTCCTTTGCCGCATCGGACGCCTTGCCTGACGGTGTGAAGCCGTTCAAGGTCCATATACCCGACAGTGCAATTGCCGAGTTGAAGCAAAGGCTTGCGACGGCACGCTGGCCGCTCAAGGAAAATGTCGCTGACGATTCCCAGGGTGTGCAACTCGAACGTCTGCGTGATCTCGTCGGATATTGGGCCGACGGTTATGATTGGCGAAAGGTGGAACAGAAGCTCAATTCCCTGCCGATGTTCATGATCGAAATCGATGGGCTGGATATTCACTTCATTCACGTGCGCTCCCCACACGAAAACGCAATGCCGCTGATCATGACCCATGGTTGGCCGGGCTCGGTTCTGGAAATGCTCAAGGTGATTGATCCCTTGACGAATCCGACAGCGCATGGCGGCAGCGCCGAAGACGCCTTTCATGTCGTGGTGCCGTCTATCCCCGGTTTCGGCTTCTCCGGCAAACCCAGCGTCCGTGGATGGGGCTCCGATCACATCGGCCGTGCTTGGGGCACGCTGATGAATCGGCTCGGATATGAGAAGTTCGTCTCGCAAGGTGGTGATTGCGGCTCGGTCATCTCCGAGCGCATGGCGCATCAAAAGGTGCCGGGACTGCTGGGCATTCATCTCAACATGCCTGCGATCGTTCCAAAAGAAATCGTGCCGATTTTGGCTGCAGGTGCCCCGGCGCCCGCAGGTCTCACTGCGGACGAACGGGCTTGCTTCGACAAGCTCGCGATTTTCTACCGAGACAGCGCTGCTTACGCGCAAATGATGGTTACGCGTCCGCAGACGATCGGTTACTCGCTCGTCGATTCACCGATCGGAATGGCCGCGTGGATGTACGACAAGTTTGCCGAGTGGACGTATAGCAACAAGCAGCCGGAAAAGGTTCTCACTCGGGACGAGATGCTGGATGACATTTCTCTCTATTGGTTCACGGAGACCGGTACCTCGGCAGCCCAGATCTATTGGGAAGACCACACCAACAATTTCAACGCTCTCGAAAGGATCCCTTCCGTGCCGGTCGCGGTTAGTGTCTTTCCGGGAGAAATCTATCAGGCACCCAAATCGTGGACGGAGCGTGCCTTCGGCAATCTGATCTACTTCAACAAAACCGAGAACGGCGGGCATTTTGCGGCCTGGGAGCAGCCGGCGATTTTCACCAACGAAGTCAGGGCGGCATTCCGCTCGCTGCGTTAAGCGAGCCGAGGCTTCTGACTCGGTGAAAGCACTGCAGGCGAGCGATGCCCCACGCTCGACTGCGGAAGAAGGGGAAGCGAATAGCGTTCCACCTCACAGCAAATAACGGATTCTGGCGGATTTGTTCCAGGCGACTTTAGGGATAGCAGAGTCCTTACGCAAAAGCGCTGCGGCGGGCCGAAAGCGACCCGATACCCATCAAGGCGGCGAGGATAACCGGGATGCAGACAAGGTAGGCCGTGCGAATCCCCGCATGTTCGGCAACGAATCCCAGCAGCGGCGGAGCCAGGAAGAAGACGACAAAAGACATTTGTCCAAGCGCTGCAACATTGACATGGGCCGGTCGGTCGGTGCGCTGGGCGGCCGCCGAAACTGCAAGCGGATAGACCGCGCTGCAGCCGGCGCCCATGAAGGCAAAGCCAAGGAGTGCCATATTGGGGTGCGGTGCCAGCCAGACGGCGCAGAGGCCGGCGGTCGAAAGGAGTAGCAGCGCGAGCGCGACGGCGCGTGAGCCGAAGCGATCGACGAACCGGTCGGCAAACAGTCTTGCCAGCGCCATGAAGAAGGTAAAGAGCGTCAGTCCGAGACCGCCGATGAAGGGCTCGACGTGAAAGACATCGCGCATGTAGATCGCCGACCAGTCGATGCCTGCACCCTCGACCAGGAATGCCGCAATGCCGATGACGCAGAGAGGCAGCAGGCCGACTGTTGGCAGCGCGACATGCCCGGCTTCCGGGTGATCCTGTGCCGGGCGGGCGGGTGCATTGCGCATGCCGGCAATGACAAGCGAACCCACGATCAGGACGAAAGTGAATGTCAGGGCGAGGTGCAGCTGCATTGAAATGCCGGCCTGGCGTATCGCTGACGATACGAGCGCGGTGACGAAAAAGCCGAGGCTCCAGAAACCATGGGCGCGGTTCATCACCCCCCGGCCGAGCTGCGCCTCGATGCGATCGATTTCGACGTTAAGGTTGATTTCCAGCGCACCGGCCAGCAGGCCCTCGCAAAGCAGAACGGCAAAGACCAGGGGAGCAACGCCCATCCAGGGCACGAGCGCAAGGGATGCGGAGGTCCCGAGCACGGTGATGAATGCCGTCTTGCGCGCGCCGAGCCGCGCAACGATAGGGGAGGCGAAGGTGAGCGATATCAGCGCACCGATGGCCGCGCCGATCAGTGTCAGGCCGAGCTCGGATTTGTCGATCTGCAAGGCATCCTGCAAATCGGGAAGGCGCGACAGCATCGCGCCCATCGAGACCGCAAAGAGGAAGAAGCAGACATAAATTCGCTGCTGCGGTTCAAGACGCATTTCGATGCTCCGGAGAATCTGAACACGAGAGATGGAAAGGGTCTATCCGAAAGCAACCTGCGCTGGCAATACGAAGACTCTTAATTCATCAGACAAATTAGGAGTGTGGGCAAATTCGGCAAGTGTGGCGCAGCCGATCAGAAACAAAACCTGCGACTGGACAAATAAATTTGCCGACCTAACTCAGCCGGGCAGGACACGCATAAATCGCATCGCGCTCCATTTTTCATGCTTCGTCAACGGATCAGGAAA
Source organism: Rhizobium pantanalense (assembly GCF_030182525.1). Lineage (NCBI taxonomy): Bacteria > Pseudomonadati > Pseudomonadota > Alphaproteobacteria > Hyphomicrobiales > Rhizobiaceae > Rhizobium > Rhizobium pantanalense. Next base: position 34,496 of record NZ_JAQJCH010000012.1, read on the forward strand.
CGGCAGATCAGATATGGGATTAGCACCGCTCACGAGGCCGACGGGCCAGACGCCGCAAACGGATTTGAACAGCTACAGGCTGATACCGCTCTCCAGTTGCCCGATTCTAGGCAGCGGTGCAGAATCGGGACTGCCGTCCGGCGTCGTTTTTTCCGGCCGGTCCTTCGAAGCGGCAAGCGACAACGCCCTATCCTGCTGCGGTCGCTATAACCTGAGGAACAGCCTGCATCAGGGCGTAGCCGCAATTGGCGATGACGGACATCTGATCTTTGCCGTCAACAGCTGGGTGAGCGGACAGCGCTGCACGGTCATGGGTGCCTTCGATCCCATGGGCAAGCCAGTTGCGCCGACCAAACCGCAGCAGGATTTGCTTGGAAAATATTTCCAGTCGCCCGAGCGTCCCATCGTTCTCGATTCAAAGGCGAAGAGCGACATCGGCTTCAAGACGAATGGGCTCAATCCGAACGTCGGTGTCTATGTCGGCAACAAGACGATCATCTTCGACGTCAAGGCACGGTCGTCGGATGGTAAGACCGAAGGCAGCGCCACGATCACGACTGATTTCAACGGCAAGGTTCAGGATCAACTCTACGAGCTGTCGACCAAGGGTAACAATTCGTCCCTGAGTGGCAGCTATGAACGCAAAGGCACCCAGACAGCGGAGAGCCTGAAAGCATCATGGGACAAATGGTCCTTGGAGGGCAAGCATTCCCGGGATGGCACAAGCAGGAACCGCGAGCTCAATCTTTCTTATCGTGCTACGGACAAGATAACGATCAAGGCCTCCTGGAGGCCGGACGTGAAGCCGCCATCTGCGCCTCCGCGCATAACCGACTATTCGATCTTTTCAGCCACCAACCCTAACCCGCCGCCGGCTCCTCCGAACTATAGCAACTATATGATTACGCTCGAAATTAAACTACCCTGAGCAAGGCTGCTTAAACTGAGTTGAAGCCGTCTGCGGCAAAAGACCGTAGACGGCTTGATTTTAGCGGGCAGGGCATCGAGAAATTTTGACGCCTGATACGGTGGCCAGCGGATTGATCACGCGCCGCAATTTGCCGGCAGCGACGACGGCTTGCGCGTGCCGATCAACACCAGCGCCAGGCCGGCGACGGCCAGCAGGCCTCCGGCGATCGAGACTGCTGCATAGCCGAAACCAAGGCTGATGACGGCGGCACCCGTTGCGGCCCCAAGGGCATTGCCGAGATTGAAGGCTCCGACATTGATGGAGGAGGCAAGGCCCGGCGCTTCTGCCGCTGCTTCCATGACGCGCATCTGCACGGGCGGAACGATGGCAAATGCTGCTCCGCCCCAAAGAAGCAGGCCGATGGCGGCTCCTGCATGGGTGATCATCGCCAATGGCAGCGCGAACATGATGGCGGCGAGCAAGGCCAGGAAGATCTTGGTCGCGCCGTCGAGCGACCAGTCGGCCAGTCGACCGCCAATCCAGTTTCCGATCGTGAAGCCAATGCCGATCAGGACCAGTCCAAGGGTCACGAAGCTATTGGATGCGCCGGTGAGTTCGGTGAGAGCCGGAGCGACATAGGTATATAGCGAAAACATCGCGCCTGCACCCATGACGGTGGTTGCCATGGCAATGAGCACGGTGGGATGGGTGAGCACGGCCAATTCCCGCCTGACATCAGGCATCGCACCGCGCTCGCCTTTCGGAAGAGCGACCCAAAGCGCTGCGATGGCGGCAATACCGATCAGCGCCGTTCCTGCGAAAGCCATGCGCCAGCCGATCTGCTGACCAACCCAGGTTGCGGCCGGCACGCCGCCGATATTGGCGATCGTCAGCCCCATGAACATAGCGGCAACGGCGCTTGCCTGCTTTTCCTTCGGCACGACGCTTGCCGCCACGACGGCACCCAGACCAAAGAAGGCGCCATGGTTAAGGCTGGTGACGAGCCGGGCAAGCAGCAGCGTGAAGTAGCCCGGCGCCATCGCCGACATGAGATTGCCGATCGTAAAGATGCTCATCAGCAGCATCAGCGCCGTGCGCTTGCCGAAGCGGCTGAAGGCGAGCGTCATGAAGGGGGCACCGACCATGACGCCGATCGCATAGGCACTGATGAGGAGGCCTGCCGTCGGGATCGAAACATCCACCCCCCTGGCGATGACCGGAAGAAGGCCCATCGGCGAAAACTCGGTCGTGCCGATGCCGAAGGCGCCGATCGCAAGCGCGAGAAGCGCCCATCGGGCGTGAGTGGATGTTTGAGCCTTTTGGGCCGTCGAAATCTTGGCGTCCATGTTGAAACTCCTTAGGTGTCCCATTCGGGGGCGAGGCCTGGAGGGCTGACGATGCGGCCATCCGGGCGGGCGAGAGCGGCGATGGCGGCGATATCCGCCTCATCGAGATTGAAGTCGAAAATCGCGATGTTCTCTTTGACGCGCTCGGGATTGGCCGTCTTGGACAACGCGATGTGGCCCTGCTGGATCAGCCAGCGAAGACCGACCTGCGCGGCGCTCTTGCCGTATCTGGCGCCGATCCGCTGCATCGCCGGATCCTTCGGTACAGCGCCGTCGGCCATGCCGTAGTAGGCGGTGATCGCAAGACCGCTTGCCCTTGCGGCTGCGACGAGCGCGTGCTGGGGCAGATAGGGATGGATCTCGACCTGATTGGTCACGATCGGCGTGCTGGAAAGTCTGACCGATTCCCGCATCTGCGCGATATTCTGGTTGCTGACGCCAACAAAGCGGGTCTTGCCGGCGGCCTGGACGGCATTCAGCATTTCGATCTGCTCCGCGATCGGAACCTTGTCGCCCGGCCAATGCAGAAGGAGAAGATCGACGCGGTCAGTCTTCAGCCTGTCGAGGCTTTCGTCGACCGAAGCTGCGAACTTCTCGTTGCTGTAATTGTCGACCCAGACCTTGGTGGTCAGGAACAGTTCGTCCCGTCGCGCGCCGGCGGCCTGGAGGGCCTGTCCAAGCGCTTCCTCGTTCTGGTAGATCTGTGCGGTGTCGAAATGACGGAAACCGGCCTCCAGTGCGGCGGGGATGACGCGTTCCACTTCCGCGTCCGACATGCGGAAGACGCCGAAGCCGAGCGCGGGAATTGCAGCGCCCTGGGCGGTAACGGTGAGCATCGAAAACTCCTTTTTGAATACCTCGGCGGCTGTGGCCGCCCTGAATGGGTGACGCGCCGGATTTGAAGGCGCAATCTCTTCGGCCTATGAAATAGAGAGAGCATACGCACTTGATAATTGGGTAGCTTTTCACATTATTTGTGAAATTAAATCAAAAATTGGTGCTCCATGGACAATCGCGTCGGCGAGATGCAGGTATTTCTTCGCGTGGTGGAAGCAGGCAGCTTTTCCGAAGCGGCCCGCCTGCTGCGCATGACGCCGTCCACCGTCAGCAAGCTGATCTCGCGCATCGAATCCAGGCTCGGCGTGCGGCTTGTCGAACGTTCGACACGACGGCTATCGCTGACCTTGGAGGGCCGGATCTACTATGAGCGCAGCCAGGCCCTCCTGCATGATCTCGACGAGGTGGAGCAGGAGTTGGCGCAGGGGGCGACGACGACGGGCGGCACTGTACGGGTCAACATTTCCGTTGCCTTGGGCGTGCTCGGGCTTGAACCGCTCTTACCGGAATTTTGGCGGACCTACCCCAATGTCGTCGTCGATCTCTCGCTGTCCGATGAAATCGTCGATCTTTATCTCGACCGTACCGACGTTGCTTTTCGGGTTGGAGCCTTGCCGGCTTCAGGCATGATCGCGCGCCGCATCGGCATTGCCCGCCGCAAGATCGTCGCCGCGCCCAGCTATCTCGATCGCCATGGAACACCGCTGACCGTCGAAGATCTGTCGCGGCACAATTGCCTGGGGTTCAATTTCCGCCGTCTTGCACCCGTCTGGCCGGTAAGGGAAAGCGGCCGCATCGTCGATCGCGCCATGACGAGTTCGCTGCTCGCCAACAATGGCGAAACCGTGCGGCGCATGGCGCTGGCAGGCGTTGGGCTTGCCCGCATGGGTGATTATCACGTCCGCGCCGACATTGCTGCCGGCCGTCTCATCGAGGTGCTCGCCGATGTTGTCGAGCCGGACGAGGAGCAGATTCACGCAGTCTTTCTTGGTGGCGCGCGCATGCCGCAGCGCGTGCGCGTCTTCCTCGATTTCGTCGTGCCGCGCCTCCGGCAATTCCTTGATGGGGAAGCCTGAACGGCCTTGGTAGGGATTTAATCCCGACCATGCTCTGTGTCGGCAATCCGCCACCGAGACGTCGGCGGGCAGGGATCACTGCAGGGGACGCGATATCGCGCCGGGTCGAGGCCGGATCGACAGATTTTCGTCTTCCTGATCAGTCTCGAGGCGCTGCAGGATCGGGCAATGCGGACGATGGTCGCCCTGGCAGGAATTAACGAGCATGGTGAGTGTGTGCTCCATGTCCTGCAGGTCGGCGATCTTTTTTTTCAACGCTTCGATATGGCCCTGAGCCAGGCGCTTGACCTCCACGCTCTGGCGGCTTTCGTCGCGCCAGAGTTCCAAAAGCTCGCTGATTTCCGCAACAGCAAAGCCGAGATCGCGCGCACGGCGGATGAAACGCAGCATATGCACGTCGGTGTCCGAATAGTCGCGATAGCCCGATGCCGTTCTGCCGGCGGCCGGAATGAGGCCGGTCTCTTCGTAATAGCGGATCATCTTGGCCGAAACGCCCGATGCCTTTGCTGCCTGTCCGATATTCATGAATGTTCTCCTACACAAGACAGCCGGCCCCTTCGGGCCAGCTGCATTCGATTGTTAGTTGATGACCCTAAAGCGGCGCAGCCGCAGCGCATTGCCGAGCACGAAGACGCTCGACAATGCCATGGCCCCGGCAGCGAAGACCGGCGAGAACAGGATGCCGAAGGCCGGATAGAGCGCGCCGGCGGCGACCGGGATCAGCGCCGTATTATAGGCGAAGGCCCAGAACAGGTTCTGCCTGATGTTGCCGATCGTTGCCTTGGACAGGGCGATGGCATTCGGCACACCCTGCAGACTTCCCGACATCAGGATGACATCGGCCGCTTCGATGGCGATATCGGTGCCCGTGCCGATGGCAAGGCCGACATCGGCCTCGGCCAGAGCCGGTGCGTCGTTGATGCCATCACCGACGAAAGCCACCTTGCCGTGCTGGCGCTTGAGGCGGCGCACCGCCTCCATCTTGCCGTGCGGCAGCACTTCGGCCACGACTTCGTCGATCCCGAGCCGTGCGGCAATGGCCTTCGCCGCGCGGGCATTGTCGCCGGTGACCATCGCCACTTTCAGGCCAAGATCGTGCATCGCCTTGATCGCTGCCGGTGTCGTCGTCTTGATCGGATCGGCGACCGCAATGATTGCGGCGAGCTTGCCGTCGATCGCCGCATAAAGCGGGGACTTGCCCTCGTTGCCGAGGCGCTCGGCGGCTTTAGAGAAGATTGCGACGTCAAGCCCAAGCTCGGCCATGTAGCGGTCCGCACCGATCTGGATGCGCTTGTCATCGGCCTTGGCGCTCACGCCGAAGCCCGTCACCGATTCGAAATCCGACACGCTTGGCAATGCCAGATCTTCGGAAGCGGCTGCCTCGACGATCGCGCGGGCAATCGGATGCTCGGATTTTGCCTCGACCGCCGCCACCAGGCGCAGCACGTGAGAACGGTCAAAGCCTGCTGCCAGTTCCAGATCGGTCAGTGCCGGCTTGCCTTCCGTCAGCGTGCCCGTCTTGTCGATGGCGACAACGCTTGCGTCCTTGAGCAGCTGCAAGGCTTCACCCTTGCGGAAGAGCACGCCCAGTTCAGCGCCGCGGCCCGTGCCGACCATGATCGATGTCGGAGTGGCAAGTCCCATGGCGCAAGGGCAGGCGATGATCAGCACGGCAACCGCGTTGATGAGCGCAAAGGTGAGGGCAGGTGACGGACCGAAATAGAGCCAGGCGGCGAAGGTGACGGCAGCCACCACCATCACGGCAGGTACGAACCACATGGTCACTTTATCGACCATGGCCTGGATCGGCAGCTTCGACCCCTGTGCCTCTTCGACCATGCGGATGATCTGTGAAAGCACCGTGTTGCCACCGACGGCCGTCGCGCGGAAGGCAAAGGCGCCCTTCTGGTTGACCGTGCCGCCAACAACCTCGCTGCCGATCGTTTTCAGGACCGGGATCGGCTCGCCGGTGATCATCGATTCGTCGACATAGCTCTCGCCCTCGACCAGCTCTCCGTCGATCGGAACCCGCTCGCCGGGGCGAAGCTCGACGATGTCGCCGGAAACGACCGAACCGATCGGCAGATCGACGGCCCTGCCGTCGCGCCGGACGCGCGCCGTCTTGGCCTGTAGCTTCACCAGGCGCTTGATCGCTTCGGAGGTGCGCCCCTTGGCCCGGGCTTCGAGCAGTCGGCCGAGCAGGATGAGCGTGACGATGACGGCGGCCGCTTCGAAATAGACATTGATCGTGCCCGATGGCAGCAGGCCGGGCGCGAAGGTCGCAACCAGCGAATAGCCATAGGCGGCCAATGAGCCGACGGAGACCAGCGAGTTCATGTCGGGCGAAAGGCGGAGGAGCGCCGGCAGCCCCTTTTTATAGAAGCGGATGCCGGGAACGAAGAGGACGAGCGTCGTCAGTGCAAGCTGGATGTACCAGCTCCGTTGCATGCCGATCGTCTCTGCGATCAGACCGTGGACGCCGGGAATGAGGTGCGATCCCATCTCCAGCAGAAAGACCGGCGTCGTCAGTATAGCGGCGACGGTGAAATCGCGGGTGAGCTCTCGCCGTTCGGCATCTTTCTTCTGCGCGCGTTCGGCTTCTTCGTCTCCTCGGTCGACGCTTATGATTTTCGCCTCGTAGCCGGCGTTCTCGACCGCTGCGATAAGGCTTGCGGCGTCCGCCGACCCCTTGATCGTGACCCGCTCCGTCGCAAGATTGACGGCGGCCTCACTCACGCCCGGCACGGTCTTCAGAGCCCGTTCGACGCTGCCGACGCAGGAGGCACAACTCATGCCCTCGATCGAAAGCTCGACGGAACCTGTGGCAAAGGTGAAATTCTCCGGGACGGAGTAGCCGACATTTTCGACGGCCCGAACGAGTTCTGCCTGATCGATGCCTGCCTGTGCCGTGATGCTCGCCTTTTCGGTGGCGAGATTGACCGATACCGCATCGACGCCTGGAACGTTCTTCAAGGCGCGCTCGACGCTACCGACACAGGATGCGCAAGTCATGCCCTCAATGGGCAGGGATATGACAGTCGACAAATCCATTGGCCGAACTGAACTATTCATGGGAGGTCCTTTCACGCTCCGGAATCTGAATGTGAAGGGAAGGTGAGGCTTCCAACCATTGGAAGGTCAATAGCATTTTTTTCGCCGGATGACACTTGACCTTACCATGGTTGGAAACTCCATTTTGAGCGCCGTGAGATCGAAACCAAGGAGAATTCTCATGGAGCTTAGAATTGAAAGCATGACCTGTGGCGGCTGCGCCAGATCTGTCGCCAAGGCCATTCAAACCGTCGATCCCGACGCCAGGATCGAGGTCAATCCGGATGCGCGCACCGTCAAGGTCGAGACGACTGCCTCTCAGCCGGCCCTCCAGCAGGCTCTCGAACAGGCCGGCTATCCGGCAGTCGCGAATTGAGCGGTTCAGATCCTGAACACGCTGCTCCTGACCTTCATCGACGCAGGCCCGCCGACCGTGCAGAGCCGGCGGAGGACGGCTCTTTGAAGCCGCCTTCGACACAGAGACAAAGAGCGCGATACCTTGGTGAGCGGCCTTCTGGGTGTATCGTTTCCAGGTGAGCAAGAGGAAGCAATCGATGTACAGACGTAATTTTCTAGCGGGGCTGGCGGGCCTTGCGATTTCCGGACGTGCCTCGGCCCAGATGATGCACGACATGGGCAGCATGAACGGCACTCACAACATGACGCCTGCGGCCGGCAACACGCCCGTCCTGCCGGAGGGGCAGCCTCTGCGCGAGTTGCCGCGCTTGAGGAACGAGGCCGGCGAAGCCGGTTTGTTCAAGGCAAGGCTTACCGCCGAGCGGGGGCTTGCTCGCTTCGCCGAAGGGCTCGATACGCCCGTGCTCCTCTACAACGGCGGAAATCCCGTGGTCGAGGCCTATGAGGGCGACAGGATCGAGATCAGCTTCAGGAACGGCATTCCCGATGAGCCAACGACGGTTCATTGGCATGGGGTGCCGGTGCCGGCCGATCAGGACGGCAGTCCCATGGAACCCGTCGCTTCGGGCAGCGAGCGCATCTATGCTTTCGATCTTCCGCTGGGCAGCGCCGCATCCTATTGGTTCCATCCCCATCCGCATGGTCTTACCGCCGCGCAGGTCTATCGCGGCCTCGCAGGCATCTTTCTGGTCAAACCCAAGGATGACCCGATCCCTGCCGAATATGGCGATACGATGCTGATGTTCACCGATCTTCGGATCGCCGAAGATGGAAGCATGCCGGCGAGCAACATGATCGATCTGATGAACGGGCGTGTCGGCGATCATGTGTTGGTCAATGGCCAGAAAAATCCGGTTCTGGCCGTCGCCAAAGGGGAAAAGCGTCGCCTGCGCCTCCTCAACGCGACAAATGCGCGATTCCTGCGGCTGAGATTCGAGAATGCCACCATGGTGCTCGTCGGAACGGATGGCGGCCTTATCGAGGCTCCCATCAGCATAGACGATTTGCTGCTTGCGCCCGCCGAGCGCGTCGAGCTCATCATCTCCTTCGACAGACCGGGAGCGGCAAAGCTTGTCACGCTCGACTATGAGCGTGGGTGGATGGGGCCGGGCAAGCCCGATGAGGCCGGCATGACCTTGCTGACGGCAAGTGTTTCAGAGGAAGCTGCACCTGTCGCGCCGCCGCTTCCCGCGAAGCTGCGCACCATTGATGGCCTCGCGGAACCGTCAGCCACGCGTCGCTTTGTATTGACGGAATCCATGGAAGGCATGGAGATGAAGTTCCTCATCAACGGCGCCAGTTTCGATATGACGCGCGTTGATGAAGTTTCGAAGGTCGGACAGGTCGAGCTCTGGGAAATCGTCAATCAAGCGGATATGGACCATCCGTTTCATGTGCATGGGACGCAGTTCCAGCTTATCGAACGCGAAAAGGACGGCGCGGTCACCAAGTCATCCTATCGGGCCTGGAAAGACACCGTGAACGTCGCCGCCGGCGAGACGGTACGCATCCTGCTGCGACAGGAATTGCCGGGGCCGCGCATGTATCATTGCCACATCCTCGAGCATGAAGATCTCGGCATGATGGGCATGATCGACGTTAGGGCCTGACAAGCTTCATCATTGATTGCAGCCGAGGAAGGAGAATTGATATTGTCCTTCCCTTTATCCTTGAGTCTCGAAGACTGCGCCCGATGAGGTTGCCGCGTCAATGCCGATTGAAGGTTGAGGACGATTTCGCCTTTGCCGGTGTGAGTATGATGTTCTGGTCTTGCGCAAACAGCGGGTTAGGCGCTTTTATGTAAGCGCGTCCTACTGCAGCGAAGGTGTTCGCGGCGGCCTCGGAGGAGGGCCTTATGCGATCTCGCAGTGGATGCCAAATTGTGCTGACGGTGGCATTCAAGGGGAGGACTCGATGGCCGCTAATCATCAGACGCAATACCGCGAACGCGTGCGCTCTGCCCATCAGGCCGTTGCCTTAATACCATCGGGCGCGAAGATCGCCATGCCGATCGCTGCCGGCCAGCCGCCTGCCATCCTTGCGGCGCTGGCCGACCGTGCGCGGGCTGGCGCGGTGGACAATGTCCGGCTTTACTACCTGCTTTGTACAGGCGTCGCCGGCTCCAGCGTGCTCGACTTCGACCTGCGCGATCGCATCGTTCCCATGAGTTATTTTCATGGAGCGGTGGATCGCGCCCTGGATAAGCGGCGAATGGCGGAGATGCTGCCCGCCGCCGAAATCGTGCCGTGCCATTTCAGCCAGGTGCCGCGCTCGCTGGTGGAGCATGTCGGCGTCGATACGTTGATCGCTACCGTCTCGCCTATGGATGAGGACGGGAATTTCAGTCTCGGCGCCAGCACGGATTATGCCCTGGCGGTCGCCCGCAAGCCCGGCGCTCGGCTGATCCTTGAAGTCAATCCCAGCATGCCCTACGTGCGGGGCAATTGCATGATCCCGGTCTCGAGCGTCACCGCGCTTGTCGAGAACGACGCAAGCCTGCCGGCGCTCGCTGCCGCGCCTCGCTCGGAAGTCGATGATGCGATCGGCGCCATCGTCGCGGGACTCGTGAACGATGGCGATTGCCTGCAGATGGGCATCGGTGCGCTGCCTGACGCTGTTTGCGCCGGTCTCTCACAGCACCGCCATCTGGGCATCCATACCGAAATGATGACATCGGGACTTGCCGCCCTGGTCAGGGCTGGCGTGGTCGACAATAGCCGCAAGCAGATACATCTCGGGCGAACCATCTTCACCTTTGCGCTGGGAGATAAGCCGCTTTACGACTTCCTGAACGATAATCCCGATGTCGAAGCGCATCCCGTTGACTATGTGAACAATCCGTTCGTCATCGCGCAAAATGACCGCATGGTGTCGGTCAATGCGACGCTGCAGATCGATCTCAATGGCGCGTGCAATTCCGAATTCGTCAATGGAAGGCAGTTCAGCGGCTCGGGCGGGCAGGTGGATTTCGTCCGAGGCGCCTACGGCTCACGCGGCGGCCGCTCGATCATCGCCTGTCATGCGACGGCGGCCAAAGGAACGCTTTCGCGTATCGTTCCAACGCTGACAGGTCCAGTAACGACGTCGCGCAACGATATCCATATCGTTGTCACGGAATATGGCTGGGTGAACCTTAAGGGAAAATCGGTGGCGGAGCGGGCAAAGGCGATGATTGCGCTTGCCCATCCCGATTTCCGGGAGGAGCTGGATCGGGCCGCCCACCAGGCGGGGTTCTATGCGCCGGATTGACGTAACATCGTTGATCTTGCATGGAGATAAGAAGGACCCGGGGAAATCGGATCCTTCCGGCTTTGATCGGAGGTCAACCGATCGATGGGAGAAGCCTGATGGATCGGTACATCAGGCTTCCCGTCCCTGGTCCCAGGGGACCAGGGAAATCGCTCTTAGAAGCTACGCTGGAAGCGCAAGATGCCAGCCCACTGATCCTGGTTCACAGAATCGAAATTGGTGTAGGAGACTTCCGGCTCGATGAGCAGGTTCTTGACCGGGTTCCACTTGACGTTGGTGGTTGCGGCAAAGATCTTGGAGTCGGTATAGGCGAGCATTTGTTCAGGTTGTCGCCGTCCGTGTTCCAGCCGCCCATCAGGAAGGCCGAGAAGGTACCGAAGTCGGCATCGACACGAGCCTTGATGGCGCCTTCCGACTTGATGGAGTCGTAACCGCCGACGACCTTGAAGCCCCATGCGCCAGACTTGAAGCCAGCACCGGCAACGACGTCAGGAGCGTAGTGGTTCGCCTTGTCGTCGCTTGCCCAGCTCGCGCCATAACCAGCGCCCGAACCGCTGGAGTTGCTGTCTTCGAGCGAGACGACAGCCGTGAAGCCATTGCCGGCATCGTAGCTATAGGTCAACTGGTTGAGTTCATACGGGCCGTCATAGATCACGTCGTCGTTGATGACGTCGCCGGCATAACCGATGTAGTAGTTATACTGCGAATCGGCCTTACCGACGAGGAAGCCGCCGAGGCTGATGTTGGCGAACAGCAGCTTGCTGGAGGTCGAATTGCCTTCCTGCCAATCCCAACGGATGACCGTGTTGGTCTTCAGCGGGCCGTATTCGGTGTCGGTCGCGGTGTCGAGACTCAGCTGGGCGCGGGTATGCCACAGAGTGCCGTTGTGACTGTTGGCATTATAGGCATCGTACCACTTGCCTTCGGTACGGACCATGCCGCCGACCTTGAGGCAGGTTTCGGTTCCGGGAATGAAGAAGTAACCTGCACCATATGCGTCGCAGATGCGAACGTATTCCAGCGGCTCGGGCTCAGCAGCGACGATCGCGTCAGCAGCATGAGCACCGGATACTGCTGCCAGCGCAGCAGCGGAGCCGAGAAGAGCTCTTGATGTTCATTTTAAACTCCTTGTCGTAATTATTCCTACGTAATCCAAGGAGCGAGCATAATAGGCTATCCTGGAAGTGCTCCCCGCAAACAGGAAGCAAAACCAGGCACTGCATCTGCAATAGACCGCCGGTACTATCCCCACCCCGATGGAGCCTCGTTAGCTGGCGACTGAAACAACACCCCACCAGATCGCAAGCTAATTAGGTCCTGATGACAGGGCTATATACATTCAGATTGTTTGTAAATCTGAACCGGAACCATTCGGAAACGGAAAAACTGGTTGTTGATTTAATGCAACACATGCTTGGCGGGAAATCCGGACAGGAAAGCCCATCCGCGCAATCGACGGATCGACCGAATGCATGGATGGCCCACCTCTCTTGTTTCATCGGCAGCGTCAGCATGCGATCGCAAAAAGCTCCATCGCATTGGCGAAGCCCTTCAGCGGCTGCCGCCCGATCGAGATGGCATCGGTGATATCAGCCTTTTGCTGGAAGGGGCTTGATATCAGGAGCGCTTCGCCGCTCTCGCTGCAGACGCTCTGGATACGGCTGACGATATTGACGTCAGGGCCGATCAAGGTGAAGTCCAGGCGGTTGCCGGAGCCGACATTGCCGTAGCTCACCTCGCCATAGTGCAGCGCGATACCGACCTTGACGCGGATGCCTTCATATTCGAAGCTGCTTATTTCATCGAGGATTGTCTTTGCCGCGGTCAGCGCGGCATCGCAGGCTCCGGTCGCATCGGCGCCCGGAAAGAATGCCAGAACCGCATCGCCCATGAATTTCAGCACTTCTCCGCCTTTGTGGGTGATCGCCGGTATCACCTTGTCAAAATAAGCGTTCAAGAGCCCGAGCACCGTGCCGCCAGGCAGCCGATTGGAAAGCTCGGTGAAACCGCGCAGGTCGCACAGCAGAAGTGCAGCCTCCATCGATTCGATTTCCCCGCGGCGGATGTGTCCGGCAAGGATGCGGCTCGCCGTCATCGGGCCGATATAGGTGTCGAGAAGGCTGAGTTCGCATTGTCTGAGGACGCGGAGTTCGCACGTGTTGCGCAATGCCGGCAGGATGCGCTCGAACAGATCATGCTCGCCGGATGTGAAGCCGCCTGGCCGCCGCGTGGCGAAGACGGCGCAGCTGATCGGTCCGTCGGCGTTGCAAAGCGGCGCCACGATCAGTTGCACCAGCCCCCGGCCGGAAAATATGTCGATATGTTGCCAGCGCCCGTGCGGACTCTCGCCTGGACCGACGACGAGCGGTTCGCGCATCTCCTGTGCCTTCATGAGCGGCGTATTGGCAAGCGCGAGACGCGAGCCATGTTCGCGATCATGGATCTCGACCGGCTCGCCGGGCGCCCAGGCGAAGGTGCGGCCGATGAATTCGGGATGCAGGGTCGTCAGGTGCAGCGTCAATCGATCGATGGGAAGGTCGAGGGCCCGCAGGCGGCGGCCGAGCCCGGCGACGAGGCCGGCCTCGTCGAGAGCGTGGCATTCATCGCCCGTCAGCCATTCGATCAGGCTGAGGGTAGCCGCGGTGTTGACGCCACTATTGCCCGCTCTGGAATTGATGACCGCGGTCTTGGGCATGTCGTGCAGCAGGGTCATGGCTATCTCCTCCTCTTTGAGATGCGGCCCTCAGTGTGCCGCACCGCCGGAAAGGTGGCCGGGTTTCTTCAGAAGCAGGCTCGCGACGAGGGCGATGACCAGCGCGACGCCGAGCAGGAAGAAAGTGTCGCTGAAAGCCATGATGTTGGCCTGCTTGCGAAGGCTGGCGGCGATGGCGACGATCGCCTTGTGCGTGGCAAGCGCCTGGTCGCTGACACCATGGTTCATGAAGTAATTCGTCAGATTGGCAACGCGGGCACGGGTCGCCTCTTCGAATACGGAGACCGAATTCGTGAGGATGTTGGAATGGAACTGCTCGCGCTTGGTGAGAAAGGTCTGCAGCGCTGCAATGCCGACCGCGCCACCGAGATTGCGCATCATGTTGAAGAGCGCCGAAGCGGAACCGGCATTTTCCTGCTCGATGCCGGCGGTGGCGATCGCCGTCAGCGGCGTGAAGGCGAGTGCCTGGCCGACGGCACGCACGATGTTCGGCCAGAAGAGCTGGTCGCTGGCATAGTTGCTCGTCATGTAGATATTCATGAAGTTCGAAGCGGCAAAGAGCGCGAAGCCGACAATGATCAGCAGCCGGGCGTCGACACGCTTCATCAGCCGCGGCACCAGCGGGATCAGAATGAGCTGCGGAATGCCGGTCCATGCAAGCACCATGCCGATCTGCTCGGAATTATAGCCCTGGATGCGCGTCAGATAGATCGGCAGGATGAAGACCGAACCATAGAGGGCGACGCCCATCAGGAAATTGGCGACGATGCCGAAGCCGAAATTGCGGCGTGCCAGCAGACGCAGATTGAGGAGCGGATGAGCGGCGCGGAGTTCGATAACGAGAAAGAGCGTCAAAGAGACCGCGGCGATGACGGAGAGGCGGACGATGAACGGCGAGCCGAACCAGTCGTCCTTATTGCCTTCTTCAAGCACGGTCTGCAGTGCCGCAAGGCCAACCGCCATGGTGATGATGCCGGGCCAATCGCCCTTGGCGAGCAGCGAAAGGTTCATCGGTGCGCGGTCAAGCGAGGCCCAGAGCATGCCGACCATCAGTATGCCGGGTACGAGATTGACATAGAATATGTATTCCCAGCCCCAGTTTTCCGTGAGGTAGCCGCCGATGGTCGGGCCGATCGCCGGCGCGAAGGTGGCGGAAAGAGCAAAGAGGGCAAGACCCATCGGTTGCTTGGGCTTCGGAAGCAGCGTGATGATGATCGTGAAGGCCATGGGGATCAGCACGCCGCCGGAAAAGCCCTGTATGGCGCGCAGAATGATCATCTGCTGGAGGTTCGCGGCAAAGGCGCAGCCGACTGAGAAGAGAAGGAAAAGGATAGCGTTGGTCAGCAGATAGATGCGTACCGAAAAAACGCGGGCGAGCCAGGCGCTAAGGGGAATGACCACAATCTCGGCGATCAGATAGGAAGTCGAGATCCAGCCGCCATCGTCCGTTCCGGCGCCGATCGCGCCCTGGATGTCGGCAAGCGAGGCATTGACGATCTGGATGTTGAGAACGGCCATGAAGGCGCCAAGTGTCGAACCAACGACGGCGGTCCACATGCGCAGCGGGCTCATGGCGGCCCGGGCAACCGGAGCGGATGCGGCTGAATTGTTGTTTGCGGCGATCTGAAGGGTAGCCACGACGTGTCTCCTTCCGGCTCATGCCGGAATAATCTCATGACGATACAGAGGTGATAATCGATGAAGATCGGGAAGGATCATCCAGCGTGGCTGGATAATCCTTGTGCATCCGTCGTCGATGTCTGGGTGGCCTTGGTGTCGATTTCCGGCTCCACCGACATGCCGGAGCGCAGCAGCCCGGCCAGATTATCGTCATCGATGACGATCTTCACCGGTATGCGCTGGACGATCTTGGTGAAATTGCCTGTCGCATTGTCCGGTGGCAGCAGCGAGAATTCGAGCCCGCTTGCCGGCGAGAGGCTGTCGACATGGCCCTTGATGGTGACGTCCGGGAAGCTGTCGACCTTGATTTCGACCGACTGTCCGGGACGTACATAGGTGAGCTGCGTCTCCTTGAAGTTCGCGACGACATAGACCGAGTGCAGCGGCACCACCGCCATCAGCTGCGTTCCCGATGTCACATACTGCCCGACGCGAATCGAGCGGGCGCCGACCGTGCCGTCGACGGCGGCGACAATGTTGGTATAGGAAAGATTGAGCTCGGCCTGCTGAACGGCCGCGGCGGCCCGATCGCGCTGGGCGGCTGCCTGGTCTCGCTGGGTCTGCAGCACCGGTACCTTGTTCTGAGCGGCGACCAGCGCGGCTTGGTCGCGCTCGACGGCGGCGGCGGCCTGCTTTCTGGCCGATGCCGTCTCTTCGGCCCGCGACTGTGTGCCGACGCCATTGGTGATCAGACGAGCCGAACGCGCGGCATCCGATATCGCATAATCCAAGGAGGCTTGCGACGCGTCGACCGTTGCCTTGGCCTGCCCGATCAGCGATTGCTGCAGCTGGATCTGCGCATCGATGTTGGAAATCGCCGCGTCAGCGGCCTTGAGGTCCGCCTTCGCCTGGGAAAGTGCGGCCTGGAAATCGCGACCGTCTATGCGGGCGAGCACCTGGCCGGCCTTGACCTTGTCATTGTCGTTGACAAGCACATCCTTGATATAGCCGGCGACCTTCGGCGCGATCGTGGTGTAATCGGCCTTCACATAGGCATCGTCTGTGGATTCGATGAAGCGTCCGACCGTCCAGTAGCGGTAGCCGAAATCCGCCGCGATCGCGACGCCAGCCAGCAGCGCGGCGATCAGCACGCCGCGCTTGATGAGCTTTCTGCCAGCCTTGGGCGTGGCCGAAGCGACAGGCGCTTCGACGGTCACGCCCTGCGGGGCTTCGGTTGCCGGAGACCTGGCGACCTCGTTGGCCGGAGCAGCATCGGCTTGGCTCGCGTTCCTGAACGCTTCGTTGCGGGGGAGTTCCACCATTGTCCGTTTCCTTCAATGCGCCACCCCTTTGCCCGGGGCCATTTTGATGCGATGAAGATGCGTCCGAACCGTCCTTCTGATAATCTCCTCAAATCGGGAAGGATCATCAAGTCATAGTGGATAATCCGAGGACAATATGGATCGGTTGACCAGCCTCACAGTCTTTGGCCGGGTGGTGGAATGTGGCGGCTTTTCCGCCGCCGCCCGCCGCCTCAACATGTCCGTCACCATGGTGGGCAATCACGTGCAATCGTTGGAAGACCGCTTGGGCGCGCGGCTCCTGAACCGGACGACGCGCCGGATCAGTTTGACGGAAACCGGCAAATATTATTATGAGCGTTCCTTGCAGATCCTGGCCGATCTCGAGGAGGCCGATCGGGCCGCCGGTGCGCTTAGTACCACGCCGCGAGGCACGCTGAAGCTCTACACCAGCGGCGCCATCGTCCGCTTCCTGCTTCCCGTCGTCAACGAATTCATGACGCAATATCCCGCGATCTCGCTCGATTTCAACGTCGGAGAACGGTCGATCGACATGGTCGAGGAGGGTTACGATCTTATGATCCGAACCCTGCCCGCGTCCGACTCGACACTCGTCGCACGCAAGCTTGCGCCCTGGCGGCACATGCTCGTCTGCTCGCCCGAATATCGTGACACACATCCGATGCCGAAGGTTCCGGCCGATCTCGCGGAGCATAATTGCCTGCAATATACCTATTACCCCTATGGCGACGAATGGCGTTTCGAGGATGCCGATGGAAAGCAGGTAGGAGTCAAGATTTCCGGCAATGTCGTCTCCAACAGCGCGGAGACGCTGCGCTTTCTCCTGGCAAGCGGGCAGGGCATCTTTCTCGCGCCGAGTTTCATCGTCTTCGAAGAGGTGGCCGCTGGCCGTCTCGTGCGTGTCATGCCCGACTATCGCGCCGTGGAATTCATGATCAGCGCGATCTATCCGAACCGTAGCCATCTGCCGACGAAAGTGCGATTGTTCATCGACCTTTTGGCAGAGCGTTTCGCCGAGCACCGCAAGTGGATGACCTGATCAGGACAGGGCCTATTCTTACGTCGGTGACGCAGCCGTAAATGGAGCCATCTCAAAGCCATGGCGAACCGAATAACATGCAATGCTCGTCCGGAGCTGCCCGCGATCAGATGCAGAACGGATTGACCGACGTTTTCATGGAAGTTCTCGCCATTGCTGGGTCGGCGTTGGCGCAGACGAGGTCAGAGCAAGCGTTTTCATCCTGGATCGCATCGCGAGATCAGGCAGTCTTGGGACTTGGAGCGGTGGGATTCGACATCGCCGAAATGCCTTGGCACGTTGCAACATTTGCCGAGGATCGGAATTTTCTAATTCGGGCGATCACTGCCGCGGAATCGAAAGTCGGTTGGGAGAAACTGGGCTACGAGCCGAAAGAAGACTGGCTAATGCCGTGCCTGACGCGCTTGCGGACGCTGGTGTCGGTATTTGGATCACACGATATCAGGGCAAGCGCTGCGGCAATCCATTCGACCTTTTCCGAGAGCGCCCTCAGCCGCTGCGAAACGCATGGGATCATCATGCATGCTGACGGATGCCCCGTCTGCAACAGGTCGATGCCCTCCTGAAATCCATGGGCATGGCATCGTGTTACCGATCGTACATGACACCTCTCGGGTCGATCCCGTCATGACTGCGGTTGTTCGGCGGGCTGGCGGGTCTCCGCCTGGCGTGCGGCAGAAACGAGGCGCCGTTGCGCCCGGATAGCGCTCCATTGCTGGTCGATCAAGACGCCGATCAGGATGACGCCGCCCATGACGGCGAAGTTGAGCGAGGAAGGGATACCCAAAAGGTTGACGAGGTTCTGCAATTCCTGCAGCAGGATCGTGCCCAGCACCACGCCGATCAGCGATCCTTCACCGCCGCGCAGCGAAAAGCCGCCAAGAACCGCCGCGGCGATCGCGTAGAGCTCATAGAACTGCCCGTGGCTCGCCGGCGAGATGGAGCGGGTGTACATGGCAAAATAGATCGCGGAAAGCGCCGTCAGCACGCCGCAGATGATATAGGCGACCGTTACCATCTTCGTGGTGCGGATGCCGGAATATTTTGCCGCCTCCTCATTCTTGCCGATGGCGTAGAGATAACGGCCATAGACGGAGCGATGCAGAACGATCCACATGACGGCGGCAATGATCACAAGCGCGATGAAGGTGTTCGGCACTCCATAGAAGCGGCCGGCGGTCAGGAATTCGAGGGTCGGAAAGTTCTGGCCGAAGGCGAAGCCGGCCGTCCCGTCTGCCGTGTAGAAGCGCGCGGCGCCACGATAGATCAGGAGGCCGCAGAGCGTGACGACGAAAGGCTGGAGGTTGAGCCGGGTAATCAGCCAGCCATGGATCGCTCCCAGGACGCCGCCAAGGATCAGGATCAAGGGCAGGGCAATGGCCCAGGGGATGTTCTGGACAGCGATGAAATCGATGAACAGGACGCCGAGCAGGGCAACCAGCGAGCCTACCGACAGTTCGATGCCGCCGGTGATGATGACGAAAGCCTGGCCGATCGACAATATTCCGAAAAGGCCGATGAGGTTCGAGGTATTGGCGAGGTTGATCGGCAGAAGGAAGCGCGGATTGATGATCGTCACGACAATGCCGACGACGATGATCAACAGAAGCAGGCCCAGATCTTTCTTACTCATCGATATCAATTCCCATTGATAGCAGCCGTTAGAGCAATTCCATGGGAAAGCACCGAGCGTCTTTCGTTGGAAATTGCGTAAAAACAATGAGTTAGGATGGCTCAAGATTCGATGAGCCGCTCTAGTGTAGCGTTTTGCCGACGGCCAGCAAAAGCACGTTTTCCTGACTGAACTGATCCTTTTCGAGAATGCCGGAGATCCGGCCTTCATGCATGACCGCGATCCGGTCGGAGACCCCGATCACTTCTTCCATGTCGCTCGAGATCATTAGGATCGCCACACCGGCATCGGCAAGCTTGCGCATCAGGCTGTAGATTTCGCTCTTCGCGCCAATATCGATCCCGCGGGTGGGCTCGTCGAAGATCAGCACCTTCGGATGCATCGCCAGCCATTTGGCGAGCGCGACCTTCTGCTGGTTGCCGCCCGAAAGCGTGCCGGTACGGGTTGCGACCGATGGAGTCTTGATGGCGAGCTGCCTGCGCTGCGTTTCGGCCATGGTATTTTCTCGCTCCGGTGAAACCATGGAGCGGCGCGCAAAGGCCGGAAGGTTGGGCAACGATATATTCTGCGAGATCGGCATGTCGAGCAGGATGCCATTCAGCTTGCGATCTTCAGGCACCAGAAAAATGCCGTTGGCGACAGCGTCTCTGGCGGATCGCAATTTCAGGTCCTGTCCACTGAGGGCGATGGTGCCGCCATAGCTATGGTCGACCCCGAACAGGACGCGGGCAAGTTCCGTCCGGCCTGAGCCGACGAGGCCGGCAAGGCCCAGGATTTCACCGTAACGGATATCCAGGTTGACGGGCTGCGCCGGATAGGCGGCTGTGCGAACTGCCGCGATCTTCAGGGCGATATCGCCCGGCGGACGGGCCGCTTCCACGGAGCGCGCGGCCAATGCCCGCCCGATCATCAGCTTCACCATGCGATCGTGGTCGATGGCGTCTTTCGGCAATGTGCCGACAAGCGTGCCGTCGCGCAGAACGATGACGCGATCGGCGACACGTTCGACCTCATGCAGGCGATGCGAAATGAAGATGACGCTGATCCCTTCGGCTTTCAGCGAGGATATGACGGCCAGCAGCTTTTCCGTTTCAGCAAGCGGCAGGCTCGAGGTCGGCTCATCGAGAATGACGAGACGGGCATTGATGGACAGTGCCTTGGCGATTTCGACCATCTGCTGCTGGGCAAGCGATAGTGACGCCACCGGCGTATCCGGCGAGAAATTGGCGCCAACGCGCTTTAAAAGAGGGGCGACCATCTCGCGCAGACGGGCGCGGTCGACCAGTTTCAAAGCGCCGCCCCACAGCGGTTCGCGGCCAAGGAAAATATTGGCCGCAACATCGAGATTTTCAAAAAGGTTGAGCTCTTGATGGACAAAGGCAATCCCGGACGCAATGCTGCTTTCGACCGTGAAGGCGCCATGCTCGGCTCCATCGAGCCGAATGCTGCCATGATCCGGCCTGACGACGCCGCCGAGGATTTTCATGAGCGTCGATTTGCCGGCGCCGTTCTCGCCGACAAGACCGATCACCTCGCCGGGGCTGACGTCCATCGAGAAATTATCGAGCGCCACCACGCCCGGGTAGGTCTTGCCGATTCCCGAAAGGCTGAGAATGGGCGTTGTGGTTTCAGCCGATGCCAAGTTATCCGAACGCTGGTTCATAACGAATATCATGCCTGTGCGATGTGGCTTCGAGAGCCGCGGCGACGTGAGCAACTGCATTCGAGCAGCGCCGGTCCCCGTAACCGGCGCTGCCGGCTGGCCTCAATTGCCAGCCATGGCCTTCAGATTGGCCGCATAGGCATCGACGTCGTCCTTGCCGATGATTTTCGTCGGGATGATGATCAGCTTGTTGGCGGGAATGCCTGATTTGTCACCCTTCAGATAGGCGGCCATCAGCTTCATGCCCTGATAGGCCCAGAGATAGGGCTGCTGCACCACCGTGGCGGCGATCGTTCCTTCCTTGACGCCGCCGAGCGTGATCGGGTCATCATCGAAACCGACCACGGTGATCTGGCCGAGTTTGCCGGCTTCGCGCAGTGCTTCATAGATGCGCGGCGTGTTGTAGGAGTAAAAGCCGACCATGCAGGTGACGTCAGGGTTCGCAACGAGCGCGTCTTCGACATTCTTCTTCGCTCTCGTCTGGTCGATGTCGTCGCCGCGCACGTCGGTCAATTCGATCTTCGTGCCCGCCAGGCCATCCTTCATGCCCTGGATGCGCTCCTTGGCATTGTCGGCGCCGAGAAGCCCCACGAAGCCGATGCACTTGCCCCCGTTCGGCATGGCTTTCTTGGCGATTTCGGCGGCTTGTTTGCCGGCATCGATGTTGGATGAGCCGATATAGGCGACGCGGTTCGTATCCGGTGCGTCGCTATCGGTGGTAAACAGCGCAGTTTCCGAACCGATCTTGTTCAGCCCTTCCGTCGAGGTCTTGGGATCAACGGCCGAAACCATGATGCCCTTGACGCCGGCCGCCACGAGATCTTCCATCAGTCGCTGCTGAATCGCGACCGACGATTGTTCAGGATATTTCAGTTCCATATTGAAGTCAGGCAGTTCGGCCTGAGCCTTCTTGACGCCGGCTTCGGCCGCCTTCCAGAAGTCGGATGCGCCGTTGACCACAAATGCGAGAGTGGGCTTGTCGGCGGCGTAGGTCGCCGTCGCATAGCTCATCAGCAACCCTGCCGCAAAGGCGGCAGCGCCCCGTGTTAGGTACTTCATGATCATCCTCCCATAGATCCGCGTGCGAGATCTAGTTGCAACTCGCGGCAGGCCGGTCCTAACCCCCTCCTAGGGTTTCTCGCCAAACGAGATACGGCACGTCCAACCACGCAAGCGACCGTATATGACTAATTTCAATTAGTAAATAGTATTAGTAATACAGTTGCGTGTGGGCGAAGCGGTGGAATCTCGAAAATCTAGCTATTCGGTTCAATTGCCAGCGATCTCGCGCTTGCAGATGTGGGCGGCAATTGTATGCCTGTCCGCACCGGTTGCCGAGATCGTGCATTTGATGATAATAAAAATTAGCGCATGAAGGCGGCCGTGGGGATTGTAGGCCGTTTTCAGTTCAGGGGAGATGAGACGCAGTGAAGAAGATATCGGCCGCAAACGGCGATCGCACGGCCATCGACAGCAGGGCAACGAAGCGAAGCGGCCGTCGTTCCGGCACGAGGGTCACGATGACCGATATTGCCAAAGCGGCCGGATGTTCGCAGAGCGCGGTATCCTTCGTCCTCAACAATACGCCCGGCATGCGCCTGTCGCAGCAGACCCGCGAGAGGGTCATCGAGGCAGCTCGCCAGCTTGGCTATGTCGCGCCGGTGCTTGCCGCGCCGCCGGCGTTGCTGTCTCCGTCAAGGCTCGATGGCATCATCGGCTTTGCGGTCGACCAGCTTGCAACCAGTCCAGAGGCGGTCGTCGCGATCGAAGGCGCGCGTCAGGCCTGCTGGAATGCCGGAAACGTTCTGCTCGTCGCACAGACCATGAGCGATCCCGTCATGGAGCCGAGAGCGATCAAGGCGCTCACCAGCAGCGGCATCTCGGCGCTCATCTACATGACGATCTTCACCCGCGAGGTGGAAGTGCCGGATTATCTCTATGATCTCAATGTCCCGATCATTCTTCTGAATTGCTATACGTCCGACTATGCCTTTCCGGCCGTCGTTCCGAGCGAAATAGCCGGTGGGCAGACCGCGACGCGGCATTTGATTTCGCATGGTCACCATCGCATTGCGACGATCACGGGCGAACCTTGGATGCAGGCCGCCCAGGATCGGTTGACCGGCTATCGTCGCGCTTTGGCGACAGCCGACATTCCATTCGACCCGGAGCTTGTCATCGAGGGTGACTGGTCGGCGAGCGCCGGCTATGCCGGTACCATGAAACTGCTTTCGCTGCCGGAGCGCCCGACGGCGATCTTCTGCCAGAACGACCGTACCGCCATTGGCTGCTACGAAGCGTTGAAGGAGGCTGGCCTCCACATTCCGGAGGACATGTCGGTCATGGGCTACGACGACGAGGACATCTGCCGTCATCTCGTGCCGCCTTTGACGACCTCGGTCCTGCCTCACATGGCAATGGGCCAATGGGCGATCGAGCATCTCGAAACGACCGTCTTGCCGCGAGAGCGCCGCTACCAGATCACCAAGCTCGAATGCTCGCTTGTCAAACGTGCGTCGGTTGCCGCGCCGGCTGGCGTCAGAACCGGGCGCAAGGTGCGAAAGGTTTGATCGATTCCACAAGCAACCGCAGGTGATCCGTTCGCCTGGCAACCTGTAGCGGCGTCTTGGCGACTGGCGGTTCGATTGTTACTATATGCGCCATGACGGTTCTCTCCCAGGATACCCGCTCGCCGCTCCGGCTTCTGTTCCGGCTGCCATCGCTCACTCTGCAACTGCTGTGGCGTTTCTGGCCGCAGCTGATGGCGCTGTGGCTGCTCGGATTGATTGGAAATTCACTTCTCAACGAACTTGCCGTCATGATCGGCCGGCTGAATGCACTGGCCGGGCTTTCTACTCTGGCCCTTGTCGTACTCCTGAAGCTTGTCATCATCGTCGCGCTGTTCGAGACCGTACGACCCGGATTGCCGTCGCTTGATGCCGCCTCGCGTGCTGCGGCGGCCCGGCCGGAAACCGATACTGGCGACGGTTCTGCCACGCCGGGATTCACGTCGATACTCGCGCTGACGCTCGTGCCATTCTTCGCCTACTACGCCGCTTGGGGATTTCTCGGCGACACCGTGAGGGAATATTCCAGGCTATCGCTCGACCTGATGCTGTTCGGGGAGGATTATAATCCTCTGAAATTCGGCAGCAGTGGCTGGCTCCTCGTGTCGGTTGCTATCGCCTGGGCAGTCAGGCGCTTCGCCAAATTCATGCATTCGCGTTCGAAAGCACCGGTCTGGGCCGTTATCATCGTTGTTTGTGAGGCGAACTGGGCCTTCATCGGTCTCTTTGTCATTTCGACCTGGGAAGGCGACATCCGTTCCTGGATCGCTAGGCTTCCCGAAACGATCGGGCATTTTTTCGGCTTTCTCAATCCGGTTGGCGATGCCGCAGCAGCTACCATCTTTCCGCCGACGGCGGAGGACGCATCGTTTTCCTTTTCCCGGCAAATGCGCGGCCTCTTCTTCTATGCTCTTTATCCCATCGTCTGGCTGACGCTTGCCGCCTTGGTCTATGGCTACGACATCAATGGCGAGCGCCCGCTGACGGAAGGCCGGTTGGCGCGTGCGGTTTCGCGCTGGCAGTCGCTGCCAAAGGCGATCCGTGATTTCATTTCGCATTTCATTGCGGGCACGGCAAAACGCTATCGCGCATTGGCCGAGGGCGTTGGCCTGACCCTCGGTTCCGGTCTCGGGCTGATGCTATCGGTCATTCTGCTATACCGGCTGCTGGATTGGGGCTCGGCCTGGGCCTGGTACGGCGTCTCCAGGCTCATCGGTCCGCACGATCTGCCCTTGTGGCAGATGATTGCGCAGGCCATTTCGCTCGTCTTCGGCAGTCCCAGTGCGCCGGGCGACGGCGTCCTCATCATGCCGATCAAGATTTGCCTGCTTGCCGCAGCTCTGGAAATCGGCTTCGCGCACGGGCGGGAATGGCGCCGCGGCGGAAGCTGAAGCCCGGAGCGGTTCAGCTTCTCATGGCTCTGCTTTAATTCAGCCGCAGCGGGAAGGATATGGCGTCCGGTCTCGTTGAAGCGAAGCTCAGCTGCGCTGATAAAGAGGGAATTGCGTCGGCTGGCACGACGAATTTTTCCTCCATAAGCGTGTTTGCCCTTTTGGCAGGCGGCTGGCGCGATATGGTATCGCAGCCATCGATGGGGGTCGCCTTTGGATCGAGGTCGCGGCTGAGATCCTTGGAAAGAATGAAATTGAGGGGCTGCCAGCGGCGCCCCGTCGGATCGGTCAGGGTCAGGCTGCATTGAGCCCAGGACTGCCCGATATCGTCTTCGGCTTTCGCAGCCAGCCTTACGACCACCAGGCGCATCTGGCCGGGGAAGGCAATTTTTCCGTCACGCCCATCGCCGATCACCCTTGCCTGGTTGAGCGTCCAGGAGGCCTTGGCATAGGTCTGTCCGCCGACATTGTCGCTTACGCGCAGCTCGTTTCGCTTGATGTAATCCTCGGCATTGCGCCATGCGTTGATGGCGTAATTGCCAGCCAGCAGGAAGGGCAGGCTAAGCAGGGATGCCAACCACAGCCGTCTCTCCCGTCTAGACGCCATTATTGCCGATCTCCACGCGGTCGCGCGTTTCGACGGTTTCGCCGTCGAGCTTGACGCGAATTTCCGAATCCAGCTGAGGGGACGGCTGCCTGGAAAGCACCAGCGCCATATTGCTCGTTTCGTCTTCCGGCAGCTCGAAGATGAAGATGCCCGTCGTCGGCAGACCCGGCTGCAAATCCTTGGACGGCAGAAGGCGGGGGGCACCATCGGCACGATGAGTCTGCCGGTAGGAGCGGCCGGAAGCTCCTTCAATCGCTGCGGCCTGGATGGTCATGGTATCATATTTCGACTGCAGTTCGACACTGACGATCAGCCAGGCGCCTTCGGTCTGCCGCTCGACAGGCTTGCCATAAGAGGTAAACGCGATCGTCTTCGCGCGCAGGAGCTTGGCGACCTTGACGCTGAACGTCTTGCTCGACACGGTGTCCTTCTGTGGTCCTGACGTTTCGATGGGGCCGGTCAGGACGGCATAGCTCGGTGTCGTCGATTGCAGGAACGCCAAGAGCAGGGCGGTCATGCCGACGAGCAATAAGGAAAGTAAAAGGCGTATCAAGGATTTGCTCCTTGTCCCACCGAAAGCGGCAAGCCGACGCGCGCCACGTCGTTCGGGTTGAACCAGCCCGGCGCGGCATAGAGATTGTCCTTCGGCTTGTAAGTGGTTCCCACGATCGCGACATTCAGCACCTTGGGAAGCGTCTGCGTCGCAGGCAATTGCCAGACGACCTTGACCTTTTCCGGCATCATTGGCTGAAGGTCCCAAAGCAAATCATTGTCCCGGACAAGATAGAATTGTGGGGCCGGGGGGTTAGCAAGATTTTCGAGCTTCAGCGTATCCCGATACAAGTTCGAGCTTTCCGCTGTCATGTTCTCAAGGGTTAGATCGAGTGTCAGCGCTTTCTTGCCATCGGGAAGGTGTCGGCCATCCGGCGTTTCGGTCGCGACGCTGCCGGAATTGAGAATAACCATCCATTGGCCCGCGTCGACGGGTTTGCCGGGTGGCACCTGCGCCACCTCTGTTCCCGTGCGGGTTTCGTAGATCGACAGCCCGAGCGACAGTGCGCCCGCCAGAAGCCCGCCGATACCGGCGATGATCCGTGTATAGAGCGCCTTGTTCGCTTTGCTGATGGCAGATTGGTTCATTGCCTGATGCGATCGGGTGGTGACTTTCGCCGCCTGCAGCCGAAGGACGAGCGGCAATCTCTATTTGGTTCAGCCGGTCGATACGGCAAGGGTGGGTGGCGTCCGAGCGCGGGAATATGTGCTAATATTACCGGACGGATATGTTGTAAATCGATTTGCAAAAGCGTTTGCAAATCGATTTACATTGCCGTAACCTACTCCCATGACCACAATCGCCAAAGTTGCCAAGCGTGCCGGAGTGTCGCCGACCACTGTGTCGCATGTGCTAAATCATGCCGATCGCGTTTCGGCGGACTTGCGCAAGCGCGTTCAGGAAGCGATCGCGGAGCTTGGTTATGTGCCGAACCCGCTCGCCCAAAGCCTCCGGACCGGCCGTACCAATCTCGTTGCCATGCTGATCCCGGATATCCGCAACCCCTTCTATCCAGAAATGGTGCAGGCGGCGCAGTCGGATCTCGAGGCGATCGGGATCGATCTCCTGATCTTCAATACCGATGTTCCCGGCGGCCATTCACAGGAGCATGGCAAGCACTACCTCCGCCAGATCCGCAGCCGGCGTATCGATGGCCTCATCGTCGGCGATTTCGCGCTCCATGGCATGCATGACGCGCTGCTCGAAATCGATCTTCCCACAGTGTTTATCGGCGACCTGCCGAACCGGGCGGTCGACAGTGTCAAGATCGACGATTTCGGCGGCGGCCATCAGATGGGAAGCTATCTGGCCCAGAAGGGCCATCGCCGGATTGCGCATCTGACCGGCCCCTCCTTCTTCGCCGAAGCCATGGCGCGGGCTGCCGGTTTCGAACAGGGCCTGCGTGACAACGGCGTCGAGCCGATTGCCGAACTGCGGCGGGAAGGAAGTTATCTTGGCCCGTCAGGGCAAGAGGCAGTCGATTGGCTCCTAGCGAACTATGGCGACAACCTGCCCTCAGTGATCTTCTTCGGAAACTACCTGATGGCTGCCGGAGCGCTCGCCGCCTTCTTCGATCGCGGCATCGGCGTGCCGAAGGATATCGGCATCGCCGTCTTCGGCGACCAGCCGCAGCTCGAATATGTCAGGCCGCGGATCACAAGGGTCGGCAACACGCCGTCGCTGCTTGCTCATCGCGCAACCGAGATGCTGCTGGAAAGGCTTTCGGGAGCTTATGCCGGACCTGCGCGTTCGGACGTGATCCCCTGCAATCTACACGCCTTCGATACCGCATGAATTGAGGCTCTGTCACCCGGGAGGAGAGTGGTGGCGGTAACGCTAAATGGGAGGAAGTCATGACTGGTAAGGATAAGTTCATCACCCCCGCAACCCGTCGCGGCGTGCTCAAGAGCGGCGCGATCTTCGCCGCCGGCGCGGCTGCCGGGTTGAGCGGTTTTCCCTACATATCGCGCATGGCCGTCCGTGCGCAAAGCGCGCCGTTGAAGTTCTGGCAGTTCTATGCGCCGGGCGGTCCGGTCCAGAGCCAGATCGACTGGTTCGAGAAGGCGGTCGCGGCCTGGAACGACAGCCATCCGCAAAAGGTTGAACTCGAATATGTGCCGAACGCGGAATATATCAACGGACCGAAGCTCGCGACCGCATTCGCCTCCGGCGAGGGGCCGGACATCTTCCTGATCTCGCCGGGCGATTTCCTGCGCTATTACAATGGTGGCGTCCTGCAGGACCTGACGCCCCATATCGATGCCAAGGAGGATTTTCCGGAGAGCGTGATCGCCAACCGCATGGTCGACGGCAAGATCTACGGCATTCCGATGGAAGTCGAGCCGATGGCGATGTACTATTCGGTCAAGGCTTTCGAAGAGGCGAAGCTGAACGAGAACGATATTCCGAAAACGTGGGACGACCTGCTTGAGCTTGCCAAGAAGCTGACGACGCCGAAACGCTTCGGCATGTTGTTCGAGACCCAGCCGGGCTACTATCAGAACTTCACCTGGTATCCTTTCCTCTGGCAGGGAGGCGGCGAATTCCAGGGCAAGGACGGCAAGAGCGCCTTCGATTCTCCCGCCACGGTACAGGCTCTGAAGTTCTGGCAGGATGCCGTCAATTCCGGGGTGGCACCCCGCCAGGTCATGGGCAGCGGCGCGAACGACACGGTCGCCAATCTCGCATCGGGTTACTGTGCCATCCAGAATGTCGGCATCTGGGGAATCTCGCAATTGCAGAGCAATGCGAAGGATTTCAAATATGGTGTCTTCCGCCTGCCGACACCGCCAAACGGCAAATATGTAACCGTCGGCGGCGGCTGGGCCTTCGTCGCCAATGCCAAGAGCAAGAATCCGGATGCGGCGGCTCAGTTCTGTGCCTGGGCGCTGGCCTCCAAGGAAAAAGACTCCGTTCAGCGCGTCGCCGACTGGTGCACAAAGGGCAAGTCAGACATGCCGCCGCGCGAAAGCGCGCTTGCTGCCGGCGGCGATGCTTTCAAGACCGGCATGATCGGCAAATTCGCCTCCGATGTCTATCCGGGCGCCCGCGCCGAACCGCGCGTGCCGCCGGAGGTCTACAAAATCATCTCCGATGCGATCCAGCAGACGCAGCTCGGCGGCGCCGATCCCCAGGCGACGGCAACCTCGGCCTCGCAGCAGCTCGACGCGTTCCTTGGTTCCTATAGCGGCGCGCCGATCCTCTAAGAAACGCCGGTCGCTGGGCAGCCAGCCTAAGCGGCCGTCTCTCTTTTCGGGACGAGATCATGACGACAATTGCAGATGCGACGACAAGCCATGCGAATGGCAGGCGCAAAGGCCTTTCCGCCCGGCATCGCGAATGGGTCGCGGGCTACCTCTTCGTATTGCCCGACGCGCTCGGCCTCTTTCTGTTCCTCGGCGTGCCGATGCTTCTGTCGCTCGCCTTGAGCGTCTATGAAGTCAATGGTTTCGGCGGATACAATTTCGTCGGCGCCAAGAACTATATCCGCATGTGGCATGACCCCCTGTTCTGGAAGGGGGCGAGGGTAACGGCGCTTTATGCCGTCATGCTCGTGCCCTCGCTTTACGTGACCGGTCTGGGGCTGGCGCTTCTCGTGCAGCAGACCAATCGTTTCAATGCCGTCATGCGGTCGATGTTCTTCGCGCCAAACATGGTGAGCCTGGTGGTCGTGGCCCTTGTCTGGCAATTCATGGTGATCGACAAGATCGGCGTCGTTGGTCAAACCATGGCGAACCTCGGTCTTACCGCTATTTCATTTCTCGGCGATCCGAATTTCGCATTGATCACCGTCGTGCTTGTCAGCGTCTGGTTCCTGATGGGCTTCTATATGCTGATCTTCCTGGGTGGCCTGCAGGACATACCGAAGGAGTATTATGAGGCGGCGATGATCGATGGCGCCGGCCCGGTCAAGCGCTTCCGCTACATCACACTGCCGCTCTTGAAGCCGACGAGTTTCTTCGTTCTCATGGTGTCGATGGTCGCGGCCGTTGCCGGTGCCCAGGCCTTCGACATCATCTATGTCATGACCAAGGGCGGTCCGGCCAATTCGACGGCGGTGCTGATTGTCTACATCTATCAGCAGGCCTTTTCCTTCGGTGCCTTCGGTTATGCGGCTGCAATGTCGTCGATCCTGGTCGTCGCACTCATGGCCGTGACAGCCATTTTCTTTGCCGTCACGCGCGGAGGACGTTTCGATCATGCCGAATGATGTCTCCAATGCCTATCTCGCGCGATCGCAGGTAACGCTGGTGCGCTGCCTGTGGATGCTGATCGCTGCCATCCTGGCGCTGATGACGCTGTTTCCGCTGCTCTGGATGGTCTCGATCGCCTTCAAACCAGCAGCCGAATCCTTCTCCTCATCGCTGATACCGGAAGCGCCGACACTCGACAATTTCATCTATGTGCTGACGGGTGTGCCCTTCATTCGCTACATGCTCAACAGCTTCTTTGTGTCGGCGACGGTTACGATCGTCGCGCTGTTCTTCCACACCATGGCTGGCTATGCGCTCGCGCGCCTGCGCTTTCCCGGGCGTGAGATCATCTTTCTGGCGATCTTCTCGACCTTTCTCGTCTCGCTCCCAGTCGTGATCGTGCCGCTCTTCATCATCGTCAAGGCGATGGGCATGATCAATTCCTATGCGGGCCTCATCATTCCCGCGATCTTCAACGCCTTCGGCATCTTCTTATTGCGGCAATATTATCTCTCATTACCGCGCGAGATCGAGGAAGCGGCGGTGATCGACGGCGCCGGCTATTGGCGTATCTATTGGAGCGTTATTCTGCCCCTGAGCCGACCGATCATGTCGGCGCTCGCCATCCTGTTCTTCCTCGCCAACTGGAACTCCTTCCTCTGGCCGTTGACGATCACCTCCAATCCGAACCTCTGGATGGTGCAGGTCGGCATCGCCAACTTCAAGAGCCAGTATTCGGCTTCCTGGAACTACATGATGGCTGCCTCCACCATCGTCGCAATTCCCACTCTCATCCTCTTCGTGATTTTCCAGCGGCAGATCATGGATTCCCTGAAGACCAGCGGCCTGAAATAGCCGCCTTCATTCAAGACAGGAGACATTTATGAGCAATCTCGGCCTTTCACCTCTGCGCGGGCTTGCGAAGCTGCGCGAAGCAAAAACGCGCCGCTTTTCGAGCTATGATCGCACCGGCGGCAACGACGATCGCTTCCATATCGAGCCGGGAAAGACGGAGGCGATCGCCGAGCACTCGGGCGCCGGCATTATCACCCATATCTGGGCGACACTTGCCTGCGAGAGCGAGAATTTCCTGCGCAAGATCGTGCTTCGCGCCTACTGGGACGGCGAGACGGCGCCGAGCATCGAGGCACCGATCGGCGATTTCTTCGGCATGGGCCATGGCCGCACGGCGAATTACGCCAGCCTGCCGATGCAGGCGAGTCCCGAAGACGGCAAGGCGTTCAACTGCTACTTCCCCATGCCCTTTGGCTCGCACATGAAACTGACGGTGACGAACGAAGCCGAACACGACCTGCTATTCTACTATTATGTCGATCTCGAGCTTCATCAGACGCTCGAGGAGGACATGGGACGCTTCCACGCGCAGTATCGCCAGTCTCAGCCTCAAGGCATGAGCGACGCAGGCCTCACCAACGAGGAATATCTCTTCGGCGGCGAGAATGTCGACGGCAAAGAGAATTACACGATCCTCGAGGCCGAAGGCCGCGGTCACTATGTCGGCGTTCTCTACAGCGTTTATTCGCGGCGCCGCTCCGAGGTGTGGGACTGGTATGGCGAAGGCGATGACATGATCTTCATCGATGGCGAACAGGGGCTCTCGGTGCCGGACACGGTGCGCAAGCCCGATCCGCGCATCGGGCAGAAGGCGGCGCTGATCGAAGCGCGAGATGAATCCGCACCTGGCGCCAATGACGCCTGGCCGCCGACACTGCACGGCACCGGCACGGAAGACTATTTCAACACTGCCTGGTGCCCGACCCAGGAATACAGCGCGCCCTATCATGGCATCATCGCTGCTGGTGGTCCGAACTGGACCGAGCCGGTCACGCTCTACCGCTGGCATATCGAAGATCCGGCGATCTTCCAGAAAAGCATCCGGGTGACGATCGAGCACGGCCACGCCAACCGCCGCTCCGACGATATTTCTTCAGTTGCCTTCTGGTATCAGGCCGAGCCACACAAGCCGTTCGGCGCGTTTCCTTCTGTTACCGAGCGCGTGCCCACCTTTCGCCGTCCGTTCAAGGAAATGGAGATAGCGGTCAAGAAGGCGAGAGGATGAGTGGAGGGCTTCTTTGCTCCGTGTCGATGGCAGCGATGTGAACGTCACGGCAACCCATGTTCCTCGCCTTGATTTTATACAAATACGCTCCTAAAAGTAGTCATAAGTGACCTCTTTTAGGAGCTTACCATGACAACGATCAGCTTAAAGGATGCCAAGGCGTCATTTTCTCATGTCGTCGATCAGGCTGCCGCCGGTGAGTTCGTGACGATTACGCGCCACGGGCGCGCTGTAGCCGTCGTCGTTAGCGTGGGGGTGGCCGAGGCGGCAAGAAAGGCGATCCGGAGCGGCCGGCCGAGCCTGGTGCAATATCTGAAGACCTTTCCGGCCGATTCCGATCCTATTGACGATGTTTTCTCAAGAAATCCCGCTCCCTCTCGTGAGGTCGATTTGTGAGCTTTCTTCTCGACACCAACGCGATCTCCATGTTCGCCCCGTCCAAGGCAAGTGCATCGAACACGTTTGCCCAATGGATGGATGAACAGGATCGGCGGGACGCAATCTATCTTTCTGCGTTGACTATCCACGAGATCGAAAAAGGCGTTCGATTATTGGAAGCAAAAGGTGCGAAGACAAAGGCAGCAGGGATTCATACCTGGCTACAAGGGCTAATTGCCGGGTATGGTGATCACATCCTGCCCGTCGACAAGGATGTTGCGCTTGAATCCGGGAGGCTCGAGGCGAAGGCGGTCATTGCCGGGCATAATCCAGGCGCGGCAGATGCAGTCATCGCAGGAACGGCAAGTGTTCATAAGCTCGTTGTGATCACAGGCAATCTCAAACACTTCCTGCCGTTTGACATTCCCGTCCAATCGCCGGACCAAATCGCGCGCTAATGCTCCGGTTTGAATAGAGCGTCCTGGTGATTGCACAAAACAGCAAGCTGGAGTGCATAGCATGCGCTACCGGCATTTCCCTTTCCTGCATCGATGAGATCCTGTGGATTCAAACTGAAAGCGGGATGCTCTCGTGCGAATGGATGAATTGAAAAGCTGGTGCGTTAGGGCGCTTTATGTATCGGGCGCGAAACGTAAGAGGACGGTTTCTTTCGCCGCGCCCGGTTAATGCCATAGGCGAGTTGCTGGTCTCATGCGTCTCATACTTGTCAATGATGTTTCGATCGTTCGCGGTGGCGCAACCAAGGTGGCGCTGCAATGTCTTGAGGCAAGCAGAGATGCCGGGCTGACATGCGCCATACTGGTCGGCGATGATGGCGAAGGCCTCAAGCCGCGCTTTACCGGTATCCGGACGGTTGCGCTGGGCGAACGCGCCCTTCGAGAGGGCCCGGCGACCGTCGACATCCTTGCGAAGAACTACAATCGGCGAGCCTATGAGGCGATGGAGGGCCTGCTTCGGGAATCGGATGAGGAAACCGTTGTCCATGTACATGGCTGGTCGCAGATCCTCTCGCCCTCCATTTTCTATGCGCTTGCCAAGCATCGGGTCAAAGTCATCGTCACGGCGCATGATTTCTTCCTGACCTGCCCGAATGGCGGCCTTATCAATTTCCGCAGTGGCGAGGTTTGCGACATCAAACCGCTTTCTCTCGCCTGCTTGACGACCAATTGCGACAAGCGCAGTTATCTCCATAAGCTTTGGCGCTTCCGTCGCACCCTGACACAGCAGGGGGTCGGCGAAGGGTTCTGGAACCAAGTGGGCATCGTCCTGGCGCATGAGAGCATGGAGGCGTTTCTGCGCACTGGCCCCTTCCGGCACTTCACGACGCTGCGCACGCCGACGCAGCCATTGACGCCGGCACCCGTCGAGGCGTGGCGCAATCGCCGCACTGTTTTCCTCGGCCGCATGTGCTGGGAAAAGGGGGTTCATACACTGGCGGATGCGCTCAACAAGACGGGCAGGACGGCAACGCTGATCGGGCGCGGGCCATTGCTTGCCGAGATGCAGCGGCTGTTGCCGCATTGCTATGTGCCTGGCTGGCTAAGCGACGAGGAGGTGACCGAGATCGCCGGCACAGCGCGCGTTTTCGTCATGCCGTCGCGCATGCCCGAGCCTTATGGCCTGGTCGCCGCCGAAGCATTGATGTCCGGCATTCCGGTCATCGTCAGCAGCAATGCGTTGATTGCGACGGAGGTCGAGGAGAATGGCGCCGGTCTGATATTCGATAGCGGCGATGCGGATTCGCTGGCCGAGAAATTGATGGCGACGGATGACGACCGATTGATGCGGCGGTTGAGCGAAGGGGCGTTGGCCCTTGGCCGCCGCATCGCGCCGAGCAGAGCGGAATGGGGGCGTCGCATGGTGGATATCTATCTGGGACGGAGCGATTTTTCTGCATAGTGGTTGGGGGAGACGATGGCACGCGCATTGGTGACTGGTGGTTGCGGTTTCGTGGGCCGGCATCTTGTCCGGCGACTTCTTGCCGAGGGCTTGGATATCGTTTGCGTCGATTCACTGGTCGCGGGAACGGGCGCGCTGCATCCGGAACTGTGGCAGCGGCTTCAGCGTTCCCGCTTCACCTTTTGGGAAGAGGATTGCCGGACGTTCTTCGCACGGCCTCCCGAGCATTTCGACTATGTCTTCCATCTAGCCGCGCTCGTCGGCGGTCGCTTGACGCTCGAGACGCGCGCGCTCGACGTCGCCGAGGATCTGGCGGTCGATGCGGAACTGTGGCAATGGGCATCGCGCGCCAAACCCGGTTCGGTCATATTCTTCAGCTCCAGTGCGGCCTATCCGGTGTCGCTACAGACCATCGCCAATCATCGGCTGCTGTCGGAGGAGATGATCAATTTCGACGCCGCCGTCGGTGTTCCCGATCTCAGCTATGGCTGGGCAAAATTGACCGGCGAATATCTGATGAAACTCTATGTCGAACGCTACGGCCGGCGGGCCATCGCCTACAGGCCCTTCAGCGGCTATGGCGAGGATCAGGATCTTGCCTATCCTTTCCCGGCGATCTGCCGTCGCTTGCTTGCGGAAAAGGGTGCGCCGGAAGTCTTCGTCTGGGGCTCGGGCCGTCAGTGCCGAGACTTTATCCACATCTCGGACTGCATCGACTTCATCTGGCAGACGAGGGAACTGCTTCCAGACGGGGCAAGCCTCAATCTATCGACCGGCACCGCGACTTCCTTCATCGAACTGGCCGAGGCGATCAGTCGGCAGATCGGCTGGCAGCCGGCCGTCACCGGGCGATCGAACCATCCGGAAGGTGTCTTTTACCGCTGCGGCGACACGGCCCTGCAACGCTCCTACGGACTGACCCCCTCGGTCAGTCTGGAAGAGGGGGTTGCACGGACGCTCGCATATCTTCAGGCCGAGCAGCCGTCATACGCGCTCGCCATGTGACCCATCACCAGTCATGCCTCTTGCGTCCCGTCGATGCGCCTCGGGGCCGACCGCGTGTGCCCATCTGAATTCGGCGTCCCCGCTGCAATCGCTCAGGCCACGAATTGGCCAATTCAACCTCGAGATTTATCTACCGATCCGAGAGGGCACGAAATAATGCTTGCGCGTCTCATATAATTAGGTAAGTTGCCTAACAAATGGATTGAGACGCATGATTGCTGGAATTGATATTGGCGGAACCAAAACGCAGCTTATCGCCGAGATGAATGGCGAGACGGTTGGCGAAAGAACGGTCCACACAGCCGAATGGCGCGCTCGCGTCGATCATGATGCGGATGCGCAGGCCCTCGTTTCGCTGCTTGTCGCAATGGCCGGAGCGACACCGAAGATCACGGTTGTCGGCGCGCATGGCTGCGACAGCGACGAGGATCGGCTTGCGCTGCAAACAAGGCTTGCCCGGCGCTTGCCCGGCGCCGTGCTCGTTCTCAACGACTCCGAACTGTTGCTGCCGGCGGCAGGCAAGTCGAGCGGCATTTCCGTTATCAGCGGCACCGGTTCGATTGCGGTCTCGCGCAACGCCGCGCGCAGGATGATCGCATCCGGCGGCTGGGGTTGGTATCTGGGCGACGAAGGAAGTGCGAGCGGTCTTGTGCGGGAAGCAGCCCGAACCATCCGCTTTGCGCTTGACCAGGGACAACCGCTTGATCTTCTCGGTCGGAACCTCATCGAAGCCCTTGGCATATCGTCGCCGATCGAGATCGGGCGGGCGTTGGGCGAGATCGGATCGGCAGCCGGCATAGGCCGGCTCGCACCCTTGGTATTCGACGCAGCGGATGCAGGTTCGCGATATGCCGATAAGGTCATCACCGAGGCGGGTGCCTCACTTGCCGTACTCACCGCGCAATTGCTGGAACGCGGCGCGCCGCGTGGCGATGTCGTCACCGGCGGTGGCGTCATTGCCCGTCAGCCGCGGCTTCTCGCAGCCTTCAAGACCGCCCTCGGCGACCGTCAGCCTGATCTGACGCTGACCCTTCTCAACGAGGCGCCGGTGGCAGGGGCGATGGTGCTCGCCCGCAAGCTCAGCCGTGGTGACCTGCCGGCCACCTTGCCGCCGCCGCATATCGACGGCGAGTTGAAAACTGCCGATGATTGGAGAGCCGCATGACCTCCCAAAAAATCATTCCCGCACGAAACTGGGGGCAGCGATTGATCGCGGTCGTGCTGATCGCTGTCGTCGTATTGCTGGCGTTCATGGTCGCCACTAGCCGCCACATCGCCTGGTCCGCCATACCCCAATATATCTTCGACGAGACGATCCTGGATGGGATCAAGCTGACTATCCTGTTCACCGTCTTGTCGATGATCATCAGCATCGTTGCCGGCGCGATCCTTGCCACGATGCGGCTCGCATCCAATCCGGTGCTGTCCGGTTTCGCAAGCCTCTATATCTGGTTCTTCCGCGGCACGCCGTTGTTGGTCCAGATCATCTTCTGGTTCAACATCCAGCTCTTCATACCGAGTATCGATGTCGGATCGATCCATATCGACACCAACTCGATCGTCACCGCTTTCGTTGCAGCGCTTCTTGCCCTCAGCCTCAATGAGGCGGCCTACATGGCCGAGATCATTCGCGGCGGACTGCTCGCCGTCGATAGCGGCCAAAATGAAGCCGCCAAGGCGCTCGGTTATACGCCCGTCCAATCGATGCTGCGCATCATCTTTCCCCAGGCGCTTCGCGTCATCATCCCGCCGATCGGCAACCAAACGATCTCGATGCTGAAGACGACCTCTCTTGTCTCCGTCGTCGCTGCCCAGGATCTGCTGACGCGTGCGCAGAATATCTATGCCAGGAACTTCCTGATCATCGAACTGCTGATCGTTGCCAGCATTTGGTACCTCGTGATGACCACGATCGCCTCCGCCATCCAGCTCGTCATCGAAAGCCGGCTTGGAAAATCCACGAACCAGGCGCCCGGCCTCCTGCAAGGCGCCCTGCGCCTCATGGGCGCGGAAGGGAGAAACGGATGAGTGCTCCTGCAACATCGTCCTCGGCAAGAGCCCTCGTCCAGGCGATCGACGTCCACAA
Source organism: Rhizobium pantanalense (assembly GCF_030182525.1). Lineage (NCBI taxonomy): Bacteria > Pseudomonadati > Pseudomonadota > Alphaproteobacteria > Hyphomicrobiales > Rhizobiaceae > Rhizobium > Rhizobium pantanalense. The sequence goes on from NZ_JAQJCH010000012.1 coordinate 72,152, forward strand.
ATCCTTCGGTTCGCTGGAAGTGCTGAAGGGCATCAATCTCTCCGTCGACAAGGGCGAGGTCGTCTGCCTGCTCGGTCCCTCGGGAAGTGGGAAATCGACCTTCCTCAGATGCATCAACCACCTGGAACGAATGACAGCGGGCCGCATTCTCGTCGACGGCCAGTTGATCGGCTATCACGAGCGGGGCGATGCCTTGCACGAGATGAGCGGCAAGGAACTGGCCGTGCAGCGGCGCGACATCGGCATGGTGTTCCAGCGTTTCAATCTTTTCGCCCACCAGGACGTGCTGACGAACATTTCTCAGCCGCCGATCCTCAATCGCGGAAAGTCGCGCGAGGAGGCGGTATCTAGAGCACGAGAGCTCCTGAAGATGGTGGATCTCGAAGGCCGCGGCAGCGCCTATCCCTATCAGCTCTCCGGTGGCCAGCAGCAGCGCGTGGCGATCGCCCGGGCGCTGGCGATGAACCCGAAGCTGATGCTCTTCGACGAGCCGACATCCGCACTCGATCCCGAACTCGTCGGCGAGGTGCTGAATGTGATGCGCAAGCTCGCGGCGGACGGAATGACGATGATCGTGGTGACGCACGAACTCTCCTTCGCCCGTGATGTCGCCGATCGGATCGTATTCATGGATCAGGGCATCGTCGTCGAGGAAGGGCCGGCAGGCGAAGTCCTCGACAATCCGCGACAGGAAAGAACCCAGGCGTTTTTGAGACGGATGCACTGACGGCAGGCACCGCGATGAGGCCGCACGTCCTTCACGTGCACCACGAAAAAAGGGGAATGACAATGACAGGGAAGACCAAACTGACAATCACGCTCGCTTTGGCGACTATGCTTGCGAACTCCACGGCCTGGGCTGAGGGTGTGGACCAGAAACTGCACGCCATGCTGCCCGAAAAGATCCAGTCTTCGGGCGAGATCAAGGTGGGCACGGAACCGCAGACACCGCCCTACGATTTCTACGGCGAGGACAACAAGACGATCATCGGCCTCGAACGCGAACTGCGCGATGAGATGGGCGCTCGCCTCGGTGTAAAATTTACCGATGTGCCGGCGCAGTTCGCCAGCATCATTCCCGGCATCCAGGCTGGCCGTTTCGATATGGGCATGTCCGCCTTCGGCGATTTTGCCGAGCGTGAGAAGATCGTCGATGTCGTCAACTACATGCTCGAGGGCACCAGCATCATCGTGCTGGAGGGCAATCCGAAGGGCGTGCACAAGCTCAAGGACGCCTGTGGGCTCAATGCCGGCGCGGTCCAGGGGTCGATCCCGCTTCAGCTTCTCGACAAGCAGAAGACGCTCTGCCCGGCCGATAAGCCGCTCAACGTCATGCAGTTCCCGTCGAACGACCAGATCAAGATCGCCTTGCAGAGCGGTCGCGTCGACCTTTCCATGGACACGACCGGTGTAGCGGCCTACAGCCTCCAGCATCAGCCGGCGGGTAACAAGAAACTGGAACTCGTGACCGGTACCCAGTATGCGGTAGGCTACCAGGCAATGCTCGTAGGCAAGGATGATCCGAAGCTGCGCGATGCGCTGGCGGCCACCATGCAGTCGATGATCGACGATGGCTCCTATGCCAAGATCTTCGAGAAATGGGGCCTCGGCGAAAACAAGCTCGACAAGGTCACCATCAACGATGCGGCGCGATTCGCCGACTACATGAAGCTGGATTGAGATCGGCCAAACCTCGGGCGGCCGTTATTTGCGCGGCCGCCTTTCCTTGCAAAGATACGGGAATGATCATGACAGACAGAGTGCCTTACCGCGAAGCGATCGCATTGCAGCCCGCTGCCCTCAATACCTGCTTCGGCGCCGTCTCCACGCGGCTGGAAACCCTCGATCTGGAGCCGGTAAGGCGTGGACCGACGGTCCTCGTCGGGATCGGTGCCAGCCTTTATGCGGCCGTCGTCGCCGCGGCGCAGATGCGCGCGCAGGGCCTGCGCGCCTTCGCCCTGCCGGGTACCGATCTCTATGACCCATCGGTCGATGCCGGCGAGGCCTATATCGCCTTTTCCGCCTCCGGCCGCAGCGAAGAGCCGGCGCGCGCGATGGAACTGCGTCCCAACGCCCATTCCTACGGTATCGCCAAGGCGGACGGCACGCCGATTTCGCGGGTCGTGAAGCATATGATCGCAACCGAGAGCGGCGCGGATAGCGGTCCGAACACAACGAGCTATCTCGGATCGCTTCTGAGCGTGGCCTTGCTCATCGACAAGGCCGGTCGCCCGTCCGGCACGAATTGGCAGGAACTTTCAGGTCGCGCCGAGGCTGTATTGACCGAAACGCGCGCTCAGGCCGACAAGGCCGCCAAGTTGCTGGCCGGCAAGACGTCAATCGATTGCGTTGGCGCGGGCACGGCACTCGGCACGGCTGGCTATGCCGCGCTCCTGATCCGCGAAGCCGCACGCGTCGCTGCCCAGGACTGGGATACGCTGAACTTTCTCCATGGGCCGATGGAGCCGAACGACAGGGATAGTGGGGTGCTGTTGTTCGGCAATGGTCGCGAGGTGAAGCTGGCGCGGGATCTTGCCGGCTTCGGCATTCCCTCGGTTCTCATCACCGCGCGGACCGATATCGCGGATGCCGACAATCTCGTCGTCATCCATGTGCCTGCCTTCTCCGAAGGCATTGGCGATGCCATTCTGCAGGCTATTTCCGCACAGTTGCTGATTGCGACGCTCTCAGAGGATGCCGGCCTGCCGGTCTGCGAGTTCCGCTACCGTCAGACCGATACCAAGCGTGACATCTGAGCCTTGCTCAGATGCTGATTTGATTGACGGCGAGCGCGCTCGGATAGAGGAAGGCAGTCTTGCCTTCCTCTCCCAAAAGTCTCGCCATGGCGAAGTCGATGGCGAGACGCACGGCCCCAAGCACGGTCGCCTGGTTCGATAGCTGGCCATTGACCACTTCCACCGGCCAGCACAATTCCTTCACCACATCCCTCACGCCAGGCAGCAATTGCGGGTTCTGCCCGACGCCGCCGCCCAGCACGATCAGTTGCGGATCGAGCACGCTGACGCAGGCGGCAGCGAGGTTTCCGACATCGCGGGCATGCTGCTCGACCATGGCGCGCGCCGTCGGAGATTGCTCCACGCGGGCAAAAAGTTCGCTGGCACTCTTCGGTGGGGCGCCTTCACCGGCGGGCCATTTTGCTGCGGCGCGCTCGAGAAGGGCCGCGGACCCCATATAGGTTTCCACCTGTTGCCATTTCGGCCGTTCGTGTTCCGACCATGGAAAGGGCAGGTGGCCGATTTCGCCGGCGCCACCCTTGAAGCCCCGGAAAAGCCTGCCGTCCAGCACGATGCCCATGCCGGTCTTCACGCCGATCTGCATGTAGATTACGAAGGAATACTGTTTTGCCGATCCTTCGTGATATTCGGCAAGGGCAGCGCAGTTGACGTTGTTTTCAAGCAATACAGGCGCGGCGTAGGTAGCTTGCAAATGCTCGAGAACGGGTATCAAGGTCTCGCGGCCGAACATTCGCTCCAGCGACGCGGAAATGATGTTCGGCAGGGCGATCGCGATTGCGCGCAATGGCGTCGATCGCGCTTCGAACTGGGAAAGCAACCGTGCAACGACGTCTTCTATCAGAAGAAACCGTTCATCGGCGGATTTGTCGACAAGCGGCATTTCGACGGTTGCGAGTGTTGTCCCGTCAAGGCCGCGGGCAATGGCGTTGATATGGGTCGTGCCGCAATCGACGCCGATGACGAAGCCCGCCTTTGGCCCTAGGCCGTAGGTGACGGAGGTCCGCCCGACCGAGCCGCGATTGATGCCGGCCGGGGCGAGCAGGTCGTGCCGTTCAAGTTCGCTGACGGCTGCCGACATGGTGGGTTTCGAAAACATCAGCGCCGCGCTCAATTGCGGTCTGGTCGCGGGGCCGCTGCTCGCAATGGTTCGCAGCACTGCCCGCGCACTCTCCGTCAGCGGCGGCGCGTCAATTCCGGTCTGTTGCCAAGCTGTACTCAAAGGACACCCGGGGCAGTGAAGTCATTCGTAAAGCTCCCTTACCATCGGTGTCATGAAATTGACAGTCATATCCTATTGAAAAATATCGATTTGCTCGGATGATCGCATGCGGATGCCTTTCTGTCAGATGGCGGTAAAGCCATTGTCGACGAAGAGGTGGATGCCGTTGACGAAGTTGGACTCATCGGAGGCCAGATAGAGAGCGGCGCGTGCCACATCCTCGGGCTCGCCGATGCGCCCTTGCTGGGCCGCGATCGCCGCATCCGAGACATCGACGCCGAGAGCCTGCAGCTCCGCGACCTCGCGCAGCCCGTGCGGCGTGCGGATGAAACCGGGACAGACGGCGTTGCAGCGGATATTGCGATCGCGGAACTCGACGGCGATGGCGCGGGCGAACATATGCACCGCTCCCTTCGTCGTGTCATAGAGCACCTCCATCGGGGTCGCCGCGACGGCGGAGATCGACGAGGTGCAGACGATGGAGCCGCCGCCGGCGGCGATCATGCCCGGCAGCACCGCCTTGGTCATGAGGAACATCGAGCGGACGTTGACGCCGTGCAGCCACTCCCATTCCTCGAGCGTCGTTTCGAGGAACGGCTTGATGACGATGGTGCCGGCATGGTTGAACAGTACGGTCACGGCGCCAAAGCGGCCCTCGATGTCCTTGACCGCGGCATTGACGGCCGCTTCATCCGAAACATCGGCAACCCAATGATCCGCGATGCCGCCGGCATCGCGGATTTCGCGCACGGTCTCAGCCGCCGCGTCGCCATTTCTGTCGATGACCGCGACCTTCGCGCCTTCGGCCGCGAACAGGCGCGAGGCCGCACCGCCCATGCCGGTGGCGCCCCCCGAAATGATGGCGATCTTGCCCTTGAGCCTGTCTGTCATGTCTTCCCCCATCCGCCGCATGTCCAGGATCGGCGCCTTGCGATGCCCTTCGAAACGCTCGAGCCCGTCGAGCTTATCGCGAAAGATGCGCTCGGTTCCATGGTGAAGCAAGGGCAATCAGGGGGCGGTTCCGGATTACCTCATCGCAGATAGTGAATATGCGGCCGGGAGTGGTGAGGAGAGGCTTCGACCCTTGCCTCGACAGTAAAGACGTTTCTCAGCAGATCTTCGGTCAGCACGGCTTCCGGGGTGCCGGAGGCGACTATCCTGCCTTGCTGCATGACAATCAATTCATCGCAGAACATGGCGGCATGATTGAGATCGTGAAGAGCGATGATGCTGGTGACCGGCAGGCCGGCAACCAGCCGCATCAGGCTGATCTGATGCTGGATATCGAGATGGTTGGTCGGCTCGTCGAGGATCAGTTCCTTCGGCGCCTGTGCCAAGGCGCGTGCGATGTGGGCGCGCTGCTTTTCGCCACCCGACAGGCTCTGCCATCGGTCGTTGCGTTTCTCTCTCATGCCGGCGCGTGCGAGAGCATCTTCGACCGCCTCGTCATCTGCCGACGTCCAGCCGGAAAACATCGAGCGATGCGGAAACCGGCCGAGCTTCACGACATCGATGACCTTGAGATTGGCGTTGGTGGTGCTGTGCTGCTCGACGAAGGCGACGCGCCTTGCGATCGAACGGCGGGACATCCGCTGCAGATCCTTCCGTTCGAGCGTGATGCGACCGGAATTCGGCCGTTTCAATCCGGCAAGCAGACGTAGGAGCGAGGTCTTGCCGGAGCCGTTCGGTCCAAGCAGGCCGAGCATCTTGCCTGCGGGTGCCTCGAACGAGACGCCATCGAGGACGGTCTTTGTGCCGATTTTCCAGGTGATGTTGTCGGCCTTGATGCTCATGATGCGCGCTGGAACCGGTAGAGAATAATGGAGAAGAAGGGAACGCCCACCAGCGCCGTGACCACGCCGATCGGCAGAACCTGCTGCGGGATGAGCGCGCGCGAGGCGATATCCGCCAGCACCATGAAGATCGCTCCGACAATGGCGCAGGCCGGCAGCAGCCGGATATGCAGCGGGCCGACGAAGAAGCGGGCCGCGTGCGGCACGACGAGACCGACGAAGCCGATCGATCCCACCATGCTGACGATCGTCGCAGTCATCATCGCAGTCAGCGCGAAGAGCCAGATCCGCGCCTGCCCGACATTGACGCCGAGAGACGAGGCGGCCTCATCACCAAAGGCGAACGCATCCAGCACGCGCGCATAGAGCAGACAGACCGCGAGTCCGAAACCGACAATGGTCGCAACCAGCATGAATTCCGGCCAGCGGACGCCACCGAAACTGCCGAGCAGCCAGAACATCACATCCCGCGCCTGCTGTGCGTTTCCCGATGTCGTCACGATATAAGATGTCGCAGCGTTGAACAGCTGGGAGGCGGCAACACCGGCAAGGATCGTGCGGTCGGCGCCGCCTCGCGTGCCGTTTGAAAGCAGAGCGACGAAAAAGAAGGCCGCGAATGCGCCGGCAAAGGCACCAGCCGAAAGGGAAACCGCTCCAGCACCGATGTTGAGTATGACGATCGCGACCGCGCCGGTCGAAGCGCCCGCCGAGATGCCGAGCACATAGGGTTCGGCAAGCGGGTTGCGAAGGAGCGACTGCATGATCGCGCCTGAGAGCGCCAGGCCCGCTCCGCAGAAAGCGGCCACGAGCGCCCGGCTGAGGCGATAGTCCCAGATCACCGTTTCGTGGATGCGGTTAAGTTCGATCCCCGTCCATCCCAGCCTGTTGGTGATGGCGTAGAAGGTCGTCGAAAGCGGGATCGGCAGGTCGCCGATGCCGACGCTGACACCGATCGTCAGGCCGATCGCCGCGAGAGAGGCAAAAAGCAGCAGGCCGATGATGGCGAGCTGCCTCAGGGTTCGATATGTGTCGGTCACTTCAGAAGACCAAGTGCCTTCAGCTGCTGGGCGACCTGCTCTGCGCCATAGATCGTCCGGATGGTCGGGTTCATGGCCTGGCCGTCCATGACGACGATTGCCTTGTTCTTGACCGCGGCTAGCTGGCTGACGGCAGGATCTGTGGTGAGGAACTTGATCTTGGCTTCCGGCTTGTCGAGCTCCCAGCGATTGCGATCAAGGCTGGCAACGACAATGACATCGGGGTTGGCGGCTATGATGCTCTCCCAGCCAAGTGTCGGCCACTCCGCTTCGGTGGTAATGGCATTGCGGCCGCCAAGCAGGTCGGCGATATAACCCGAGGGACTGTTTTTTCCGCCGACATAGGCATCCGCGGATGGCGACGGGCTGGAAAACCAGAAGACATAGGAGAGCTTCTTGCCATCCTTCGGCGCATTTGCGCGCAGTGCCTCTTCCCGCTTTTTGAAATCCGCGATCAGCGCCTGGCCCTTGTCGCGGACATCGAAAATCTGCGAGAGTTCGTCGATTTCCTGGTAGAGCGTGCTCATGTTCCAGATCTGGCTACGGGCGGCATTGCCGTATTTGTCCTGAGAGGCGCCTTGGGCCGGGCAGATGCTGGGGGAAACATAGGTGGGAATATTGAACTTTTCGAAGTCCTCGCGCTTTGCCACCTTGCTGCTCGGTCCCATCAGGGTCGGCAGCGCGGCGGTGACGAAGTCAGGATTTTCCGAGAGGATCGATTCAAAGGTCGGGAACTCGACCGTCAGCAGCTTGACCTTGGAATTGGCTTCCGCAAGCTGTGGCAGAACCTTGTTGGGCCAGAAGGCGGTGCCGACCATTTTGTTTTCGAGGCCGAGCAGGAGAAGAATTTCGGCGCTGTTCTGCCCGAGCCCTATTGCACGCTCCGGAGCCTTCTGGAACGTGACCTTGGTGCCGCAATTGTCGATGGTCAACGGATAGCTGGTGGAGGCGGCAGAAGCTGCCGTTGCGGCAAAGGCGAGCGCGGCGCAAAGAGCTGAAATGGTCAAAACTGATTTCAATATGGTCACGAATATATCCCGGTGGCTATTGTCAACGCGATCGGACGAAAGCGTCCGCGCGATATAGCCTTGTCGCCCGGTCACAAACAAGAGAAAAAAAGTCATATTATTTCTTTGTGCTGCGAGCATGTGTAAACTTTGCCCGCCATGCGTTCTCGACAGAAGACGTACTTTTCATCGGCTCCGGTTGGCCGTGTCATCTTCGCGTCTGGGTCTGGAAAGGAGAAGGCGGTTCATCTCCGGAACGAAGCGAATCATTCTGAAGCCTGCGGTCTCCAAGATTTTCCTTGAGGCTGCATTTTCAGGATGGGCAAAGGCGCGGACCTCTCGAATCTGCAGTTCCCGGTCTGCCAGCTGCAACGCCGTCGTGACCAATTCCGATGCATATCCGCATCCCCAGGCATCTCGATGGAAAAAATATCCGATTTCGCATCCCCAGTCTGGTTCAAACGGATCGTCGTATAGGCCGCCCCAGCCGATGATTTTTGCATCATCCTTCCTGATCACCGTCCAGGGTGCATATCCGTCGCGTCGACGCCGCCATTCATGAACGGCGATCCTGCGACGGCAGGCGGCAGGTGTCGCGTCCACATGAGTGTGCCTCATGGCTTGCTGGTCGCCGAGAAATTCGAACAGGGCGGGGGTATCGGACAGAAGCGACGGGCGGAGCAGCAGTCTTGACGTTTCGATCTGCGATCCGGTGTTCCTCATATGATTTCGCCTTCCATATCCGAATGCTTCACGAAGCGAGCGGCAAGCCGACATGGTGCTGGAAGGCTGAACCGAACGTAGTGGCCGATCATGACCTAAGAACTTAATGGGAAACTCTTAATCCAGTCTTGAATATGTTGCGCAGTCTCCGGGGGAGATGAGGCTGTGTTATCGATGGTCGTTCTATGTGTTGCTCCATCGTCGAAAAGCGAGCGCTCGACGACAAGCTTATTTAAGATCTCTGCCTTTCGACTTTTTCCGCGGTTGCCGCGATCTTCGCTGACGATGCGGCGAGCATTCTCGATGGGTGAGCACGTCAGCGTAACGGAGAAGAGCGGGCAATTTCGCGCTTGCGCGAGATCGATGATCGCTTGCCAATTTTCCTCAAGAAATCCGCTTGATCCTCCGCGGGCAACAACGCTTGTCAAAATGACGGGCAGATCTGACGGCAGTTTCAAAATTGCCGCGAAGGCGAGAGATCTGACGGCGCGGACCAAATCGTAATATTCTGCTGTCCCGCCTTCGGCCAAAGCGCGCCCGACATTCAAAATAGTGTGGTTGTCGAGTAGCTTTCCGCCGAGGATTGCCTGCAACTCGCGCCCAGTCGTCAACTTACCAACGCCCGGCCACCCGCTTATGTTGACTAGCATCGTGAACTCCAATCGGCTTTCGGGCTGGAAAGACGCCTCTCTTCCGCGGCCTAGCCATCAGCGCGGGCGATCCGGACATGGCTGAGCCTTCGCGACCGCCGGATGTAGAGGCTACGACAGGAAACCGGTCATTGCCCAGCGGAAATGGCGTCGAAGAGGGTGGCGAAATGCGATTGCGTGCCTATTTCAATAACCGGGAAATGGAGAGCAGGAGGACCGGAATAATGGCAAAGAATGCGATTTGCTTGTGGTACGACAAGGATGCAGAGGCCGCCGCCCAGTTTTACGTCGAGACTTTTCCAGATAGCGCCATGGGCACCGTCATCCGCGCGCCGGGAAACTATCCGGAGGGCAAGCAGGGCGATGTGCTGGTCGTCGAGTTTACGGTCGCGGGTGTTTCCTGCGTCGGCTTGAATGGCGGCCCGGTGTTCAAGCACAATGAAGCCTTTTCGTTTCAGATCTATACCGAAGATCAGGCAGAGACGGATCGCTATTGGAACGCCATTGTCGGTAATGGCGGCCAGGAAAGCGAATGCGGCTGGTGCAAGGACAAATGGGGCGTCTCCTGGCAGATCACGCCGCGTATTCTGATGGAAGCGCTTCGCGAGGGCGGCGATCAGGCCAAGCGCGCTTTCGATGCGATGATGACCATGAAGAAGATCGATGTGGCGGCGATCGACGCGGCCCGGCGTGGCTGAGGATTGAAACGGCTTGCCCGGCGCGTATCCCATCCCATGGTCGCCGATGCCATGGTGATTTGGGATGGCTGTCGTGCGCGGGGCCATGATTGCTTTTATTCAAGACTCCATTAAATATGCATTCTGGCATATGAAATCGGCTGTTGTGGATCGGATAATAACAACTTATCCTTGATCGAATGCAGAGGCAGGCCAATGGCGGTTGACTGGTGAGGTTTGCAGAGTATGGCCGCACTGAACGCCGCCAGCTGGAATCATTGCAAGGTCACCGCCGTCCTCAGCGGGCGACGTGCACGACCGTGTGATGAACGCCTTGGCCAAGGAATTTGGCTGATCGAACCTGCCAGTCCCCACAAAAGTCGCTTTCCACGCAAAGATTGGCCGCAGGCTGCCATGTGCTTGCGACTGCTTCGGCGCCGGCGGGTTTCTGGGAGGATTGCCGTGAAATCCCGTCGCGCCGACGCCATCAGAATTCCTCCCGACCTGTTCCCGAAGAGTAGAGTTACCACTCATGATAAAACGCATGATAATCATGCTGATCATCATAGGCCTGATCCTTGGCGGGATCTTCGGCTTCCAGGCATTCAAGAACCGCATGATTGCGGCCTATCTGGCTAATCTCAAGTCGCCACCGCAGACAGTCTCGACAATCACCGCGGCGATGAGCCCGTGGCAGACGACACTGCAGTCGATCGGCAGCTTCAATGCCGTCGAAGGCGCCAATCTTTCGGCGCAGGTCCAGGGCATCGTCCAGAAGATCGGCTTCGAGGATGGCCAGGACGTCAAGAAGGGCGATCTCATCGTGCAGCTGCTTGCCGATCAGCAGATCGCGACGCTGGAACAATACAAGGCGACGATGGCCAATGCGCAGATCGCTTATGATCGCGATTCCAGGCTGATCAAGGCGAACACCATCGCGCAAAGCCAGGTCGATAGCGATCTGGCGACATGGAAGGCGGCGCAGGCGCAGGTCGCGTCGCAGCAAGCGTTGATCGATCAATATTCGATCCGCGCGCCCTTCGATGGCCATCTGGGCATCAGGCTGGTCAGCCTCGGCCAGTATCTATCGGCGGGAACCGCCGTGGTGACCTTGCAGTCGCTCGATCCGATCCAGTTCGATTTTTCGATGCCGCAACAGGCTCTGTCGCAGCTGAAGGTCGGCCAAGCGGTGACGGCGACGGTCGATGCCTACGGCAACCAGACGTTCGACGGCAAGATCACCGCGATCAGCCCGCTCGTCGATACCCAGAGCCGCAACATCACCATCCGGGCAACCTTCCCCAATCCTGACCGCAAGCTGTTGCCCGGCATGTTCGGCAACATAACGGTGGTGGTCGGGGAGCCGAAGGAATATATCTCCCTGCCGCAGACAGCCGTCACCATCAACCCTTACGGCAACGTCGTCTATGTGGTGACCGACAAGGGCAATGGCGTGGATGGCAAGCCGCAGCTGGTCGCCAATCAGAAGTTCGTCAGCACGGGACAGGCCCGGGGCGACCAGATCTCGGTGACCAAAGGGTTGAACGCGGGCGAAGTGGTGGTGACCTCCGGCCAGCTGAAACTCAATAACGGCTCACCTGTCATCATCAACAATGAGGTGCAGCCGTCGAACGATCCCAATGCGAACCCGGCAAATCCCAACTGAGGTGTGGCGATGAATATCACAGATATCTTCATCAAGCGCCCCGTTCTTGCACTGGTGGTCAGCGCGTTGATTATCGTGATCGGCTACCAGTCGTTCCGTTCGCTCACCGTGCGGCAATATCCGCAGACCCAGAATGCCGTCGTCACGGTAACGACCACCTATCCCGGTGCGGCGCCGGACGTCATCGCCGGCTTCATCACGACACCGCTTGAAAACGCCATCGCGCAGGCCAACGGCATTGATTACATGACCTCGACGAGTACCAGCGGTACGTCGACGATCACCGTCAACCTGCGGCTCAACTATAGTGCCGATGCGGCGATGACCGAAATCAACGCCAAGGTATCCTCCGTTCTCAATCAGCTGCCCACGGGCACGCAGCAGCCGATCATGACGGTTTCCATCGGCCAGTCGATCGACGCCATGTATATCGGCTTTCGCAGCGACGTTCTGGCCAGCAACCAGATCACCGATTATCTGACGCGCGTCGTTCAGCCGAAATTGCAGGCGGTCAACGGCGTTCAGACGGCCGAAATCCTCGGCGCGCGAACGTTCGCCTTGAGAGCCTGGCTGCAGCCGGACAAGCTTGCCGCCTACGGCCTGTCGGCCGGCGATGTCTGGACCGCGCTTGGCGCCAACAACTATATCTCCGGCATCGGCACCACGCGCGGCCAGATGACTCAGACGGTGCTGACGGCGCAGACCGACCTGCATTCTGCGGATGAATTCAAGGAAATGGTGGTCAAGCAGATCGGTAGCACGATCGTGCGGCTGAAGGATGTCGCGACCGTTGCCCTCGGGTCCCAGAATCCCGACGTCCAGATCGGCTTCGATGGGCAGGACGGCGTATTCATGGGCATCCAGATCGCCCCGACAGCCAACCTGCTCGACGTGATCGCCGGCGTACGTGCGGTGTTTCCGGGTATTCAGCAGCAATTGCCGCAGGGGCTCGAAGGTTACATCGTATACGATTCCAGCACCTTCGTTACCACTTCCATCGATGAGGTCGTAAAGAGCCTGGTCGAGGCTCTCGTGATCGTCATTTTCGTGGTCTTCGCCTTTCTCGGTTCGCCACGATCGGTCGCCATTCCCGTCGTCGCCATACCTCTGTCGCTGGTCGGCACTTTCGCGATGATGCTGATCTTCGGCTTCTCGATCAATCTTTTGACGCTGCTTGCCCTGGTTCTGGCGATCGGCCTCGTCGTCGACGATGCCATCATCGTGGTCGAGAACGTCAACCGTCACATCGAAGAGGGATCGACACCCATGCGGGCGGCGCTGGACGCGGCGCATGAACTCGTCGGGCCGATCCTGGCCATGACGGTCGTGCTGATCGCCGTCTATGTGCCGATCGGTTTCCAGGGCGGCCTGACGGGCGCGTTGTTCACGGAATTCGCCTTCACCTTGGTCGGTGCCGTTACCGTGTCCATGATCATTGCGCTGACGCTGACGCCAATGATGTGCTCGCGCATCCTGAAGCCGCACCTGACCGATCGCAGCGGCTGGGAAGAGCGTATCTCAGACTTCATCGACCGCCGCTTTTCGGAAATCCATCGGCCCTATGTGCGCATGCTGCACGGCAGCCTGAATACTGTGCCGGTGGCACTGGTCTTTGCCGTGATCGTGCTTGGCAGCATCTATTTCCTCTATACCAGCGCCAAGACCGAGCTGGCTCCCAACGAAGACCAGGGCTTCCTGGCCGCGCAGGTGACGAACCCTCCCAACGCAACGCTTCAGCAAAAGCTGCTCAATTCCAACCAGGTCACCAAGATCTTCCGCAGCTTCCCCGAAACCGACAAGACCCTGCAGGTCGAAGTGCCGGGCACATCCTTTGAGGGCATGGTGCTGAAGCCCTGGGACCAGCGCACGAGAACGGCCGATCAGCTGCAGCCACTGGTGCAGGCCGATCTGGCAAAGATCGCTGGCGGACAGTCCGTCGTCTTCCAGATACCGCCGCTGCCCGGCGCCAGCGGTCTGCCCGTGCAGTTCGCCATCGGCAGCACCAGCGGCTTCGAGCAACTCAACGAGGTATCCACTGCCTTCCTGCAGGAGGCGCAGAAGTCGGGCGAGTTCATCTTCCTGACGAAGGATCTTTACGTCGATAACCCGCAATATTCGATCCAGATCGACCGCAGCAAGGCCTCGGCCCTCGGCCTGTCCATGAACAATGTCGGTTCGGCGCTCGCCTCCATGCTGGGCGGCGGCTATGTCAACTATTTCAGTATCGACAACCGCTCGTATCAGGTCATCCCGCAGGTCGAGCAACGGTCGCGCCAGACCATCGATCAGATCATGAACTATCCGATCGCGAACGTGAACGGTAACAAGATCCCGCTTTCGGCGATCGCGACGGCTAAACTCCAGGCGACACCGCGTTCGGTCGCGCACTTCCAGCAATTGAATTCGGCCACCATCTCCGGCGTGCCGGCGCCGGGCGTCGCCGTCGGCGATGCGCTCAATACGCTGAAGTCGATTGCGGCACGGACGTTGCCGCAGGGCTACTCGGTCGACTATGGCGGGCAGTCGCGTCAATACGTGCAGGAATCGAGCGGCATGGCGACCACATTCGCGCTCGCCCTGATCATCGTGTTCCTGGCGCTTTCGGCGCAGTTCAACAGTTTCCGAGATCCCTTCATCATCCTCGTGTCGGTGCCGATGTCGATCGCAGGCGCGCTTGCCTTCATCAGCCTCGGCGTCGGCGGCGCGTCGATGAACATCTATACCCAAGTGGGGTTGGTGACGCTGATGGGGCTGATCAGCAAGCACGGCATTCTGATCGTCGAGGTGGCAAACACGCTGCAGGCCGAGGGAAAGACCAAGCGCGAGGCGATCGAAGGTGCCTGCGGCATCCGCTTGCGGCCGATCCTGATGACGACGGGCGCCATGGTTCTCGGCGTCGTGCCGCTGATACTGGCGACCGGAGCGGGAGCTGTCGCCCGCTTCAACATGGGCCTGGTGATCGCCGCCGGTCTTGCCATTGGAACGCTGTTCACGCTCTTCGTCGTGCCCGCGGTCTATATGCTGCTCGCAGCCGATCATCACAAGAAGGATGCGCCGGAAACAGAAGCAGAGCCGGCCCCCACGCATTGATGGGGTCGGCAGCAAGATGGGCTTGCTCGCACCGGTTGGCCAGCTGACGCATTGATGGCGGGTTTGCGCGGCGGCCGGAGAAACTCAGTCGACGCCGGTCGTCCTTACCACTTCACTCGCAGTCCGACATTGCCCTGGAACGTTCGCTGATGTTCGCCGCTGACATCGAACCGATAGTCCGCCGTCGCAAAGACGCTGAAGGTTGTGTTGACGGCATAGACCACGCCGCCGCAAACCTCCATCGAGGTGCCCTTCATCGAAGTATTCATCGAGCTCGGGATATGCCGAGGAGGGAAAGCACGTGGCTAACGTTTCGCGCGCGTTGAGCGGGCAACTCCTCAATGCCACAAACCATGAGTTCTGGAGAGAGAAGCACGCTCATCGTGATATCTTCAAATCAGCTGGCGATTCCGCAGCGCTTCGATACGATATAGCGTCATCGCTCTGAAGTGAAGTGCTTTTTCCCCCTGTTGCCGCGAAGTGGCGCGGTAAGACATTCGCGCGTTAGGTCTTTGAAAACAAGACGACCTGCGTTTTGATCTCTTCTTCGTCCATCTCTAGAATACGATAGCCGAATGTCCCCGTATCGGCCTCGAGACGTTCGGAATGCTTGACGATCTGATAGGAGACCGCTGGCGAGACATATTGTCTGATGTTTGCCTCCCGGGCTTCGTCGATCATGTGGTAGTGACCGCAGAACAGGGATATCCGGCAATCCATGCCGATCAGAAGCGATCTGACCTCGTCCCGATCGCGCAGGGCTGCTCCGGTTCTATCTATCGGCGTGTCGAGCGGCAGGATCGGATGATGCAGAAAGATCGCGGCCCGCTTCACACCCTTGAGTTCGCGGGCGAGCCACTTGCTCTGGCCGTCGCCGACGGCGTTGTCGGACGTATCGAGGAAAATCCGTTTCAAATGCGGATCTTGCTGCGAGTAGCACAGTTTCCCTGCCACGGTACTGCCGCCCATGTCGTAGTCCGGCGCGACATTGCCGTAAGTATCGTGATTGCCGAGGATGAGCGACACATCGAAGGCATAAGCGCGCAGGAGTTCGAAAAAGCTGCCGACCGAATGTGCGGTGCCGATATCGCCGCCGAAGACGACCCTGGAAATGCCCTTGCGAGCGATGTCGTCGAGGACCAAGCGGAGGTGGTGCTCGTGCTCTTGCGGCGTCTCTTCATAGCCCATTTTGTCGCCGGCAATTTCGGTCTTGGTGACCAGCTTCTGGCCGAGATGGGTGTCGGTGAAAAAGGCGAGGATGGTCTTTGTCATGGGTCGGTTCCGCGGCAATTGCTTGAGCGGTCAGTCTAGGATGGCAATCTGCTCCAATGCTTCGATACGTGTCGAAGCATGCGAACTATTTCGGTGTTATGGTGCAGCCTGATATGAAGAGACCTAGACATGACGACCCAGCCGAATATAGCAGCCGTTGCCTTTCTGATTGCCGATCCCACGCGGGCCGCCATGCTGTCGGCGCTCCTCGATGGTCGGGCGCGGCCAGCGGGCGAGCTTGCCTACGCTGCCGGCGTGACGGCACAGACGGCCAGTTCCCATCTTGGCAAATTGTTGGCCGGCGGGCTGCTGGCCGTGGAAACCGAGGGGAGGCATCGATACTATCGTCTCGCCGGTTCCCATGTCGCGCTGGCGCTCGAGACCCTGGCCTCGATCAGTCCGGCGGAATCGGTGCGAAGAAAGCCACTGACCCGGGATGCGCAGAAGCTTCGGTTTGCGCGCTGCTGCTATGATCATCTGGCCGGCCGGGTCGGGATCGCCGTGACTCATGGGTTATTGGAGAAGGGGTTCCTTGTCGCGGCCGAAAAGAAGCGGTTCGAACTTACGCCTGATGGTGCGAAGTGGTTCGACTGCATGGGCATGAACACGGCAAGCATCAGACCCACGCGCTACGGGCTTGCCCGGCAATGCCTCGATTGGACGGAGAGAGAACATCATCTTGCCGGACTCCTTGGCGTTCATTTGACCAACCTCCTCTTCGCGGAGGGTTGCATCCGGCGGGCGCCGTCGTCCCGCGCCGTTGACGTGACGCCGAAAGGCTGGAAGGTGTTGAAGGAGCATTTCGGCATTCAAGAACAAGCCTTGCTCTGACGGGGGGTCTGCTGCATTGACTTCATTTCGACAATAGATGATTTTGGTAGGCCATATTATGGTATCCGAAGATCGAGGGTGCGGAAATGAATGATGATGCGCAGGGCGCCGCAATTCGCGTGGAGCGTCCGACGAAGACGTTGCGGGAGCTCGCCCTCGACAAGGTGCGGGAGGCGATCATCAACGGCTATTTCCGCCCGGGCGACCGCCTGGTCGAACGCGATCTTTGCGCGCAGCTCGGCGTCAGCCGCACGATCGTGCGCGAGGTCCTGCGCCATCTCGAATCCGAAGGCCTCGTCGCCAATCTTCCGAACAAGGGACCGATCGTCGCCCAGCTCAATCATGACGAAGCCAAGCAGATCTACGAGATCCGTGCCGCACTCGAAGGGATGGCGGCACGGCTTTGCGCCGAGCAGAACAATCCCGCGATCGCCGATGCCCTGGACAAGTCGCTCGAGGACATAAGGCATAGCTACCGCGAGAAGGATATGGCCGGCGTGCTCGCCCATACATCGTCCTTCTATCAGACGCTGTTCAGCATGGTCGACCGCCATGTCGCCTGGGGCGTCGTCAACCTTCTGACCGTGCGCATCAATCACCTGCGCTCCATGACGATCAAGACGCAAAATCGCGATGTTCAAGGGCCTGCGCAGATGGCGCGTATCGTCGATGCTATCAGGCGTGGTGACGGCGATGGTGCCTATCAGGCGGCGATGGATCATGTCACCAGTGCAAGCGCCATCGCCCAGGCCGTGCTTTCCGGGCGGCAGCCGATCGATTGATTTTTCGCCAAGGCCATGAAGATGACGGCTTCCTCTTCCTTTCTCGGCTTCCCGGACCGCTTTGACGATGGTCGTCTGCCGCATGTGGTGATCTTCGGCGCCGGTCACGGCAGCACCTATCCCGGCAAGGACAGCAGCGGCCATGCCCTGTCGGCCGGGGCAATCCGGGACGCCAGCGGGGAGGATGCCGGGCTGATCGAACACTGGGATTTCGATCTCGGCGGTCCGCTGTTCGACGGCAAGCCAGCTTGCTGCGTCGATGCCGGAAACATCGAGACTGTCATGCACGACAATGCCGGCAACCGCGATCGGATTCAGGAAAAGACGCGCGAGATCCTGGCATTGCCGGCCGTGCCGATCCTGCTTGGCGGCGATTGTTCCGTCACGATCCCCTTCATCGCCGGCTTTGCGGATGAGGGGCCGGTCTGGATCTTGCAGATCGATGCCCATATCGACTGGCGCGACGAGTTGCATGGCGAGCGCTACGGTTATTCAAGCCCGATGCGGCGGGCAAGCGAGATGCCACATGTCGCCGGAATGGTGCAGGTCGGTCTGCGCAGCGTCGGCAGCGCCCGTCCTTCGGATGTCGAGACGGCACTGCGCTATGGCAGCTGCTTTGTCACGGCCCGCGAGATCCACGCCCAAGGGGTCGAAGCCGCTCTTCGGCATATTCCGGAGGGAGCTCGAGTCGTCGTGACCCTGGACTGCGACAGCATCGATCCCGGCATCATGCCGGGCGTGGCGGCGCGGACCCCCGGCGGTCTCACCTATACGCAGGTCATCGACCTGATCGCCGGCCTAGGCCGGCGGGCTGACATCGCGGGGTTTGATCTGGTGGAGCTCTATCCTCCCGCCGATATCGATGGCCTTTCGGCCCTGACCGCCGCGCGCATTGTCGTCAATGCAATCGGCGCTATCGTCCGCCAAGGGTAACGCCGGCGAAATTCCCGCGGTGTGAGGGGCCGACTTGCAGGACGCCGGACGATACCGGTGGGCGTCACACCTCATCACATTATCGTTTGCCTGGTGAAGCGGGTTGACTCTCCCACGCCTTCAGGGTGACGGTATACCATAATAATGAATACAAAAGCGGAATATTGACAGGTGAAGATATGCGACGACAGGCATCGCTTGTCGCTGCTATCGATAAGGCGCTGATATAACTGGTCATTTCTGATGTGCGGCAGGTTTTTCAGTCCGGTCGCTTAAAGATGCTTGACAGTCTTATATTATGGCATACCATCATACATAATCCTAGATGGGAGTGAGCCGTGGGCCTTCAAATCCGAAAAACCGTCCTGCAGATCGAAACGACGCTTGTCGAAGGGGGGAAGGCGGCAGTGACGCCGTTGAAGCTCTTTTCGGCCTGCGCGATCGTCAAAAATCCCTGGGCCGGCCGCGGCTTCGTTGCGGATCTGAAGCCCGAGATTCATGCCGCTGCGCCTGTTCTCGGTGAATTGCTCACCAAGATGATCATCGATGCGGTCGGATCGGGCGAGGCGGTCGAAGCCTATGGCAAATCGGCCGTCGTCGGTCTCGATGGCGAAATCGAACATGCATCCGCGCTGATCCACACCCTGCGGTTCGGCAATCACTATCGCCATGCCGTCGGCGCCAAATCCTATCTCGCTTTCTGCAACACGCGCGGACCGGCCAATGCACCGATCATGATCCCGCTGATGGACAAGAATGATGAAGGCCGTCGTTCGCATTATCTGACGATCCAGACGTCGGTCCCCGATGCGCCTGCCGCCGATGAGATCGTCGTGGCTCTCGGCGCCTCCGTCGGTGGGCGGCCGCACCATCGCATCGGCGATCGTTACCAAGACCTCAAGGATCTGGGGCAGGACGCCTCCAATCCGGCCGGCGTGTAAGGATCGGATGTCTGGATGCCGGCGATGGAAACCATGGACCAGAGCAAGCCCGATCATCTGAAGACGGAAGGTTTGCTCCGCAAACACACGGCAGTCGGCACGGCCTATCATGAGGTCGGCAAAGGCGAGCCACTGGTTCTGATCCACGGCGTCGGCATGCGGCTTGAAGCTTGGATGCCACAGATCGAGGTTTTTTCTCGTAGCCAGCGCGTCATCGCCGTCGATATGCCGGGCCATGGGGAAAGCGTTGGTTTGCCCTCCGGCAGCAAGCTGGAAGCCTTCGTCGCCTGGTTCGGTGGTTTTCTTGATGAGATGGAACTCGGCAAGGTCAATGTTGCCGGCCATTCGATGGGTGCGCTCGTTGCAGGAGGGGCTGCCGCCACCTTCGGTAAGCGGATCAAGCGGGTCGCCTATCTCAATGGTGTCTATCGGCGCGATCCCGAGGCCAAGGCGGCCGTGCTGGCGCGCGCAGCCGCAATACCGATTTCAGGTGTCGACAAGGAAGGTCCGCTGCTGCGTTGGTTCGGCGATGATGCTCAAAGTGGAGTCGCGCGGGAGCTCACGCGGACCTGGTTGGGCCTTGTGGATCCGAAAGCTTATGCCACTGCCTATGCGGCTTTTGCCGGCGGTGATGAGACCTATGCCGATCGCTGGCCGGATGTCGGAGCACCTGCGTTGTTCCTGACGGGTTCGGACGATCCGAATTCGACGCCGCGGATGGCGGAGCAGATGGCTGCGGCTGCACCCAAAGGCTGGGCGCGCATCGTCGAAGGCCACCGCCATATGGTGAACCTGACGGCGCCTGAAATCGTCAATGAGCTGCTTGCCGAGTGGCTTTCATGCGGGGAGGACGCAAGATGACGACACAAGATTTCGATCCACGGGCGTTGCGTGACGCCTTCGGCGCATTTCCGACCGGTGTGACGGTCGTCACCGCACGCGATCAGGCGGGTCTGCCGCTCGGCTTTACAGCCAATTCCTTCACATCGGTCTCGCTCGATCCGCCGCTTCTTCTCGTCTGCCTTGCCAAGACCTCGCGTAATTTCGCGGCCATGACGAGCTCGAAGCACTTTGCCATCAATGTGCTGTCGGAAACGCAGAAGGCCGTCTCCAACACCTTTGCTAGGCCCGTTGAAGATCGGTTTGCCGCCGTCGAATGGAATTCTGGGGTAAATGGTTGTCCGATCCTTGCCGATGTCGCCGCTTGGTTCGAGTGCGCCATGGAGCAGGTGGTCGATGCCGGCGACCATGTCGTCCTGATGGGTCGTATCGTCTCGTTCGACAATAGCGGCCGCAATGGCCTCGGCTATGCCCGCGGCGGCTATTTCACGCCGATCCTGGCAAGTGAGGCAGTCTCCGCCGCTGCGGAAGGCAATATCGAGCTTGGCGCGGTGGTCGAGCGCGATGGCGAAATCCTGCTGCTTGGCCATGATGTTCTTGCTCTTCCGAATTGCGAGGGCCGGGAGGGAAGCCCAGCCGACATTCTCGGTCAGTATTTGCAAACGCTCACCGGCCTTACCGTGACTGTCGGCTTTCTCTATTCCGTCTATGAAGGCAAGAGCGACGGCAAGCATCACATCGTCTATCGGGCCTTTGCTTCACAAGGTGAGCCGCGCGAGGGCCGGTTCCTCAAGCCGGATGCACTCAAGACCGCGCATTTCAAGACCAGCTCCACGGCCGATATCGTCTCCCGCTTCGCGCTGGAAAGCCAGATCGGCAATTTCGGGGTCTATTTTGGCGATGAGACCTCCGGCATGGTGCGGCCGGTTTCCGGGAAGGCGGTACAAGCATGAAATTCTCTCTCTTCGTTCACATGGAGCGCCTCGACGCGAACCAGACGCATAAAAGCCTCTATGAGGAGTTCGTCGCGCTGTGCGAGATCGCCGACAGGGGCGGCATGCACGCGATCTGGACGGGCGAGCATCACGGGATGGATTTTACCATCGCACCGAACCCTTTCGTGACCATCGCCGATCTGGCGCGGCGGACATCGCGGGCAAGGCTCGGAACGGGAACGGTGATCGCGCCCTTCTGGCATCCGATCAAGCTTGCCGGTGAAGCCGCCATGGCCGACATCATCTGCGACGGCAGGCTCGATATCGGCATTGCCCGCGGCGCCTATTCCTTCGAATATGAGCGATTGTTGCCGGGTCTCGACGCCTGGGGCGCTGGCCAGCGCATGCGCGAGCTGATCCCGGCTGTCAAAGGCATCTGGCAGGGGGATTACGCCCATGAGGGCGAATTCTTCAAATTCCCGTCGACCACTTCAGCGCCGAAGCCGCTGCAGCAGCCGAACCCGCCGATCTGGGTTGCCGCGCGCGACCCGAATTCGCATGAATTCGCCGTCGCCAATGGCTGTAATGTCCAGGTGACGCCGCTCTGGCAGGGTGACGATGAAGTCGAGGCGCTGATGGGGCGGTTCAACGATGCCTGCGCCAAGAGCCCGTATATGGAGCGGCCGAAGATCATGCTCCTGCGCCATACCTATGTCGGCTCGTCCGAGGACGACATCGCGCGGGCCGCTCACGAGCTCAGCGTCTACTATAACTACTTCTTCGCCTGGTTCAAAAACGAGAAGCCGGTCCATCAGGGCCTGATCGAGCGGATTCCGGAAGAGAATATTCGCGCCAATGCCATGCTGTCGGATGCGGTCATGCGCAGCAACAATGTCGTCGGCGATGCCCAAACCGTGATTGCCCGACTGAAGGCCTATCAGGCGATGGGCTACGACGAATATTCCTTCTGGATCGACACAGGCATGTCGTTCGAGCGCAAGAAAGCCTCGCTCGAACGCTTCATCGCCGAAGTCATGCCGGCATTTCAGGAGTAAACGACGTGCAGCGCTTCCAGCACTATATCGACGGTGAGTTTTCGGATGGAGAAGCCCGCTTCCAGAGCATCGATCCCGCGACTGGCGACGTCTGGGCCGAGATGCCAGAGGCGCGCGAGGTTGATGTCGACGGGGCGGTCAATGCCGCCGAGAAGGCACTTTACGAAGGCCCCTGGGCGAAGATGACGGCGACGCAGCGTGGCAAGCTTCTCTACAGGCTTGCAGACCTCGTCGCGGCCAATGCGCGGAAACTTGCCGAACTGGAAACGCGCGACACCGGCAAGATCATCCGTGAGACCTCGGCGCAGATAGCCTATGTCGCCGATTACTATCGCTACTATGCCGGCATCGCCGACAAGATCGAGGGCTCCTATCTGCCGATCGACAAGCCGGACATGGATGTCTGGCTGCGCCGCGAGCCGGTCGGCGTCGTTGCCATGGTCGTGCCCTGGAACAGCCAGCTCTTCCTGTCGGCGGTGAAGATCGGCCCGGCGCTCGCCGCCGGCTGCACCATGGTCGTCAAGGCGTCCGAAGATGGGCCAGCGCCCTTGCTCGAATTCGCGCGCCTGGTCCACGAAGCGGGCTTTCCGGCCGGCGTCGTCAACATCATCACCGGTTTTGGCCCTTCTTGCGGCGCGGCACTCGGGCGGCACCCCAAGGTCGCGCATATCGCCTTTACCGGCGGACCGGAGACGGCACGCCATGTCATCCGCAATTCGGCCGAGAACCTTGCTTCGACCTCGCTGGAACTGGGCGGCAAATCGCCCTTCATCGTCTTTGCCGATGCCCATCTCGAGAGCGCCGCGAATGCGCAAGTCGCCGGCATTTTCGCGGCGACCGGTCAAAGCTGCGTTGCCGGCTCGCGGCTGATCGTCGAGGCCAGCGTCAAGGACGCCTTTCTGTCGATCCTCAAGCGCAAGGCCGAGGCGATCCGCATCGGTTCGCCGCTCGACATGGCAACGGAGGTCGGCCCGCTCGCCACGAAGCGCCAGCAGGATCATGTGGCCACTCTCGTCGAGAAATCCATTGCGAGCGGCGCTCGGCTGGTCACCGGCGGCCAGAAGCTAGACGGCGTGGGTTATTACTTCCCGCCGACGATCCTCGATTGCGATGGTGTCAACTCGCCGTCATTGGCCGAGGAATTCTTTGGACCGGTTCTGTCGGTTGTCTCGTTCGAGAGCGAGGCAGAAGCGTTGAGGCTTGCAAACGACACCCGCTACGGCCTGGCATCCGGCGTCTTCACCCAGAACCTGACGCGCGCCCATCGCCTGATGAAGGGCATCCGCGCCGGCGTCGTCTGGGTCAACACCTATCGCGCGGTATCGCCGATCGCGCCCTTCGGTGGCTTTGGCCTTTCCGGCCATGGCAGGGAAGGCGGGCTTGCGGCGGCGCTCGACTATACCCGCACCAAGACGATCTGGCTGCGCACATCAGATGATCCGATCCCCGATCCCTTTGTCATGAGGTGAGGCCGATGTTTTACGAGATCCGCACCTACCGGCTGAAGAACGGCACCATCCCGCAATATCTGCAGGTCGTGGAAGAGGAGGGGATTGCGATCCAGAAGGCGCATCTCGGCAATCTTGTCGGCTACTTCTACTCGGAAATCGGTGTCATCAACGAGATCGTTCACATCTGGGCCTATTCAAGCCTCGATGATCGCGAGGCGCGGCGCGGGCGGCTGGCCGCCGACACCAATTGGCAGGCCTTCCTGCCGAAGATCCGCGACCTGATCGAACAAGCGGAAAACAAGATTATGAAGCCCGCCGGTTTCTCCCCCTTGGGGTGAACGGGCGGGTGCGTAAGGCATGCTTCTAAAAACTGAAAAACAAGGACAAGGGAACATGAAAGCAAGAATTGCACTCGCGGCCTTTGCCGCAATGATGGCCGCATCCATGCCCGCCAAGGCCGACACCATCGTCTTCACGAGTTGGGGAGGAACGACGCAGGATGCGCAGAAGGTCGCCTGGGCCAACCAGTTTACTGAGAAGACCGGTATCGGCGTCATGCAGGACGGTCCAACGGATTACGGCAAGCTGAAAGCGATGGTCGAAGCCGGCCAGGTGAGCTGGGATGTCGTCGACGTCGAGGGTGATTATGCCGCGCAAGCCGGCAAGGCGGGTCTGCTCGAAAAGCTGGACTTCTCCGTCATCGACAAGTCCAAGCTCGATCCGCGTTTCGTCAGCGACTACTCCGTCGGTAGCTTCTATTATTCCTTTGTCATCGGCTGCAACGCCGATGCGGTCAGCGCCTGCCCGAAGACCTGGGCCGATCTCTTCGACACGAAGAAATTCCCCGGCAAGCGGACCTTCTACAAATGGTCCGCGCCGGGCGTCATCGAAGCGGCGCTCTTGGCCGATGGCGTTCCCGCCGACAAGCTTTATCCGCTCGATCTCGATCGTGCCTTCAAGAAGCTCGATACGATCAAATCCGATATTGTCTGGTGGTCGAGCGGCGCGCAATCGCAGCAGCTGCTGGCGTCGGCCGAGGCGCCTTTCGGCAGCCTCTGGAATGGCCGTATGACCGCGCTTGCCAACAGCGGCGTCAAGACGGAGACCTCCTGGAGCCAGAACATCACGGCTGCGGATTCCCTTGTCATCCCGAAGGGTGCGCCGAACCTCGAAACGGCGATGAAGTTCATCGCGCTCGCGACCTCGGCACAGTCGCAGGCCGATCTGGCCAAGGCTACCGGATACGCGCCGACCAACCTCGGCTCGGCGAAACTTATGGACCCTGAGATAGCCAAGACCTTGCCGGACCAGCAGACCGCCAACCAGGTCAATGCCGACATGAATTATTGGGCCGCGAACCGAGATGCCATCGGCAAGAAGTGGTACGCCTGGCAGGCGCAGTAAGCGGCGGAGATGACCAGACCACCGCGGAAAAATCTCCGCGGTGGGGCAATGCGAGGTCCAGGCCCGCGAGTAGCGATCGCTGCCCGTCGGCGCCCGTGGTGGGAAAGGATTGCCATGTCGACATACATAGACGTTGCGGACGAGGCCGCACCGGCGCGCAAGGCGGCAAGGCCTACCGGATTTGCCCAGGTGGCGCCGGCTCTCGCTTTCGTCGCGATCTTTTTCATCTTTCCGGTCATCGCGCTGCTTTTGCGCAGCATGATGGAGCCGGCATTCGGCTTTGGCAATTACGCGGAATTGCTGGGCTCCGAGACCTATCTGAAGATCTTCGGCAATACCTTCATCGTATCTGGTGTCGTGACCGTCCTGTCGCTGCTGATCGGTTTTCCCGTCGCGTGGACGCTGGTGATCATGCCTTCGCGCTGGTCTTCGGTCGTCTTTGCGATCCTGCTGCTGTCGATGTGGACCAATCTGCTAGCGCGCACCTATGCCTGGATGGTGCTTTTGCAACGCACGGGATTGATCAACAAGGTGCTCATTGGCATGGGCCTGATCGATAAGCCGCTTGCCCTCGTCAACAACCTGACCGGCGTGACGATCGGCATGACCTATATCATGCTGCCCTTCATCATACTGCCGCTCCACGGCGTCATCAAGAAGATTGATCCGGCCGTGCTGCAGGCGGCAGCACTCTGTGGCGCCAGCCGTCTGCAGTGCCTCACTCGCATTCTGATACCGCTTGCCGCTCCCGGCATGATGGCGGGAGCCTTGATGGTGTTCGTCATGTCGCTCGGCTACTACGTCACGCCGTCACTGCTTGGCGGTACCGCAAACATGATGCTCGCCGAACTCATCGCTCAGTTCGTGCAATCACTCGTCAATTGGGGCATGGGCGGCGCGGCGGCCTTCGTCCTGCTCGTCGTCACTTTGACGCTCTATGCCGTCCAGCTGCGGCTCTTCGGCGTTCAGAGCACGGGAGGACGCTGAGATGCTGCTGAATTTCGATCGTCTCGGGTGGTGGAAATATGTGCTGCTTGCTATCACCGTCCTGACCGCGGCCTTTCTTCTTCTGCCGATCCTGTTCATCGCCGCCTTGTCCTTCGGCTCATCGCAATGGCTGATCTTTCCGCCGCCGGGCTGGACCTGGCGCTGGTACGCAGAACTGCTTTCCGATCCGCAATGGCTGGCTTCCGCCTGGACGAGCTTCAAGATCGCTTCGATCGTCACCGTGCTTTCGGTGCTGCTCGGTCTTGTGACCTCCTTCGGCCTGGTGCGCGGGAAGTTCATGTTTCGCGATGCGCTGAAGGCACTGTTCCTGACGCCGATGATCCTTCCCGTCGTCGTCTTCGCCGTCGCTCTCTACGCCTTCTTCCTGCGAATTGGGCTGGGCGGCACCTTGGTCGGCTTCGTGTTGTCCCATCTTGTCCTGGCGCTCCCCTTTTCCATCCTCTCGATCACTGGCGCGCTCGAGGGCTTCGACAAGTCGATCGAGGATGCCGCCGTGCTTTGCGGCGCGTCTCCGCTGGAGGCGAAAATCAGGGTCACGCTGCCCGCCATCAGCCATGGATTGTTCTCCGCGGCCGTGTTCTCGTTCTTGACGTCCTGGGACGAGGTGGTCGTTGCGATCTTCATGGCGAGCCCGACGCTGCAGACGCTGCCCGTCAAAGTCTGGGCTACGCTCCGGCAGGACCTGACGCCAGTGGTTGCTGCCGCCTCCACTCTTCTCATCCTATTGACGGTCATGTTGATGACGCTGGCCGCGACCGTGCGCAAGGTTCTAAAAAAATGAGCGAATCCTTCCTGAAGATCAAAGGTATCCGCAAGGAATATGGTCCCGTCGTCGCAGTCCACGACGTCAATCTCGAGGTCAAGCGCGGCGAGTTCCTAACCTTTCTCGGCCCCTCCGGCTCGGGCAAGAGCACGACGCTTTATATCCTCGCCGGTTTCGAGAACCCGACCAGGGGCGATATCCTGCTGAATGGCGAGACGCTACTGTCGACGCCGTCGCACAAGCGCAATATCGGCATGGTGTTCCAGCGCTATACGCTATTTCCGCATTTGACTGTCGGAGAGAATATCGCCTTTCCGTTGAAGGTTCGCCGCAAGTCGAAGGCAGAGGTCGACAGCCGGGTCAGGGAAATGCTGCGTCTCGTCCGCCTCGAAGGCTTCGAGGACCGCAAGCCCGCGCAAATGTCAGGCGGCCAGCAGCAACGCGTGGCTCTTGCAAGGGCACTCGCTTATGATCCGCCGGTGCTTTTGATGGACGAGCCGTTGTCGGCTCTCGACAAAAAATTGCGCGAAGAGATCCAGCACGAGATCAAAAGGATCCACGAGCAGACCGAGGTAACGATCCTCTATGTGACCCACGATCAGGAAGAGGCCCTGCGGTTGTCCGATCGTATCGCCGTCTTCTCCAAAGGCATCATCGACCAGATAGGAACCGGCCCGGAACTCTATGCCAATCCACGCACGCGCTTTGTCGCCGAATTCATCGGCGACAGCGACTTCATCCCCTGTCATCTGCTTTCATCGGACAATGGCCAGGCGACGATCTCACTCGGCGACAAGATCATCTTCGACAGCATCCCGGTTCACGGCCGACCGACATCGGGGAGCAAAGCGGCATTGATGTTGCGGCCGGAACGCATCCGGCTCGGGCGCAAGGCGGGTGTGAGCAAGGGCCTCAGTGCGACGGTCAACGATATCACCTTCCTCGGCAACAACGTGCATGTGACCACGCGGATTGCCGCCGGCGAAACCCTGTCCGTGCGCCTGCCCTTCGGCCACGAAGCCATCTCGGGTCTCAGCCGCGGCGATAATGTGCATCTGGAGTTCGATCCCGATGCCGCGCATGTCTTCTGCTAGCGCTGGCCGGGTCGGCGTTCTCGACGCACGATGAAGACAGCCGTGCGAGGGCGGCAGCCCTATTTGCGTCAGAGTGCGTTCTATGACCATGCAGCGCTTCCTGCGTTTATGTCGCGCAGCAGCCAGCCGTTTTTCATCAATGAAAAATACCCTGCAGATTTGGCTGTTTATCGCTCAGGCATCTCTTCCTATGTCTGCCTGCAACGATAGATGACCGTGGAGGACGACATGCTGACCAAACCCGATAGCGCGACCACAATGACGCTCTGGAATGACCGGGAAATTCCACGCCTGGGCATGGGATGTTGGGCAATCGGCGGACCGTTTTACGCTGGCGATGTGCCGCTCGGCTGGGGTGATGTCGATGATGATGAATCGGTCCGTGCTATCGACCGGGCGGTGGATCTTGGCATTCGCTTCTTCGACACCGCCTCGAATTACGGGGCTGGGCATTCCGAGGAGGTGGTCGGCAAGGCGATCGGCAATCGCGACGATATCACCATCGCCACCAAATTCGGCTTCGCGACGGACGAGAAGACCAAGCAAGCCACGGGCGCCTTTTCCGATCCTGCCTTTATCCGGCAGTCCGCTGAGACGTCATTGCGCCGCCTGCGCCGCGATCGTCTGGATCTGCTGCAGTTCCATCTTAACGATTTTCCGCTCGAAGCTTCTGACGAGGTATTTGAGACACTCGAAGCGCTCAAGGCCGAAGGCAAGATCGATGCTTTCGGCTGGAGTACGGACTATCCGGACCGCGCCGCACGTCACGCGCATCGCGCAGGGTTCGTTTCGGTTCAGCATACGATGAACGTCTTCGAGCCGGTTCCGGCGATGATCGATGTCATCGAGCATAATGGTCTGATTTCCATCAATCGCGGTCCGCTCGCCATGGGGCTGCTCAGCGGCAAGTTCACACCTGACAAGGCTGTCGGCGAAAAAGATGTGCGTGGTGCGAGCCTCGACTGGATGGTCTACTTCAAGGACGGCAGGATTGCTCCCGAATTTGCCGCGCGCCTGGAGGCGGTCCGCAATCTGCTGACTGAGGGCGGCCGCACGCTCACACAGGGCGCGCTTGCCTGGTTATGGGCGCGTTCGCCGCGCACACTGCCAATTCCCGGCTTCCGCACGGTTGCCCAAGTCGAGGAAAACGCCGGAGCCTTGGCCAAGGGACCGCTGCCGGCAGATGTGATGGCGGCGGTCGATCAGGCGCTGGCGGGTCTCCAGCCATCGCTCCATGAATAGGATGATGGGTTAGGCCTCTTTGCCGTCGTGTCGCGGCTGCAATAACCCGGCGGCAATGCGTCCTCAGTTGGAATTTCATTTTGGCCGCAGGCAATCGTAACCGCGAAAGATAAATCTCGTGGATTTCAGCGGCTGGTGGTCTGGATTGGAAGGGTCGTTGTTCAAACATTAAGAGTTATCTCTACAGCTCGTTGAAGCGCTCTCGCGCGTGACTTGAACTGCTCGCATCATCATGGATCCGCGAAAGCAAAGGTGAGACCTTGTCACAGCCTTAGGTCAATCACGCCGGGGGGTAATCATGATCACCGCGACGCCGGTCAGGATCACTGCAATTCCAACCAGGGAAATCGGCGTTGGCTTTTCGCCGAGCACAGCCCATCCAAGCATGACGCCGACGAGTGGATTGACGTAGGCAAAGGTTGAGGCAACGGCCGGCGAATAGATTCTCATCACCGCGATATAAGCGAGGAGGCTGATGACAGAGCCGCATATGACCAGATAAAGAAACGCTGCGACCTGGGAGGGGGAGAGATCTAGCGGCGGCATGAGTGCTATGCCATTCGCCGAGCAGATGCCGGTCAGAACGATCGCCGCAGCGAGTGTCTGGAGCCCCGCGGCCCAGATCGGCGAGATCGCCGTGAACAGCGGTTTCTGGATCAGGCTGCCGAGCGACCATGTGAAGCCTGCAGCGCAAAGCACGAATGCCAGCCAGACGGAGTATCCGGCCTCGACGGATGGAGAGTTGGCCAGGAATACAGGTGGGCCAACGACGAGAAGCAGGCCTAAGAGTCCGATTGCGAGCCCGGCGACGGTGCTGCGCGAGGGCCGCGTGCGTTCGATGATGCTGGAGATCAGCGTCGTCCATATCGGGATCACGCCCATTGCCATGACAACGAAGCCGGAAGCAGCATGGCGCGAGGCGAGTGTGGCTAGCCCGTTGCCCGCCACCCACATGGATATGCCGGAGGCAGCGCAGATTGCCAGCTGTCGCGTCGAAAGCCGTGGCAGGCGCCTCGTGCGGGCAAGGCCAATGGCAATCAGTAACAGAGCTGCCGCCCAAATTCGCCAGGTCTGCAGTTGCAGCGGCGCGATGGCGGGCGGCCCGGTGACGGTGATCTTCACCGCAAAATAGGTGCTTCCCCAGACGATGTAGACGATCAGCAGATTGCCGATCCCGCTCCACGAGGCGCCGTGAGGTCGTTCCTGGTCAATGGCGGCCATGATCAGCCTTCCCGCATGAAGATGCGCGCGAGGCCTTCCTTCATCGTGTCCATGGCATCGGTGGCGCTGATCCGGATATGGTCGCCCATGATCCGCGACGCTGTCTGCCCGTCTCGCTTCAGCATCGCATCGGCAATGCTTTTATGTTCGGTATAGGTAGTCGAGAGACGCCGGTGCTTTTCAACCTCGATCTGCCGGACGAAATGAATACGGGTATTGATCCCCTCGATCATCTTGGCCAGCTCGGGATTGCCGGAAAGCTGGGCGATACGCATGTGGAATTCTTCGTCCTTGGCCGTCAGGTCCAGGCTGGACAGGGAATCTGCCATGGCGGAGGTCTTCTGCCACCAGTCAACCAGTGTCCGAAGTTCCTGTTCCGAGGCCTTTTGCGACGCCAGGAACACGGCTCGTTCTTCCAGCAGGATACGGACATCGGTCAGATTGAGGATTTCCTCGACGTCAAAGCCCCGGCAGAAGAAGCCACGATTGACCTGAAAGGTGATCAGCCCTTCGGTGACGAGGCGCTGCAGCGCCTCGCGGATGGGGCTGCGGCTCACCTGCATCTTGGCCGCCAGTTCCAGTTCGTTGATCCGTTCGTTCGGCTTGAACCGGTATTCCATCGCCATGCGGCGGATTTCCTCATAGACACGAGGTCCGGTTTTCGCGAGTTTCGGTGCCAACACGTCTTGATCCTTGAGGTTGTGATGGTATGACGGCCAGACCATTGCGCTCATGCCATGCAACCTGTCAATTGAAACCGGTGCGGCCATGCCCGGATGACCGTCCCGAGCGGTGTCAGATGCCGGCGATAACGGCAATTTCGACGGCAAATTGCGGAGCGGCGAGCCTGGATTCGACGCAGGCGCGTGCCGGCGTGTTGCCGGGAGCGATCCAGGCATCCCAGACCGCGTTCATCTCGTTGAATGTCGCAATGTCCGTCAGCCAGATCGATGCGGAAATGAGCTTGCTCTTGTCCGATCCCGCTTCAGCCAGAAGCTCGTCGGTCTTGGCGAGAATGTCGGCCGTCTGGTCGGTGACGGACGCGCCGGGAGCGCGCAAGGCGACCTGGCCGGCGAGAAAGACTAGGTTTCCATAGGCGACGGCCTGTGACATGCGTGGGCCGATGCCAAATCTGGTGATCTGGTTCATGCTGTCTCCTTTGGTAGGTTGGAATTGCTGCCGCTTTCTTTTCAGGCGGCGACGCGGGGAATGGTGTCGAGAGTGACCGGAGAGCTTCGTCCTGACATCAGGTCGGCGATGATCCGCGCAGAGCCATGCGACATCGTCCAGCCGATATGGCCGTGGCCGGTATTGAGCCATAGATTGTCGATGTCCCGTCGCCCGAGGACGGGCAGGTTGTCGGGAGTCATGGGCCTGAGGCCCGCCCACATATGGGCCCGATCATAAGCGATACCCTTGGGAAACAGCGAGCGGGTCACGTCCATCATGAAGGCGAAGTCGGAGGGCTTATGCGACCGGTCGTAGCCGGCGAACTCCGCCGTCGCGGTCACGCGGATCGCATCGCCCATCGGCGTTATCGCGACCAGATTGTGTTCGTCGAGGACAGGCACCTTCGGCGCCAGCTCCGGATCGGTGATCGGAATGGTCAGCGAATAGCCTTTGATCGGGTAGATCGGCAGTGACAGCCCGATCTTGCGGGCAAGCAGGGGGCTTTCGCTGCCGAGGCTGAGCACATAATTATCCGCGGTAAACTCGCCCTTGCTGGTGAGCACCCGGCTAATCCTGTTGCCACTGCGCTCGAGCTTCAGGATTCGCGTATCGGTCAGGATACGCCCGCCGCGGCTGCGAACGATCTCCGCCAGCGCCTTCGTGAATTTCGACGAATTGCCAGTCTCGTCCGTCGGGCAGAGTATTCCGCCGGCGATCAGTTGGCGTGAGTCGAGCAGGGCCGGTTCGCGGCGGACGATTTCGTCGGCATCGATGACACGGATCTCCTGGCCGTCGCTCTCCAAAAGCCGCATGTTGCGAATGCCGGTTTCGAGGGCCGTTTTGTTCCGGTGAAAATAGATGATTCCGGACGTCGTGCGGTCATAGATCATTGCTTCACGGGTGACGACATCCCGCAAGACCGATTGAGAATGGATCGCAAGGCGATGCTTGCGAAGCGTATTCAGCCTTGCCTTCTCCGCCGTGCACTCCATCAGGAAGCGCATCGACCAACCGTAGAGATGCGGATCGGCCGACAGGCGGAACCTCAGCGCCTGGTTTTTCATAAAGAGCGATTTCAAGAGGATCTTCGGTGCTGCCGGTGACGACCAGACGAAGGAATGGCCAGGCGCGATCATGCCGGCATTTCCCCAGCTCGTGCTCTCGGCCACTTCCTTTTCCTGCTCCAGGACAGTCACCTCATATCCGTCCTGGAGCAATTGGTAGGCCGTGGTAATGCCGACGACACCGCCGCCGAGGATCAGAGCATGCATCAAAATTTCCTTTGTCGAATTGATTGTCGACAATTATGCGTGCCAATAACTCGCTGTCAACAACGTTTATATCGCACAAAACCCCCGTATTTTGTCAGAGAAATGGCGCCTGGAGATGAGTGCGTTGCAAAAAAAATGTTGCGCCGCACTTGACGAACAAATTTATTGTCGTTTCTATTGTCGACAATAAATTCTTACAAAAAGGGGTACGCCATGAAGAGCATTTTATTGAGTGGCATTTTCGTTCTGGGTCTGTCCGCAGCAGCCTATGCGCAGGAAGCGGTTATCGGCGCGATCCTTCCGCTTTCCGGCTCAAGCGCGACGCAGGGAGAAGACCAGCGGCGAGGCATGGAACTGGCGCTGGAGAAGATCAATGCCGATGGCGGTGTCTTGGGTCATCCGCTCAAAATCGTCACGGAGGATTCCGGCGGCCGCACGGCCACTGCACTGGACGCGGCCAAGAAGCTCGTCACCGTCGACAAGGTGCCGGTCGTCCTCGGAGAGTTCTCGTCCGGCATTACCATTCCGATTGCCCAGTATCTGCTGCAGCAGGATCGCGTGCACATCAATATCGGCAGCTCCAGCACCCAGATCCGCACCCTGGGCAAGGGCGCTTTCAGTGTCATCGGCCTTGATGATGTCTCCGGCGCCTTCGCCGCGCAGGACGTTTTTGCCGACGGCGCTAAGAAGGTCGCGGTCATCGCCCCGAACAATGCCTATGGCCAGGGTATCACCAATGCCTTTGCCGCCAAGTTCAAGTCGCTCGGCGGTGTTATTACCTCCACGGTCCTCTATACGGAGGGGCAGACCACCTACCGCCGGGAGCTGCAGCAGCTCGCCGCCGGCGAACCGGATCTCTATGTCTATACGGCCTATGGCAAGGAATCGGCCACCATCAACCGGGAGAGTTTCGAGCTCGGTCTCAATGACAAGAAGTGGTACGGACTTTATCTGACCATGTGCACTGCCGACAGCGATGCGCAATATGTCGAGGGTCAGATCGGCATGGACCTGAATTATATCGGCGGCAATGGCGCCGACTATCAGAAGGCCTATGAGGCCAAGTTCAAGGGTAGCTTCACCTCGACCTTCAATGGCTTTGCCTATGACGGCGTCATGCTGGTCGCAGCCGCCATCAACAAGGCTAACTCGCTCGACCCGAAGAAGATCGAAACGGCGATCGCCGACATCGGCAAGAGCTACGAGGGTGTCACGGGGCCGATCGTTCTCGATGCCGATGGCCAGCGCAGTGCCCAGCCCTATCTTCGCCTGAAGGTCGAAAGCGGCAAGGCCGTTGCCACCCAGTAAGCGAGAGGACGCCGGCGACAGGGCCTCGGCCCCGGTTCCGCCGGCGCTTGGACTTCTTTCCGTTTGAACTGGGCGAAATCATGTTTCAATTTCTTGTCGACGTGCTCATGCGTGCCTGCGATCTCATGCTCGTGGCGATCGGCATGAGTGCCGTCTACTCGCTGATGAAGTTTCCCAACATCGCACTGGTCCAATATGCCGCCACCGGTGGCGTGCTGGCGATCGTATTGCAGAAGACAGGCATGCCCGTCGTCATCGCGATCGCCTTTGCTGTTCTGCTGACGGGCCTGCTTGCCGTCATCTTCAACGAATTCCTGTTCAATCGCATGCTGAAGATCGGCTCCTCGACAGCGATGATCGGATCGCTCGCTGTCAGTATGATCTTCTCGGCCGGGTTTCTCGTCACGGTCGGACCCAGCCCAAGCCGCTTTGCGATGCCGCTTTCGCGTCCGGTCCGGATCCTCGATGCGCGTATCACCGAGCCGCAGCTTCTCAGCTTTGCCATCGTTGCCGCCGCGATCGGCATGTTCGCGCTCCTCTATTTTCGCACCGATCTCGGACGTTGCATGCGCGCGACCTCAACCAACGAAGTGCTGGCCGATGCCACCGGTATCAACACGGCCCGGATGAAGACGATCATCGTTCTGATCAGCGGCGTCATGGCCGCGCTTGGCGGCGTCGCCATCGCGCTCAAGGGGGAAGTCGACATCCAGATGGGTATGGATCTCCTGTTGCCGGTTTTCGCTTCCGCCATTCTGGGTGGCCTTGGCAACCCGTTCGGCGCCATCGCCGGTGCATTACTGATTTCATTTGCGGAGACGGCGGTGACCGCCGTCAATTTCGGTCCGCTGCTCGGGCAGGTCGTCGCCTTCCTGCCGGTTGCCTATGCCAGCGCCATTTCCTTCCTCCTGCTTGTTGCGGCCCTTCTGTGGCGCCCGCGCGGCCTTTTCGTCAGCGAGGTCAAGCGTGTCTGATTTCATCGTTCATGTCACCATCATGTCCGGCCTCTATGCGCTGCTCGCACTGAGCCTCAACCTTCAGGCAGGCTTCGGCGGCCTGATGAATTTCGGCCAGATCGGCCTCTTTGCCTGCGGCCTCTATGGCGCAGCCATCGCCTTCCAATTCGATTTAAGCGCCATCTTCGGATTTGCGTTTGCCATCGTCGCAGCCGCTCTGCTGGGCTGGGCTTTCGCCAGCGTTGGCCGAAACCTCCAGGCGGATTATTGGGGCATCGTCACGCTGGCGCTGGCCGAAGTGATCCGGATCATCGCGACGAATGAGGATTGGCTGACTGGCGGCGCACAGGGCATTGGCGGCATTCGGCCGTTCTATTTCGATCTCGACAGCCAGACACGTCAGATCGCAATTCTCCTTACGGTTCTTGCGCTTGTCCTTGCGGCCGCTCTGCTCTGCCGTCATCTCATTGGCGGGCGTTATGGCCTGTCGATCAAGATCATGCGCGAAGAGCCACAACTCGCCGCGTCGCTCGGCTACAATACGATCACGCTCAAACGCCAGCTGATGGCCGTATCGAGCGTGCTTGCCGCGATATCAGGCTTTCTGTTTGCACATTATATCAGTTTCGCCGGTCCGGAGCAGATCGACAGTTCGGAGACCTTTCTGATCTGGGCGATGATCGTGGTCGGCGGTCTCGGCAACAATATTGGTGCCATCGTCGGCGCATTTCTGCTGCAGTTCGCCTTCGCCTTCATTCCCTTCGTCAAGGACTGGATCGGTCTGCCGACGGAATATGTGGCTGCCGGTCGGCTGTTTCTGACCGGTGGCGGATTGATCATCTTCATTCTCTGGCGCCAATCGGGCATCGTGCCTGAACGTGTGGGAGGGGGCCGTTATGTCTGAGCCGGTCCTCACTCTTGAAGGCATCGCCAAGTCCTTTGGCGCCAATCAGATCCTCGCCAATGTCGGCTTCAGCATCCGGCCCGGCGAGGTCGTCGGCCTGCTCGGCCCGAACGGATGCGGAAAATCCACGCTGCTCAACCTCATTTCGGGGGTGTTTCCCGCCGATGCAGGACGTGTGATATTCTGCCGCGAAGACATTACCGGCCTGGGCATGGATCGGATTGCCCGCAGAGGGCTGGTCCGCACCTTTCAGCTCCCCTCCATGCCCCGCAGGATGACCGTTGCCGAACTGCTCTACGCAGCATCGGCGCGCAAGGCGGGCTTCCGCAGCCTGTTCCGGCGAGAAACCGACGAGAAGGCGGAAATCGACGGTCTGCTGGACGATCTGGCGCTGTCACATGTCCGCCATCTGCCGGCTGCCTCGCTGTCCGGCGGGCAGAAGAAGCTGCTGTCAATCGCACTCGTCCTGCGGGCATCGCCCCGGATGATCTGCCTCGACGAACCGACAGCCGGTGTGCATCCCAATCTGCGCCATCACATGATCGGGCTTCTGCAGCGCATCCGGGCCTCCGGCATCACGCTTTTGATCATCGAGCACGACATGCATTTCATCCGCGAACTATGCACCCGCTGCGTCGTGATGGATCGCGGCGCGGTGATTGCGGACTGCCTGCCGTCTCAGCTCACATCCAACGAGCAGGTCGTGGAAGCCTACCTTGGCAATGCCAGACAGAAGAGGGCGATGGCATGATCGAAGTTAGCGAGGTCAGGGCCGGTTACGGCGACGGGCCGGATATATTGAACGGCATTTCGCTCAAGGCCGAGCCGGGCAGGATCGTCACCATTCTCGGCCCGAATGGGTGCGGCAAGTCCACCTTGTTGAAATGCATCGCTGGATTTGTCCGCCCGCGGGCGGGCCACATCCGCATGTCGGGCGAGATTGTCACCGATGTCGAGACCTATCGCAAGGTTCGGCATCACAGGGTCGGCTTCGTGCCCCAGATGGACAATGTCTTCGCGACGATGACGGTCGCGGAAAATATATTGCTCGGCGGCCGCCTGATGGAGAGAAGGGACAGGGAGCGCCGTTTCGATGCGCTTCTTG
This sequence comes from Rhizobium pantanalense, assembly GCF_030182525.1. Taxonomy (NCBI): domain Bacteria; kingdom Pseudomonadati; phylum Pseudomonadota; class Alphaproteobacteria; order Hyphomicrobiales; family Rhizobiaceae; genus Rhizobium; species Rhizobium pantanalense. The sequence goes on from NZ_JAQJCH010000012.1 coordinate 109,256, forward strand.
ACCAGTATCCGAGCCTGGCTGCCAAGAAGAACAGGCGGGCATCTGCCCTGTCCGGCGGCGAGCGGCAGTTGCTGTCCCTTGCCCGGGCGCTGATCTTCGAACCATCCATTCTTCTTCTGGACGAACCCTCGGCCGGGCTTTCGCCGCGCATGATGCACGACGTCTTCGAGGCGATCGCCGATATCAGGCGCCGGGATGGTCCCTCTATCCTGATGGTGGAACAGAATGCCTTCGAAGCGCTGCACGTCTCCGACACCGCCTATGTCCTGTCGCTCGGCAGCGTCGCGATCGAGGGCGCTGCCAGCGACCTCCTTGCTGATCCGGCAATGCGCTCGCTCTATCTCGGCGGCGACAAACACTGAATTTCATTTTCCCATTTTCCGGAGACATATCCAATGACCATCCATTCGCCATCGTCCGCAGCCCCCCTGGCCGTCAACAAGGAAGGGTTGCCTTTCGAGATCGACGAAGGCATCGGTACGCTTGCCAATCTCGGTCTGCTGGTTCTCAGGACCGATCAGACGATCGAGGATGAATTTCGCTTCGCACTGCCGTCATCGGACGTGGCGCTCTATGAAGCGCGGCTCTACAGCGACGTCGAGATCACGCCGGCCAATCTGATGAAGATGTCGGACGAGATTCCCGGGACGGTTGGCCTGCTGCCGGATGTGGAATTCGATGTGATCGGCTTTGCCTGCACGTCCGGCTCGCTCGTCATCGGCGAGGAGCGCATCACGGAGCGCGTGCACGAGGTTCTGCCAGGCGTGAAGGTGACCAATCCAGTCACCGCCGCTCGCGCCGCGATGGAAGCGCTTGGCGCCCGACGCATCGCGCTGCTCACGCCCTATATGCCGGAAATCAACCACTCCCTGCGGCTCTCGCTGATGGCGCGGGGAATGGATATCCCGGTCATGGGCTCCTTCCATGAGCCGGACGACAATCGTGTCGCGCGCATCACTTCGGCTTCGATCGAACGCGCCATTCTTGATCTTGGACGTTCGGATGAATGCGATGCGGTCTTCGTATCTTGCACCAGCCTGCGCGTCGCCCGCATCGTGGCGCAGGTCGAAACCAAGCTCGGCAAGCCGGTAACCTCAAGTAATCATGCACTCGCCTGGCACATGTTGCGGCTTGCCGGATATGACCGGCCGATGCTCAATCTCGGCCGCCTGTTCGAGCTTACGGACCGGCCAAAGCCTTGAATGCCCTTCTATTCCGAAGAATCTTTCGGCCCGGCCAAAAGCGTAATCAGCGAAGCAGCTGGAGGTGGAAAGTGCCTTGTCCACTTCAACGAGTGGCGGCTGAATGTAGTAAGCGGTCGCCGAGGCGACCGCTAGCAGGCCAACAGCGCAATCGCTGAGTTACTGCTATCAAAGTTTTTTGCTCTGGAGCCAGCGTCGGATGACCTGGATGAGTTCTTCCTTGTGCTCCAACGGCAGCCAATGCCCGCAGCACAGACTCGCCACGGTAAGGTCTCGACAGGCTGCACGCATCGGGTCGCCCTGACGATTTCCGTTGATGCTGCAGATCTGATCGAAGTCGCCGTTGACGAACAGCACCGGCTGCGACAGTCGGCCCCCATTGGGCGCCTCGCGAGCGTAGGCAGTGTTGGCGTCACCGTTCAGATACAATGCGCAGGTAGGGCGGAAGCCGCGAAGCTTGAACGCGCGCACCAGCTCTTCGAAGTCCACCGGCGGCCACAGTGCCGGGTCAGGCTGAGTGGGCGGGGCTCGGTGTGCGGCGCCGAAGCGCCCACCGTTGCGCGTGACTTTCGCGGATGGCGAAACCTTGCCGACGGCGGCAGGGCTGCCCGATCGAAAGATCGATGCCAACGATGCTTCCGCGTCCGCGTCGAGGTCAGCCACCGCCGACTCGAAATGCGTCGTGTAGTAGCGGTAGTAGTCCCATTGGCCGTCCGGATATTGGTCGGCGGGGTAAATCGTTCGATCGACCAGCGGGACGAGCGTGGGCAGGGCGTTCCCGTCGGGAAAATACGCCCACGAGATCAGTACGACGCCACGGCAGCGCTTCGGCTCATGCGCGGCCAACGCACCGGCTACGATGCTGCCCCAGTCGTGGCTAACCCAGATTGCAGCCTCGCGGTCAAGGTGGTCATGGAGCTCAGTCATGTCCGCCACGATTTCCTCGATGGTGTAGGCATCGTTGGCTGCAGGTGCGAAAGAGCTGCCAAAGCCGCGAAGATCAGGAGCGATGCAGCGCCACCCGTCGGCGGCGAAGGCGTTCATCTGGGCGCGCCACATCAAACCTATGCTCGGCCAGCCGTGGAGGAAGATCATCAGCGGTCCATCGGCCGGCCCGCATTCGATGTAATGCGTTGTCTGACGGGACGTGCTGCAAGTGCGTGAAACCAGCGTTGGTGAGGGTGAGGGCGTCTCCCCTGCTACGCCTGGCAGGACGGCTACACCGCTCCCGATGGCGATCGAACGTTGGTTGGGATGTCCGATCAGGATCGGACCTTCGACAGGATGGTGTTGGATCATAGGCATGCGCAACCGTATGCCGAACAGATGCTTGCGATTAGCCCTGAAATCACACATGAAGTATGAAGCAAAACTTCAAGGTGGATCACTTGCGACATAAAAATATCCTCGAAGGTGTGGCTGTGTTTGTCGCCGTGGCCGAAGCCGGTAGCTTTTCCGAAGCAGCGAGGCGTCTCGGTATTTCTCCATCCGCGGCCAGCCAGGCGATCCGAAGCCTTGAGGGGCGGCTCGGTACGCCGCTTTTGCGCCGCTCGACCCGCAGTTTAAGTTTGACGGAAGTAGGTGCCGACTATCTCCTCGCGGCAGCTCCTGCCCTGTCGCAATTGAAGCGAGCCGCGGAGGAGGCCGCACGGCGGGGCGGTCGGCCAGCAGGCCCTTTGCGCCTCACCATGCCACGCGCGCCTTTCGACCTGCTCATTGCCGCAGCATTGGCGGCTTTTCAGGACACCTATCCTGAGGTGGAGCTCGAGATCGCCGTCGAAGCGCGCATGATCGACATCGTCAAGCAAGGCTACGACGCAGGATTACGCTATGGCAATTGCCTCGAGAAGGACATGGTGGCAGTTCCAGTCGCCCCCGAATCAGAAGCCGTTCTCGTCGCTTCACCTGCCTATCTTCATGCTCGAGGGGTGCCAAATCTCCCAAGCGATCTGCTCAGTCACCGCGCCGTGGTGTGCCGCAGTCAGACGACCGGCTTGATCATACCATGGATCCTGCAATCCGCGGGCGAGACCGTGCAGATCGCGCCGCCCGCGGCAACGATCGTTCACGATCTCGCCTCCCAGATCGAGCTGACTGTAAGGGGCTTAGGAATTGTCAGCGCGCCGGCTGCGAGCGTGTCCGACCTCCTCGCCGCTGGAAAGTTGTCACGGGTCCTGCCTGAATGGTCTTCGCCGCTGGAGGCGCTTTACCTCTACTTTCCGAGCAGGCGCCACCAATCAGCGGCATTGCGCGCATTCGTCGCGTTTCTGAAGGGCCGCTCCCATCTCCCCTCCAACTGAGTAATAGTCGCGTCAAAAATGCAGATGGGCGAGATGAAGCCCCATCCCGGCGGGGATCAAATTCGCGCTCGGCCTCAAGACTGCTCAGCCTGAAGGTTAGCAAGCAGTCTGGAGCATACCGATTCTATGATCCGGCAACCTTCGCCATGCTACAAAGGCGGGTGTGATCGTCGGTCGCCTCCTTCTGCGACAAGCCAGTCGACGAAGCTGGCAACTACGTTTCCGGCATCGGCATGACGGGGCGTCACCGCGACATAGCCGGTTCGCGGCACTCGGATGTCCGGCAGTGGCGTCATCAGCCTTCCGTTGGCGACATCGATCTCCAGCATCGGCAGCGGACCAATGCCGATGCCGAGCCCGTCTTCCACCGCCTGGCGCGCCACGTGGAAGTGATCGAAGATCTGGCGGGGGAGGCCGGCCAGGTGTTGGAGCCCGGCAGCTTCGAGCCAATCCGTCCAATCACCGCCGCGCGTCTCGGCCGCGAACAGCGTATGTCCCTGAATGTCGGCCGGCTTCAGGATCGGACGCTGTGCAAACAGGGCCGGGCTCATGATAAGCGTATCGATATCCTCCAGCACGGGGACCACGCGATGCTGCGGCCATGCATCCTGCCGGGCAGTGCCGCGCCGGATTGCTACATCGACGCCGCCGCGCAAGTCGTCGAGCACGCATGAGACCGTGGTCACCGCGACTTCGACCTGCGGATGATCGACATGATAACGGCTGAGCCGGGGGATCAGCCAGCGCATCGCGAAGCTGGTCGGGGCGCTTACCCGCAGAATGCGACGCGCGCCCGGCCGGCCACAAGCCTCCGCCGCGACAGCCAGGCGATCAAACGAAAGGCCGACCTCCGCGGCGAAGACCTTCGCCATCGGCGTCGCGACCATGCGCCGGCCTTCCCGCGTGAAGAGCCGCTGCCCGAGCCAGCCTTCGAGCGCCGAGATCTGCCGACTGACCGCGCCATGGGTGAGGCCGAGCTCCGCGCCGGCGTCGGCATAGCTGCCGGTGCGAGCGGCGACCTCGAAGATGCGAAGGGCGTTCAAGGGAGGAAGGCGACGCATGTGAACCCGTGAGAAAAATAAACGATATTCGTGATTAATGACAGGCTAGTCGATAAAAGCTCACGCGTATAGACCTGCGGTAGCTAACGAGGCTCACCGAACGATGCGAACTGCGTATTGTGAAGACCGACCGACAACGACCGAGAGAAATAGGCGCACGCTGCAAAGGCGTAGTCTGGTGGGTGCAAGTCTTACCCACGCGCTCCATGACGGCTATACCGACGCACTCTATGCCTTCCTGCCCATATGGCAGGCGCACTTCACTCTCTCCTACGCCGCCCTGGCCGTCGTTCGCGCCCTATACTACGGCACCATGGGAGTCCTCCAGGTCCCGGCCGACCATGCCCTTCGCTCTGCTTCGCCGCGCACCGCGCTGATCCTGTCAACCATTCTCGCGGCGGCTGGCTTGGCTATTATGGCGCTGCCGTTCGGTTTCACGGGTCTTTGCGTCGGGCTCGTCGTAGCCGGCATCGGATCGAGCATCCAGCATCCGCGCGGATCGATGCTCGTCACCGACAGTTTTGGGAAAGCTGCGCGCGGGCCGCTTGGCATGTACAATTTCGCAGGCGACCTCGGAAAAGCCGTGCTGCCGGCGCTTGTCGCGCTGCTGCTGCCGATCTTCGCCTGGCGACCGGTGCTCGGCATGATGGCGGCGCTTGGCATCGCCATGTCGATCGCGCTGATACCGCTGGCGCCGGCAGCTCGCGTTAACATCAACGCCACGGTGAAGGCTGCCGCCGGCCATGGCCGCGGCGGTTTCGGCATTCTGACCGTGATCGGGGCGCTCGACACGGCGACCCGCATGGGCTACCTCCTGTTTCTGCCTTTCCTCGTCCATGAACAGGGCGGTGGCTCGCCGACGGTCGGGAGTGCGCTCGCCCTGCTGTTCATCGGTGGCGCTCTCGGCAAAGCGGCGTGCGGTTTGCTCGGTGAGCGGTTGGGTGTCGTCGGCAGCGTCATGGTGACTGAGGCCGCAACGGCGATGCTGATCGTGGCGACGCTGTTCACGTCTCTCACGCCAACGCTCATGCTGCTGCCGCTGCTCGGCATCGTGCTCAACGGTACCTCATCGGTGCTCTACGGCACCGTGCCGGAGTTGTCCGACGGCGATACAGGCCGGGCATTTGCGATCTTCTATACGAGCGTGATCGGCTCCGGCGGGATCGCGCCGATCCTTTACGGCATGGTCGCCGATTACAGCAGTCGAGCGATCGGAATGGTGGCCTCGGCGGCAACCGCTGCCCTGATCATCCCGCTCGTGCTGGCTCTGCGACCCCATCTGCGCGCCTCCTCAGCCGCGGATTCGGGCGAGAGCTCCGCCTGAGCAGGCTCGGATCTTCGGCTGGACGAGCCAAAGCCGCCATGTGCGACCCGCGTTTGGGGCGGTCTCGCCTGATCAATATCTCACAACACATGAAAGGTCCGACAAATGGACGCTGTCTCTCAAACGCCGCTCATCCTGATAACCGGTGGAAGTCGTGGCGTAGGTGCTGCCACGGCGCGCCTTGCCGCCGCACAAGGCTACGATGTCGCGATCAGCTTCGTCTCCAACGAAGAGGCTGCGCTCGCGGTGGCGGCCGATGTGGAAGCAGCCGGACGCCGGGCGCTGGCCATTCGCGCGGACAGCGCCGATCCAGATGAGGTCGCGCAACTATTCGCCGCGATCGATCGGGAGTTTGGGCGGATCGATGTACTGGTGAACAACGCCGCGATCATCGCAAAGCAATCACGGATGGAGGATCTCGAGTTCGAGCGAATGCAGCGGATCTTCGCGACCAACGCGATCGGCCCAATGCTCTGCGCACAGCAAGCTGTCAAGCGCATGTCGTATCGCTACAATGGACGAGGCGGCGTCGTAATCAACATCTCGTCGGCATCGGCCCGGCTCGGCAGTCCGAATGAATATGTCGACTACGCCGCGTCGAAGGGCGCCCTTGAGACCTTCACGACCGGGCTTGCCAAAGAAGTCGCGCGCGATGGCATCCGCGCCTGCTGCATTCGGCCAGGGCACATCTACACCGAGATGCATGCCAGTGGCGGAGAGCCGGGACGGGTGGACCGCGTCAGGGATTCGATCCCCATGGGAAGAGGTGGCCAGCCGGAAGAAGTAGCGCGGGCGATCTTGTGGCTGGCAAGCGATGAGGCGTCCTTCATCACCGGCACGTTCCTCGATGTCACCGGCGGCAAGTGAGCGTAGGGCGGTCCGCCATTGGCCGCCGTTGCCTCCCGCATGCCATGTTCAACTTAGCGGAGAACCACCGTTCGAGAGCGCGATCACGGAGGTCGCGTGATCGATGTGCTCCGGTCCGCCCTTCGGCGGCCAGGTGCCGGCGGCGTAATGACGCTCGCGCAGCTGACTTCTCTGCCGAAGGCTCTCGAAACCCCATATGTGGAGGATACGAGGGCGGCCATCCAATGCGAACATGTTGATGACCAGGTGATCGGTATAATCCTTGGCCGGCCCGATCGCCGCTTCCCAGCCATCTAGCGTAGCCGGGAGACCTCCTACCGTCAGGAAATAGGTTCGAAACTCATATATACCGCCTGCCTTCCGAGGGATGGCCGGGGGTAGAAACGGAAAGCCCTCATAGCTCTCCTGGGCAACGGAGGTGGCAAGGCCGCGGACCCTGAACGGATCGCGGTCCAGCAGCGCGCGGCGCCGTTCTTCGCTGAGGTACTTCAAGCTATCGAATTGGCGCAGGAGCAGCACTTGCCCGAGCAGGCCGATATCGGTCCGCCACCGGCCGAGGACGGTTCCCGCCGCAGCACCAGCCATCCATTCTTGCGCCGCCACGTCCATTTCGCTGAGCTTTAGCAAGGGCCCCGATAGGGTCACGAGTTCGTAGAACATGTTTCACATTCCTTCCGTTCGGCGTGAACAGGATGGCTCGTTCGCGCGGACGTTGCGCGCGCTCGGCTATGCCTGGGAAAGGAGCCGCGGCAATCGCCGAGGTGCTTCAGTTTCGCCGTCAGCGACGCTAGGGAGTAGATTCGCGCAACAGCAGGCGCGTCCCGACTTCTACGATGGATCTGATCGCGGGGAGGAGCTCCTTTCCCAACTCGGTCAGTTCGTATTCCACGGTTGGCGGCGATGTCGGCAAAACCTTGCGCGTGAGGACGCCGCGCTGTTCGAGATCCCGTAGCCTGCTCGTCATGACCTTCGCTGAGATGAAGGGATTGTCCCGGCGCAACTCCGAGAACCGGCGCGGGCCTTCGCTCAAGGACCAGAGCACCTCCGGCGTCCAGCAGCCACCAAGGAGATCCATGCATTTGGACATAGGGCAGCCCGGAGGCGTCTCCACCTTCTTTCGTACCTTGAGTACCATCATCCTTCCTTCGACGGCAGTTTCCAGTTGGTTACCGGAAAATGGAGGTAACCACAAGATACGTGGTTTCCCTCAGTAACGATGGCAGCTATCTAAAGGCCATCGAATTCATTGCAACCACGAAATGGACTGAACGATGTACGCAGTAACTGGAGCAACCGGACACCTTGGCCGCCTTGTGATCGAGGCGCTGCTGAAAACCATTCCCGCCACCCGGATCGTCGCGGCGGTTCGCAATCCGGCAAAGGCCAGCGATCTGGCTGAACGCGGGTTGATCGTGCGCGAGGCGGACTACAGCCGGCCCGACACGCTTGGTTCGGCGCTGGCCGGCGTGGAGAAACTGCTGCTGATTTCCTCGACCGAAGTCAGCGGCCGTCTTCCGCGGCATAGAGCGGTGATTGAGGCAGCCAAAGCGAACAGGGTTTCGCTGATCGCCTACACCAGTATGTTGCACGCCGACACGTCGCCGGCAAGGCTCGCAATCGAGCATCGCCAGACAGAGGAGGTCATCGCGGCCTCGGGACTACCCGCGGTGATCCTGCGCAATGGCTGGTACACCGAGAACCACCTCATGGCGCTTCCCGCAGCGCTTGAGCACGGCGCCTTCGTCGGCGCCGCGAAGGATGGGCGCTTCTCGTCCGCGGCCCGGCAGGACTATGCCGAGGCTGCAGCCGTAGTGCTGGCGACGGGTGGGCATGCTGGGAAGACGTATGAGCTCGCAGCCGACCAGGCCTTCACCCTTGCCGAGCTTGCTGCAGAGGTCTCGCGCCAGTCGGGCAAGGCTGTCGTCTACAACGACCTGTCCGAGGTTGCCTATCGTGATGTCCTGACCGGCGCCGGCCTGCCAGCCGATCTCGCTGCTCTCCTGGCCGATGCCGACGCCGCTGCCTCGCACGGGGCGCTGTTCGATGACGGTGGCGCGCTGGGGCGGTTGATAGGTCGTCCGACCACTTCGATGCAGAGCCTGGTCGCTGCCGCGTTGCGCGTCTGAGCCAGGTTCAGGCGATGTCACGTTGACAAAACTGCCGTGGTTTCCTGTTGGGCGGAACCGCCCGACTTCCATCCAGCCTCGCAAACTCGCGTGACACCAACGTGTCCGCGAGGTGAGGAAGTTCCACTCATCAACGCGATCAAGTTCAATTCGTCTCGTAAGATTAATCCAGAGAGCTGTCCCATGCCCATGAAATATCAAACAAACGACAAGACGACATCTTCAACAATGCGTCTGGAGCACAATTTGTCCCGCGCCGTCAAAATCGGTCTCAGCGCTGGACTGACGGCCGGCGTGATCGTTCTCGTGCCGGTTCTGATCTTGCAACTGGCCCGCGGCGTTGGGATCGTACCAGAGATGCAACTGGCAGCCAGCAGCCTGATGGGTATGGCCGCCTATGCGGGCGCGACCGGCTTCGTCTTGGGGACGCTGCTCCACTTTTTCGTGTCGATCGTTCCAGCCGTCGCCTACGCGCTGGTCGTCTGGCAGGTGCCGGTGGTGGACCGCTGGGCGTGGATCGGTGGTCCTGTGCTCGGCATCATCCTCTTCTTCTTCATGGGCTTTGTCGTATTGCCGCTCAGCGCCTTCACGACACCCGCATCGGTGACCCCGATGCCATTCGTGCCGGCCCTGCTGATCCATATGTTCGGTCTTGGGTTGCCGATCTCGTTGATCATCCAACGCATATGGGAGCCAAGACGGGCAGTATAAGCCCGAGAGTAGCCGGATGCCATCTGAGCTCTTATCCGCTTGATGGCGTCAGGCAATGTTGGATCTGGCGCTTGGGCGACGTGCTCAACTCAGCGGCGAACCGTCGTTCGAGAGTGCGATTGCAGACGTCGCGTGATCAATGTGTTCTGGACCGCCCTTCGGCGAAAAACTCGCATTTCGGCTTCCTTTCGGCTCCAGGCTCGATGGATCGCCGGCTGCTCAGGCAGCGAAATAATCCGGACGGGCGAGATCCTCAAGCAGCTCCGGCTGCTCGGGTTTCCAATTCAGGAGCGCGCGCGTACGGTCGCTGCTGGTTGGCGCATCGATGCCGACGAATGGCGCGAACCACCCGAAATGCTCGCCTGCCTCAGCGGCGGCCTTGGAGACCAGCGGCAGATCGAACCGGCGCGCGATCGCCTCGGCGATGTCTTTTAGCGCCACGCCCTGTTCGGCGACAGCGTGAAACGGCCCCTCGGCGGTGTGCTCCAGCGCCAGACGGAAGACCCGCGCCGCGTCGAGGCGATGCACAGCCGGCCAGCGGTTCTGGCCATCACCGATATAGGCCGATACGCCCTTGTCGCGGGCGATGCCGGCAAGACGCGGCACGAAGCCATTATCGCCGACCCCGTGCACCGTGGGTGCCAGGCGCACCGTGGTGGCGCGGACACCGCGACCACGAAGCTCTTCAACGACCGCTTCGGACGCGCGCGGGAAGCGCTCCGTGACGGGTGGCGCCATATCGGCCTCGGTCGCGAGGCGGCCCGGCGCGAGCAGGGCGACGCCGGACGTGACGATCAGCGGCCGCTCTGTTCCTTCGAGCTCCGCGCCCAACGCCTCGATGGCGTGCTTGTCGGCTGCACAATTCTCCGCGAAGCGCGACCAGTCATGGTTGAAGGCGGTGTGGATCACGGCATCCGCTGCCCGCGCAGCCGTTCGCAGCACGTCGATATCCTCGATCGATCCACTCACCACCTGTGCACCTGCCGCCGTGAGCCGTTCGACACCCACGGGAGACCGGGCGAGGCCGGCGATCTCGTGCTCTGCGGCGATCAAGTCCTTCACCACGGCAGAACCGACCCATCCGGTTGCACCGGTTATGAATATGCGCATGGCGCTTCTCCTCTATTTGACTTCAAAACCCAATTTAGGCCGTTGATCAGGAACGATCCATGTCGCATAGTTCGCATATGGTTTTCGATCGTTCAGGAAGTCACGGATGGACGCACTGTCGGATGTGCTCTCGTTCCTGAAGCTGCGCAGCTATGTGTCGGGCGGCTTCGATGCGGGCGGCGATTGGGCGATCAGCTTCGGGCCACATGACGGGATCAAGTTCCACGCCGTCGTGACCGGCTCGTGCTGGATATCGGTGGAAGGGGAGCCCCCCGTTCAGGTCAGCGCCGGCGAATGTTTCCTGCTGCCGCGTGGCCGGCCGTTCCAGATCGCCAGCGACCTCTCGGTCGCGCCGGTCCATGTCAGTCAGATCCTGCCGCCACGGCCGAACGGTCGCATCCTCACCTACAAAGGCGGCGGGGACTATCTCAGCATCGGCGGCTACTTCACACTGTCGGAGGGCCAGTCGGAGCTGCTCTTGAATGTCCTTCCGCCACTCCTGCATATCCGTGATCGTGCTGGCAGCGCGACATTGCAATGGTGCGTCGAGCGCATGCGGCAGGAGCTTTCGGAGGGACAGCCCGGCGACTTCATCATCGCGCAGCAATTGGCGACGATCGTGCTGGTGCAGGCGCTGCGGCTTTACTTGTCCGACCGGACGGCCGAGCAAGCGGGCTGGCTCTCGGCGCTCGCGGATAAAAGATTGCGCGCAGCCATCGCCGCAATGCACGGAGCACCCGGTCAGCGATGGACGCTGCAGACCCTCGCCAGGGAGGCGGGGATGTCGCGCACTGCCTTTGCGGTAACCTTCAAGGAGAGGGTTGGCCTCTCGCCAATGGACTATCTGACCCGCTGGCGCATGATGCAGGCGGCCGAGAGGCTGACCTCGACGCGTCAGTCGCTTGGCGAGATCGGGTTGGCACTTGGTTACGAATCCGAAAAGGCATTCAGCACCGCGTTCAAGCGGGTGATGAACTGCTCGCCCCGGCAATATGGCCGCCGGCAGGTCGAGGCGGGTGAAGCTGGACGTCGCCTAGCATCTGGTAGTGAGCAGTCCTTCTCGTCACTCCCTTAACGGTGGAGCGGACACGTTCAACATGGTTCCCGTTTTGGTCGCCGGCCGGCAGGAGGATCCCCGCGGTTGGCCGCGGGGATCTGTCCGACAATAGCATGTCCGCGATCCTGTCCGACATGCCCGGCCGAGAGATCTGCGATCAGGAAATTTCGTCCGAGCAATTGAAGCAGCGATTCCTCGGTTACGGCGCGAAAGCCAGGCATGCCGTGCATTGGCGCCCGTACTCTCAAGCTCCGAGTGGAGCCGGAGTTCCAGCCTTCGGAGAGACCTTGCGCGCCTCTTCAAGTGCGCCCGCAATCGAGGCGCGGCGTACCTCGTCGCTACGCCCGAGCCCCTCGGCGACAATAAACTCGATATCTGTGACGCCCATGAATGTGAATGCGGAGCGGAGCAGCGTCTCTGCATGTTCGAAGGACTGATACGGCGAGCCATCGCTGTAGACGTTGCCGCGCGCCAGCGCGACGATCACGCGCTTTCCCTGGGCGAGACCGATCGGCCCGTTTTCGCCGCGTGCGAAGGTCTTTCCCCGTACGACGATATGATCGATCCAGGCCTTGAGCTGGGTGGGAACCGAGAAATTGTAGAAGCCAGCCCCGATCACCACAACGTCTGCGTCGAGGAATTGCTGCACGTCGGTGCCGGCGTCGAGCACCTTGAACGCGTCGAGAGTGAGATGCGGGAGCGGTTCGCTGGCAAGGTCGCGATAGGTGACGTCCACCGCGTCATGTGTTTCGACGATCCGCTCGACGATAGCGGCGGAGAGCACTCGGCTTGCCGAGTTTTCGCCCATGATGCTGGAGTCGAGATGAAGAAGCTTCATTGGATATCTCCGGTCTTGATTTGTGACCAAGACTATCTATGTGACCACATGTGCTTCGCCAAGAACGCATATTTTTAGGACCTGGTCACATGGATATGCCTGCCTCACCGGCCGTCAGCGCCCAATGCCACAAGGTCGGCAAAGTGCTTGCCATCGTCGGCGACAAATGGACAGTGATGATCGTCAGGATACTGGTCGAGCGGCCGCATCGCTTCAACGAGATCAAACGGACGGTCGGGGGCATCTCGCAGCAGATGCTGACGCGCACCCTGAAGGCGCTCGAGCGCGACGGGATGGTGAGCCGGACGGTCTATCCGACGGTGCCGCCGCAAGTCGAATATGCCCTGACGAAACTTGGGCAATCCTTGGCGGTGCCGGTCCGCGCACTGGGTGCGTGGGCGGGAGAGCATATCAACGAGATCGAGAACAACCGGGCGCGCTATGATCAGGACAAACATGGTCCCACCAGTCGCGGTGGATCAGAGTAGGCCCGACGTTCGGCGGAGGGGCAGCCCGACATGGCTGAACGCGCTCGCTGTGAAACAGCCGATACGTTCGACAATGCCAGCTTCGCTTCTCTGGAGCACCGCGCTTATGGCGCGGCGCTGAGAAAGTCGATGAGGCTGAAGGGTGCGTGCTCACCCAGGCAAAGATCGAGGACGCGGTGCGCGTCCATGGCAGCGGCCTTGCTGCGCGAAAACATCGCCGCCTCGTAGACGGTCAGCGCATCTTCGATGTTTCCGGGCCGAGCGGCTATGGCCTCGCCGAGCTGGGCTCCGTCGAGCATCGCCAGGTTTGCACCGTCGCCGGCCGGAGGCGACAGATGCGCGGCGTCGCCGAGCAGCGTCACGCCTGGCGTACGATCCCATCGATGACCAACCGGTAGCGCGTTGACCGCTCGCAGGACCGGCGCCGTGTCGCCGCCGGTGATCAATGTGGTGAGAGCCGATGTCCACCCGTCGAATTCTGCTGCTATCCGTGTTTTCACAGTCGCGGCGTCGTTGAAGTCGATGTCCGCAAACCAGGATGCGGACCGCATCAGTTGAACGTAGGTGTGGAGCGCGCCCGCCGGCTCCCGGTGCGCGGTGATCCCCTTGCCCGGTTCGAGCGCGAACATTCCGCCGGCCCCGACCGCCGCGGCCGTTGCGGGGAACCGCCGATCAGCGTCATGCAGGTAGGTCTCGACAAAGGACACGCCGACATAGGCGGGCGTCGCGTTCGACAACAGCGGTCGCACCTTCGACCAGGCGCCATCGGCGCCGACGAGCAATTCGGTCTCTACAGCCGAGCCATCGGTGAACGTTAGCTCATGACGACCGGCGCCAAGCGGCCTGGCTCCGGCCAGCTTCCGCCCCCACTGGATCGTCCCGGCAGGCAAGGAGTCGATGAGGATTCGCCGCAGGTCGCCCCGGAGCACCTCGGGACGCCTGCCGTCTCCGGGCTGGTCGAGCAGCACATTGCCGTTTCGATCGAGCGCGCGCGTCGCGTCCCCACCGTCGTGAACGATTGCGCGGAATGCTTCCGTCAGGCCGGCGGCAGCGAGCGCACGCTGACCGTCATGTTCGTGAACGTCAAGCTGACCGCCTTGAGTGCGGGCGTGCGCGGAGGGTTCTGCTTCATAGATTGTGGCAGTGATGCCGTGAATGTGGAGCACGCGGGCGAGGGTCAGGCCGCCCAGGCCTGCACCAATAATGGTAACGGAAGTGGTCATGCGGCACCTCGGTTGATTGGAACAATGTTCCATATAGCAAGGATTGGAACAGCGTTCCAGATATGTCATCATAGGCGCATGTCTAAACGAGCTCACCAGATAGCGCGGCGCGGGGACGCCCTTTCCAAGGCGCGGATTGTTGAAGCGGCGATCGAGATTCTCGATGCGCGCGGGGAGGCCGCTCTGACATTTCGGGCGCTGGCGACGCAGCTGGCGACGGGCAGCGGGGCGATCTACTGGCATATCGCCGACAGGAACGACCTCCTTGCCGCAGCGACGGCAGATGTTCTCGCCCGCGCCCTGGCGAAAGTGGCCAAGGAAGAGGAGCCAAGGGCCGCGATCCGCGCCATCGCGCTCGCGGTATTCGATGCGATTGACGCTCACCCCTGGGCCGGCGCTCACCTTTCCCGCGAACCATGGCATTCCGCGGTTGGAGAGATCTTCGAACGCATTGGCGGATGGCTCCAGCCGCTTGGTGTTCCTGTGGATGCACAATTCGACTGCGCCTCAGCGCTGACGAACTACATCCTCGGTGTGGCCGGCCAGAACGCGGCCAACGCCCGCACGCTTCCGGGCGGAACGGATCGCAAGGCGTGGCTGGAGACCATAGGCACGCGCTGGATTCAGGATGATCCCGAATCGCGTCCGTTTCTTCGGCGGGTGGCGGCGCAGCTGAGCGAGCATGACGATCGCCAACAGTTCGTTGCCGGCGTCGACTTCATCCTTGCCGGCGCCTGCGTCAAGCGAAACGGTTGAGGCTGGCGGCGGTCATGCGGACTATCCGCTACCCTTCTTCGCCGAGGTCGTCTCCAACCTCCACGCGCCCAGCAAGGATCCCGAGGCGCTCCGCTGGCTCGCCATGTTCGACGGCTTCATTTTCGTGGTGGCCGGGTACAACCATTCGATGCCGGCGGGCTCAAGAACGCACTCGATCAAGCGTACAAGGTGTGGGATCACTCGGTTGTCCGCCCGATCGGCAGGCTGGAATCTGGACTTCATTTCGGATGCTCTGATTCCCAGGGAAGCCCACCGGCGAATAGGGTCGTGATCCACTGTATAAACGCTTCAGTTCGTGCCGGCGTAAACCTCGCGGACGGACGCACAAGATGGATCCCGCCATCGATCTCGAACTGCCACTCGGGTAGGATCCGGACAAGCCTCCCCGCGGCGAAGTCACGGGCCATCGACCACTCGCCGAAGCCGACTATGCCAATACCCTGCCGTGCCGCTTCGAGCAGCCTGTCGATGTCGTTCGATTGATAGCTTCCGGAAGGCAGGATTGTCTCGCGCAGGGGGCCTTTCCGCATTCGCCACTCCGGTACCAGCACTGGCCCGGTATATCGAAGGAGGTTGTGATCCACGAGCGCGCGCGGAGAGGCGGGAATCCCGTGGCGATCGAGATAATCCGATGACGCGCCGAGAACGATCCGGTGGTCGCCCAGCTTGCGTGAAACAAGACGGCTGTCACCGAGCGTTCCAAGGCGTACCGCCGCGTCAAATCCTTCGCCGATGAGATCGACATGCCGCTCGGCGTAGTCGACCTCGATGTCAAGACCTGGATATCGTCGAGCAAAAGCTGGCATCGCAGGTGCCAGCCATTGCCGTCCCATCGCCGCCGGGAAGGCCAAGCGCAGCCGGCCTTTGAGCTCGATACCCCCGGCAGCCGTCTCCTGCTCGGCCTCGAAAATGGCGTTGGTTGCATTCTGGATGCGTTCCGCAAGCCGGGCACCGGCTTCCGTTAGTCGAACCTGACGCGTCGTTCTTTCGAGCAGACGTACGCCGAGGCGTCGCTCCAGCGCGGCGATGCGTTTGGACACAATGGTCGGGTGTCGGCGGAGCACGGAGGCTGCTGCGACGAACGATCCTTCTCGTGCAACGGCCACGAGTGCCGCAAGTTCGTCGGTCCGCGCTTGTTCGAGATGCATGATTATCGGGCCGCCTCAAGATTGCCTGCACAGAGGCGGGATTGCTGCGCACATTGCAGCATTATAGTGCGGTGAACCCCAATATTCCTAGCTCTTTAGTGAGGCTATCTGTGTTTCGGCACGGCAGCGACGCGGTCGCCGCCGGCACGCGAGATGAAAGAGGAAAAACGCGATGACGACTGTTAATGAACGTTTGGAATGGCGCTATGCGACCAAGAAGTACGACCCGAGCAGGAGCATCGCCCCCGACACGCTCTCGCGCATTGTTGAGGCCGTGCGCCTAGCGCCGACGTCGAGCGGGCTTCAGCCCTTCGAGCTGATTGTTGTAAGCAATCCCGAAATTCGCGCAGGAATTCGGGCCGCGGCCTGGGATCAGGCGCAAATCACCGACTGCTCGCACCTGCTGGTTTTTGCTGCCTGGGACGACATCACGGCTGATCGCGTCAACATGATGTTCGACCTCACCAATGAGGTGCGAGGCTTTAGAAACGAGGGCTGGGAAAATTATCGTCAGAAGCTGTTGGGTATAGTTGCCGCGCAGGGAAAAGAGGCCAATCATCAAGCTGCTGCCCGGCAGGCCTATATCGGCTTGGGCGTCGCCGTCATCGCGGCAGCCTTCGAACAGGTGGACTCGACACCTATGGAAGGCTTCGACCCAGCCGCGGTCGACGAGATACTGGACCTGCGATCGAAGGGGCTGCGCAGCGTCGTCATGCTGCCGATTGGATACCGAGCCCCAGAGGGCGATTGGCTTGTGCACCTGAAGAAGGTCCGACGAAGCCGCGATGAGTTTGTCACCGATATCGTGTGATCCAGGCATCCGCAATTAACGCGATGGTCTATGCTTCGGGGATCGGCTCGATCTCGCCGCTCCTCTGATACCCTCTGCGCGGCGGACCACGTCTATGCCGGCAGGAGCCCTGTGACTCGGTAGCTTTCGATCAAGGCGTCGAACAATGATATGTCGCACCGACTTCTCGCCATGAGCTGAGCTCCGGCGACTGCTGCAAAGATCGCACGTGCCCGCGCCTCGCTGTTTTCTGGGCGCGTCATGCCGGCGGCGGCGAGCGCCTTTCTGATCCAGGCCACATTGACGTCGGAGAAGGTCCGAACTTCCGCCGTCACCTCATCTGGAAGATCATCATATTCCGCCGACATGAAGCTGCAGAGGCAAAGCCGGTTATCGCTCTCCAGCGATCTTCGAAAGATTTTCGGATATTCCCGTAGCGCGCTGATTGGATCGGCCGCGTTTTTAAGGAGGGTATCGAGCTCGCTTTCGGTATCCTCCCAGTAGCGCCGAGCAACCGCTGCACCGAGGGCCGCCTTGCTGGGAAAGTGATGATAGATGCTCGCCGCCTTGATCCCGACCTGGGCTGCGAGATCGCGGAAGTTCAGTCCGCTATAACCATGTGATTGAGCTATCCGTCTGGCAGCCGCCAGGATCGCTCCCTTTGAATTCGTCATCGTCATCTCAGCGGCCAGGATCGAATGGTCATTACTCTACCAAATGTTAGATAGGCCTTGACGCACAAAAAGGAAAGGGCTTATCTCCCCCTAACGAACGTTAGGTTGGCTACGTGCCGAGCGAGACGGAGCAGGAAAAGAGAGAAAGACATGAGTGAGAACATCATCTATTCGGACGCGACCAAGCTTGCTGACATGATCCGCAGCCGCGAGGTGTCAGCGGTCGAGGTCGTCAAGGCTCATCTGAACCGGATCCAGGCCGTGGACCCGAAGATCAATGCGGTCGTCACCCTCGCCGAAGACGCCTTGGAAAAGGCTGAGGCGGCTGACGCCGCGGTCCGCGCGGGTGACGAGCTCGGTGCCCTTCATGGCGTTCCGTTCACGGTTAAGGACTCGATCGATACCGCCGGCGTGGCGACGCAGCGCGGCTCGCCGATCTTCAAGGGACGCACGCCCGATGCTGATGCCACCAGCGTCGCACGCATGAAGAGGGCCGGCGGCATCCTGCTCGCCAAGACCAATCTTCCCGAATTCTCTTACTGGATCGAAAGTGACAACCTCCTTACCGGCCGCTCGAACAATCCCTGGGATCTCTCGCGAACGCCGGGCGGTTCGAGCGGTGGCGAGTCGGCCGCGATTGCGGCGGGCATGTCGCCGATCGGCCTTGGCACCGATCTCGCCATCTCGGTGCGCGGACCGGCGGCCCAGACCGGTATCTCGTCTATCAAGGCAACGCACGGCCGTGTGCCGATGACCGGCATCTATCCGCGTGCGCCACGCCGCTTCTGGCATGTAGGCCCAATGGCCCGCAGCATCCGCGACCTAGCGCTCGCCCTCTCGCAGCTTGCCGGCCCCGATGGCCATGACGCTTTCGCGACGAGCACTGTTCAATTCGACGCCGGTATCGGTCGTCAGTCCTATCGGCAGCTTCGAGTGGGTTGGCTGGTCGAACCGGGCTTCGGGCCGATCGACCCGGAAGTGGCCAAGGTGGTCGAGGCGGCCGCTGAGGCGCTCAAGAGTCTCGGGCTATATGTCGAGCCAGTGCGCATTCCCGCGCTCGAGAGAGATTTCGCGCTCGATGTCTTCAATCGTATCCACGTGATGGAGATGAAGCAGGCTTTCGCGGAGGCGACCGCCGGGCACGAAGACCAGATGTACAAGATGTCCAAGACGATGCTGTCGCTGCCGGACACATCGATGGTGGACTTCATCGAGGCCGAGCAAGCGGCGGAGCGTCTCCGCGATGGCTTCGCCGCGTATTTCCAGAAATTCGACGCGCTAATCACGCCGGTGCTGCCGCTCCCGGCTCACAAGCACGGCCAAGAGGAATTCCTCATCAATGGCCGAACGGTCGACGCTACCTATCTGCAGGGCGCGACCGTACCGCTCAACGTCACCGGCTTGCCGGGAATTTCAATGCGATTCGGCACGAGCAGGGAAGGCCTTCCGATCAACATCCAGATCGTGGGCAGTTGGCTGGCGGAGTCGACGATCCTGGCGGTCGCGTCCCAGCTGGAAAGTGTGAGCACCGTCAGAGACCTGCATCCAGATCTTTGACCGGATGGGGCGCCGGGAGCGATCAAGTTCGTGCGGCAGCGCCTATGTCGCGACATTATTTTGCCGAGAGGACGCTGTCCCCAGTCATGGTGGTGCAACTAACCTCCGCCAGCGCCTCGAATACAGCCGGCGTGCGTTCCAGGCGTGCGATCGTTCGCGCGCCTTCGAGGGCGGCTACCAGCGCGGCTGCTGTGGAGGACGCGCGCGCGGGAGCGAAGCCGCACTCCCTGAAATGCTCTGCAATAATCTCGGTCGAATCGACAAACCCGCGCGCGACCCGTTTGGTCAGCTCGGCGTCGAGCGCGGGCAGCTCGTTGGCCAGATTTTGCATCAGACAGCCATATTGGAAGTCGGAGGTGGCCATTTCGGCGGCGAATGTGCTGAAAATCAGGCGAACGAAACTCTCGGCATCGCCCGTCGTATCCGCTGAGATATTCCGCAAAACCGCAATCCGGCTCGCAACGTATTGATCGATTGCCTCTTCTGCGAGCTGTGCTTTGCCGCGTGGAAAGTGAAAATAGAACGATCCTTTGGGCGCGCCACTTTCCGTAATGATCTGAGTCAATCCGGTCGCAGTGTAACCTTGGATGCGAAACAGTCTTTGGGCGGTGGCAATCGCGTTGGCGCGGGCGTCAGTCTTACGTGGCATGCAACAAACATAACACGGTTCGCTTGACGCCGCTATGGCGATTGCCATACTATGGCGATCACCATAGAAAGAGGCCGACGGATGAGTCACCCCGTTCGTTTCATACCATCGATGTCCCGACGTGCCGTTTTGGCGATGGGTGCGGCCAGTCTGGTTGCGGCGTCACTTCGATCGGCTCGCTCAAACCCCATGGGAGGAAGTGCTTTGACTACACCACCTTACGGCGGGGGAACGCTTCCCAAGGGGGTCCGCTCGCGCATGATCCACGGCGTCAACGGCCTTGATGTCCATGTTCTCGAGGCCGGTTATGAAAACGCCGGCCGGCCACTCGCGCTGCTTCTACACGGCTTTCCAGATTTGGCTTACGGCTGGCGACATCTGATTCCGATTCTGGCTGACGCGGGATACCATGTCGTGGCGCCGGATCAGCGGGGTTTTGGCCGCACCACCGGTTGGATGAACGGCTATGACGCTCCTCTTGCGCCCTTCAGCCTCCTGAATATGACGCGCGACGCCCTCGGACTGGTTTCGGCGCTGGGGTATCGGCACACGACGATGCTCGTTGGGCACGACTTCGGCTCGCCCGTGGCGGCCTATTGCGCGCTCGCCCGACCTGACGTCTTTCCATCGGTGGTGCTGATGAGCGCGCCGTTCCCCGGCCCGCCGGCATTTCCGTTCAACACCGCGGAAGTCGAGGCATCGTCGTCGGTCCAACCGAACACTGACAATCAAAAGTTGGCGGCCGCACTGGCCGCGCTCGATCCGCCCAGAGAGTATTATCAGCAATATTTGAGCACGCGGAAGGCCAATGATGACATGTGGCACCCCCCTCAAGGTCTGCACGCGTTTCTTCGCGCATTTTTCTACGTCAAGAGTGCCGACTGGCCGGGAAACAAGCCGCATCCGCTGCTGGCGCGAACCGCCATGGAGCTTGCAAAAATGCCCACCTACTATGTTATGGATCTCGGCAAGACGATGCCCGAGACTGTCGCTTCATTCCAGCCTTCCGCTGCCGAGGTCCAATCCTGCAAATGGCTCACCGAGCCGGAACTTGGCGTGTACACGGAGGAATATGACCGCACCGGATTTCAAGGCGCGCTGCAGACTTATCGCGTCTATTCCGATCCTGACCTGAATGCCGAGTTGCGCCTGTTTTCGGGCAGGACGATCGATGTCCCCTCACTCTTCGTCGGCGGGAAGAGCGATTGGGGCACCTATGCGTCGCCGGGCGCGCTCGATATCATGAGGATGAAGGCAGCGACGAAGATGGCTGGCATCGAGCTGATCGACGGCGCTGGTCATTGGATCCAGCAGGAGCAGCCGGTTCGGCTGAGCGAGCTGCTGCTCGCCTTCATGAAGGACGTAGGTGGGGTGGATCACATCCCCGGTTAGGTCGGGGAATTCCTACTGGAACTCGCGAAAATATTGCCGGCGCCAACGACGTGTCGGGATGGAATGTTAGCGGAATGCCGCCGCGTTCTTCCTGAAGAACGTCATGACGCGATCTATTCGTGTCGGGTTAAGCGCATGGTTCCGACGAATCATCCACATTGTTGTCGGTCCGCATGCCCATTCATCGAGCACGGCGGACAAGCTGCCGGCCCGCAATGCATCGGCAACCAGCCAGTGGGGCGCCCACGCTATGCCGGCACCGGCAATTGCTGTTTGGACAACGGAATTGGCATCGTCGAGGATCAATGCAGGGCTTGGGTACCATCGCAATTCGGAACCATCACCATGGCGGGTGCCGAAGCGCCATGCATCCACGACCCCGGTGCGTTGGTTGCGGAAACCGATAAGATCGTGATTTGACAAGTCACTGGGCGTCGATGGTTTTCCCTGGTTGGATAAATAGGCGGGCGACGCGCAGGCGACCCATGCAAAGTCGAATAGCGTCCGCTGAAGATGCCCAGGGATGCCGTCTATAACTCCCGCACGCAGCACAATGTCCACCCCATCCTCGGCCAAGTCGATCATCTGATCGCTACCACGCAAGTCGAGCAGGATATCCGGATGCGCGCGCCTGAAGGCTGAAGTCAGGGGAGCAAGGCAGGCGCTGAGGAAAGCGGTTGGTGCTCCGACTCGGACGCGACCGTGGGCACCGTCTCGTGCTGCCGCTGTTAAGGCTGTGTCCACCTGTTCGATGCTGCGAACCGCTTCGCGGGCGAGTCCGATAAGTTCCTCACCTTCCGGCGTTAAGGAAAGGGAGTGCGTCGAGCGATTGAGCAGTCGCACTCCTCTTGCTTCCTCCAAGCGTGCGATCGTCTTCGAGATGCCCGATGTGGACAGGCCGAGCTGCCGACCTGCTTCGGCGAACGATCCAGTGTCCACGATCCGCACGAAGCATTGCAGCTGAATTGTACTGAGTGTCGGTGTTGACATGGTGTCAATACTGTCACGCCTGGTCTGGCGCTACAAGGGCGGCAGGCGTCGTGCGATTGAGTCCAAATCAACAGAAGGAAAATCGACATGGATATGCGACATGTAACGCCGTTTCTGAACGCCATGGACGCCGGCGAGGTAGACAAACTCGGCGAGCATCTAAGCGACGACATCGTGCTGCTCAGCCCGTTTGTCGTCGATCCCTTTGTTGGCCGCGATGCTGTCGTTAAGGTGTTGGGTGTGCTGCACTCGGGTGTCGATTCATTTACGACGGAAGAAGTCATCGCGGGCGACAAGCGCGCCGCGGTAATGCTGCGCATCCGGGCTGGTGACATTGAAGTGACGGGCGTTGACGATATGCGGATCGGCGAGGACGGCCGTATCACCAGCATGTCGGTCCAGTGGCGGCCGCTCGCCAACATCGTAGCGATACAACAGCGGTTGGCTCCCTTGATCGGCGCGCCGGTGCTGGAGCTCATTGAAAAGCGGGCGTGAGTGCAATGGCTCCAGCGTGCCGTTGCTGATAAACAATCGCTTGGGTCCTCTCAAAATCCCGACGAGCCTCGGAGATACCATTATTATCGCCAGCGGCACGAGAGATTGCGCCGCCGTGCTCCCCTATGGCGGGAGCGCCAAGGCGACCGGTATAGTCCGACTATTATGAAAGATCCCGAGGTGCTTTCTTTCCGTCAGCGTGTCGTGGCTGAAATCGATCCGGAATTCGATGCTAAAATGAGCGGTGTCAAGCGGCGGCCGGCCGGTGAGACTTCCAAGGCGCTGTTTGCCGCCGGAGCATCGTCAGCGAATAGCCCTGACGACGTCCATGAAGCGCTTGACGCGGGCGGGCTCGACCTTGTTCCAGGTATTGCCCTCATATTTGAAATGCGTGCCGATAACGACACCGCTGGCGCAGGAGAGGATGTCGGTGACATTGTCCTTGTTGACGCCTGTATTGGCGAAAACGGGAACATCCGGCACGGCTTCGCAAACCTTGCGCAAGCCGGACTGGTCGACCGGCTGACCGGTTAGCGGGCCGGACACAAGGATGGCGTCGGCTAGCGAGGAGAAGACGGCGCTCTTTGCGCGGAGTTCGATCGGGCGCTGGTCGAGCGAATGGGCGAATTCCGCATTGATGTTGAATAGCATCTTCATGTCGGTGCGGCCGAGCTTGGCGCGCAGTCGCGCTGGCGTCGCGCAATCCGGTGCCCAGATACCCATATCGGAAGCGAAAACGCCGGTGAAGATCTCACGCACGAAGCTAGCGCCGGTGGCGGCACCGATGGCGACGCTTGCTGTTGGATCCCAGAGATAGTTGACACCGAAGGGGATCTTGAGTTCTGCCTTTGCAGCCTGGACGATCGCCGTCATCGCAGCAATACCTTCCGGCGGCGCTTTCAACTCGTAAGGCCGGTCATTCTCGTTGCCGAACATGATGGCATCCACGCCACCTTCCTGCAGCGCGCGAATATCTTCCATCACGTCGTCGATGAGCTTCGAGACGCCGCCTTTCGGATCATAATTCGGCGAACCGGGCAGTGCGCCGATATGCGCCATGGCAATGATGACTTTCCTCTTGTCACCAAAAAACTCAAAAACCATCGAAAGCTCCGAAATTGGGCGTTAGAGAAAGCGGGTTTTTGCAAAACCGAGTGCTTCAAGAGGACGGGCCGGCGACCATCACTTCGACCTTGGCGGCTTCAAGTGCTTCTGCAAGTTCCGGCGGCGGCGGTGCATTGGTGATCAGCATGTCGAATTGTGACAGCGGTGCGATGTGGACGAGCGACATGCAATCGAATTTCGATGCGTCACAAAGAACGACCTTTTTCGTTGAGCGGCGGAGATAGACGCGCTTCATCTCCGTGTCATCGAAGGAATAATCATAAATACCGTCCGACGTCAGTCCGGAAACGCCGACAAAGGCGATGTCGAACCAAAGTGCTTCGAACTGGGAAATCGCCGTCGCATTGGAGATCGACAACTCATCGTTTCTCATGCGCCCACCCGGCAGGTAGACTTCCGCCAGGCCTTCCCCGAGCTGGGTGGCGTTGCGCACGCTGTTGGTGAAGAACTTTACATGCTGCTGGCCGGCGAGCAACCGGGCAAGCAGGAATGTTGTCGTGCCGACATCCAGCGCGATGGTGCGAAGTCCTAAGGCGACCCGCGCTGCCGCTTCCGCAATCAGCCGCTTCGGCAATGCGTTCTTGGCAAGACGAGCCTGAAAGGTCGGCTCGTTAAGGCGCGAGATGGTTGCCGAAAGGCCAGGTTCGACAATTGCGGTCAGGTCGGTGCTCACTGCTCCGCCATGGGTGCGGGCAAGCCGTCCTTCCTTTTCCAGTTCCGTCAGGTCGCGTCGCACAGTCATTTCGGACACGCCGAGCTGCGCAGCAATTTCCGTGACGGATACGGCACCCGTTTCGGCTAGCGCATCTAAGATGAAAGCTCGGCGCGTGCGCGCAAGAACTTTCGTCTTTTCGATTGTCAGCGTTTCAGCGTGATGGCCTGTAATCATTGGTCTGTCTTTCACTTGGATAAGGTGGGCTGGTGTTTGCGTGCGCCCGAAGCCCAGCCTCCCATTACATAACCAGTGATTAACTCAGAAAGTGAACAAATTCAAACATAAATTTCGATTGATTTGTAAGTTTTTGTTGCTATATGATCGCCCTGTTGTTTAGGCCGGAGATATGGTTCGTGGGACATCCTAAATTCGCGGAGCTCGAGGGTTTGAAGGCGATCGTCACCGGCGGCGGCAGTGGAATAGGCCGCGCCATCGCGCAGGCACTGGCAAAACAAGGCGTCAAGATCACCATTTGCGACATCAATCTCGACGCGGCGAACACAGTCGCACAATCGATTTCCGGCCATGCTCTGGAGATCGATGTTCGTTCGCGTTCCTCCGTGGAAAAAACGTTCGAACGAGCTGCGGATCTCATGGGCGGCTACGATATACTGATTGCTAACGCCGGGGTCTCTACGATGCAGCATGCGCTGGAGATCACCGACGAGGAGTGGGACTTCAACTTCGACGTCAACACGCGCGGCATCTTCCTGACGAACCAGATCGCTGCGCGCCGCTTCGTGGCGCAGGGCCAAGGGGTGATTGTCAACACGGCCTCGCTTGCCGCAAAGGTCGGCGCGCCGCTGCTAGCGCATTACTCTGCCAGCAAGTTCGCCGTTCTGGGCTGGACCCAGGCGCTGGCCCGCGAACTCGCCTCGAAAGGCATCCGCGTCAATGCCGTCTGCCCGGGTTTCGTCAAGACCGGCATGCAGGAGCGCGAGATCGATTGGGAAGCCAAACTGCGCGGCGTCAGTCCCGAGCGCGTCGTTGGAGACTATATCGCACAGACGCCCCTCGGACGACTGGAAACACCCGAGGACGTCGCCGATGTCGTCGTTTTCCTCTGCTCGAATTCCGCCCGTTTCATGACCGGTCAGGGCGTCAATGTCACCGGCGGCGTCTATATGACCTGACGGGCCAGCCGGCCGCCCAAGCGCATCATATCGGAGAGAGCATGGCATCCATCGTCTTTGAGGGAGTGGAAAAGCGTTATCCGGACGGATATGCGGCAATCCAGCACCTCGATCTCACCATCGAGGATGGTGAGTTTCTGGTTCTAGTCGGCCCGAGCGGCTGCGGTAAGTCCACCGCGCTCCGAATGATTGCGGGTCTTGAGGATATCACTGGCGGCCGCCTGTTGGTTGGCGATACCGTCGCCAATGGCCTTGCACCCCGCGATCGCGACATTGCGATGGTCTTCCAGTCCTACGCGCTTTATCCGCATATGACGGTCGCCGAGAATATCGGCTTCGGCCTGTCCGTGCGCGGCGTCGACAAGTCCGAGATCGATCGCAAGGTCAGGGAAACGGCCAAGCTTCTCGAACTCGACGCCTATCTCGGCCGTAAGCCAGGGCAGCTTTCCGGCGGTCAGCGGCAGCGCGTGGCGATGGGCCGGGCGCTGGTGCGCGCGCCCAAGGCGTTTTTGATGGACGAGCCTTTGAGCAATCTCGACGCGCGGCTGCGGGGCCAGATGCGGGCCGAAATCGCCCGGCTGCAGAAGTTGAGCGGTATTACCACCGTCTATGTCACCCACGACCAGATCGAGGCCATGACCATGGGTGATCGCGTCGCCGTGATGCGCGCCGGCGTTTTGCAGCAGCTCGGCACGCCGCGCGCGCTTTACGACACGCCCGCCAATCTCTTCGTTGCCGGTTTCATCGGCACGCCGTCGATGAACTTCCTGAAGGCCACGCTTGCGAGTAGCGAGGGCGGTTTGGTTGCCGCCGCCGGCGGGTTCAGCCTGCCAGTGCCTAAGCCTGTCGTTGCCGCGCGTCCTGCGCTTGTGCGTCATGTCGGCAAGGAGATCATCGTCGGCGTGCGGGCCGAGGCGTTGAGCGCCACAGACGCCGTTGATCCCGGTTTCGGGCGCATTGAAGGAATGATTGCCTTCATTGAGGATTTCGGTGCCACGAAACTCGTCCATCTCGATATTGGCGGAGCCGGCAAGCTGGAGGAGGTGGCGGCGGAAGCCGACGAAGTTTCGCTTTCCGGCCCTCAATTGCGTGCCTCTGTGCCGGCGACGCTTCCGCTTCGCCTCGGCGAGACGCTATCCCTGTCGGTCAATCCTCGAGACCTGCATTTCTTCGACGCCGAGACCGAAAACGCGATCCGCGACTGAAAGGTTCTTCCGCCATGCCCGTATTCATCGGCATCGATATCGGCACGACCTCGACGATCGCGGTAGCGATGTCGGAGGCCGGCGAACCGCTGGCCTCGGCCTCGCGCCCCTCGCGCTTGTCCTCGCCGCATCCAGGCTTCGCCGAGGCCGACCCCGGGCAATGGTGGGCGAACACGCAGGTCGTGGTGCGGGACATGATCACCCGCCTGCCTGAGGGATGCCAACTCGCCGGCGTCTGCGTCACCGGAATGCTGCCGGCTGTGGTGCTGTTCGATCGCGAACGCCGCGTACTGCGCCCGAGCATCCAGCAAAGCGATGCGCGTTGCGGGGCGGAAGTCGAGACGATGAAGGCGGCGTTGGACGAGGAGCGTTTCCTCAGCCGCACCGGCCAAGGCCTGACCCAGCAATTGGTTGCCCCGAAACTGCAATGGCTGAGGGCGCATGAGCCGGATGTTTTTAGCCGGATCGCCCATGTTTTCGGCTCTTATGATTTCATCAACATGCACCTGACCGGCCGCCTGACGATCGAGCGCAACTGGGCGCTTGAAGCGGGCTTCATCGATCTTGACGATCACGGGATCGCGGACGACCTCGTGGCGCTGTCGGGACTTCGTTCCGGTGTCCTGCCGGAGCTGGTCGCCTCGCATGAGGTCATCGGCGCGGTGACGGCGGAAGCGGCGCAACTGACCGGCTTGCCGGAAGGCCTACCTGTCTTCGGTGGGGCCGCCGACCATATCGCCTCTGCGCTAGCGGCTGGCCTGACGCAGGCCGGCGATGTTCTCCTCAAATTTGGTGGGGCAGGCGACATCATCGCCATTGCCGGTAGGCCTGAGCCCGATCGTCGGCTTTTTCTCGATTACCATCTCGTTCCCGGCCTTTATGCGCCGAACGGCTGCATGGCTTCGTCCGGTTCGCTTCTCAGATGGCTTGCCGCCCTAATAGGGGGTTCGGAAAGCGACGATGTTCTAAGGCAACTCGACCGGGAAGCGGCGGCCGTGCCTGCCGGCGCGGACGGCGTACGCGCGCTGCCCTATTTTCTGGGTGAGAAGACGCCGATTCATGACCCGCTGGCGCGCGGTACGATCACGGGCGTCAGTCTCGGTCACACGCGCGGCCATATCTGGCGCGCGGTGCTGGAGGCGATTGCCTGTGGCTTCCGCCATCACCTCGATGTTCTTTCGGAAACGGGACACCCGGCAACACGGCTAATCGCCTCCGATGGGGGAAGTCGAAGCCGCATCTGGATGCAGATCGTCGCCGATATCTGCGGCCAGCCGATCCACGTCTTGTCCGACGCCTTCGGCTCGTCGATTGGTGCGGCCTGGGTGGCGGCGGCCGGATCAGGTGTGGCGGTATGGGAGGATGTCGCGGCCTCCGTGCGGTTTGGCGCGGTGCTGCGGCCCTCGCCCGAAGGTGTTGCCGCAGGCGACCGGATCTATGCCGACTACCGCGATCTCTACCGGTCGCTGAAGCCCTTCTTCGCGCGTGGAGACCAGCCATGATCAAGGCAGTCGCCTGGGATGTCGACGGGACGCTGATCGACAGCGAACCGGTTCACCACAAGGCACTGATGGCCGTTTCGGGGCGCTATGGCGTCAACATTGCCGCCAATGATACGCGTTTCATCGGGGTGGCAATGAGTGATGTCTGGACGGTGCTCGCGCCGCTCTATCCGCCGGGACTTGGCCCCGAGACTTGGATCTCCGAGATTGTCGAGGCCTATATCGAGCGGACCGCCGAATTACAGCCGATTGCGGGCGCGCCGGAGACGGTGCTCGCGCTTGCCGAGGCCGGGCTTGTTCAATGCGCGGTTTCCAACTCGTCTCGCCGCATCGTCGAGGCCAATCTCAAGGCTATGGGGCTCGACCGCGCGATGGCCTTTGCGATCGGGCGCGAGGATGTAGTGCACGGCAAGCCTGATCCCGAGCCCTATCGGCTTGCCTGCGAGCGTCTCGGCCTGGATGCTTCGCACGTGCTTGCCGTCGAGGATAGCATCGTGGGTGCGGCCTCGGCGCGGGCGGCGGGCATGCCGGTGCTGCGCTGTGGGGCGGATTTCACCGACTTCTCGGCGCTCCTCGACCTCGTTGAGGAGCGGAGGCTTCGTGCATGATGAATTTCTGGCCATGCAACCCACCTGAACGCGCCGCTAGGGCGGCGCTCGTCGTGATTGACATGCAGGTCGATTTCTGTGCGCCGGGTGGGTGGGTCGATCAATTGGGCGAGGATGTCAGCAATACGCGCTCCGTCATCCCGGCCGTTGCAGAGGCTCTGGCAATCGCACGAGGCGCGGGCCTTGCCGTCTTCCATACCCGGGAGGGCCACAAGCCGGACCTGTCGGACCTGCCCGCTAACAAGCAATGGCGTACCCGCGTCCATGGGCTCGGCATCGGCGATGAAGGTGCTTCGGGGCGTATCCTCGTGCGCGGTGAACCTGGCTTCGAAATCGTTCCGGAACTTGCACCGCTTGCTGGCGAAACGGTGATCGACAAACCGGGCAAGTCGAGTTTCCACGCGACCGATTTCGATGCGCGGCTGACTGCTCAAGGCATCACCCATCTCATCGTCATCGGCGTCACCTCCGATTGCTGCGTGCAATCGACTTTCCGCGATGGATTCGAGCGCGGCTATGAATGCATCATTCTCGAAGATTGCACGGCGGCGGTCGAAACGGCCAATCACGAAGCGACGATGGATATCCTGAAAGCCTTCGGCGGGCGCTGGGGGACGGTGTCCAATCTTGCGGGCTTCCGCGCCGCCGTGGAGGCGCTCCATGGCTGACAACTTACCCGGTGTTGCCGCCGCCCCGTATTCTTGGCCCTTCGACGGGCAATGGAGCGCTGCCGACAGCGCGCTTCTCGTTCTGGGATTCCAGAACGGTACGATCGCGGCACTCGGTGCGGAGCCGGAGGCCGCTGTCGCGGCAAAGCTGATCGCATGCGCGCAGGAAGCCGGCCTGCCGGTGATTGCGAGCCGGTGCGGCCGCAGCGAGGCGCTTTCCCCGGTTGCCGCCCGCCGCGCCGCCATAGGCGATCCGGTCTTTGCGCCCGGGACGCCGGAATGGCAGCTTTCAGACACGCTCGGCCTGCCAGTGGAGGCTTCGATCTTCGACCATCCGGGCGACAACGCCTTCTATTCGACCGGGCTCGATGCCTGGTTGCGGCGGCGCGGCATCCGCAATCTGGTGCTGGCCGGTGTTCCAACCGAGGGCCTGCTGCACGCGACCCAGCGTGCTGCCAACGACATGGGCTTTGAATGCATCGCCGTTTCCGATGCGTGCAAGGGAACGACGGATGCCCGTCATGCTGGGCAATTGCGCATCACCGTCTTCGGCAACGGGCTTTTCGGCACCGTGGCGCACTCGGATCAACTGTTCTCGGCGCTGAGGGCGCCCATCCCGACCTGAAGAGGATCGACATGTCTGATTTTCACTGGCCGGCCGAGACCGGCAGCCTCGACTTCCACACGCTGACCGCTGCCTATGCATCTGGCCAGCTTAAGCCCTCCACGGTCGTCAACGCCATCTATGACCGGATTGAGGCGCGAGGCGACGACCACGTTTGGATCCATCTCGTCTCCCGCGCCGATGCGGAGAGGGCGGCAGAGGAGCTGGAGAATGCCGGCTATGACGGTCGCCCTCTCTGGGGCATTCCATTTTCAATCAAGGATTGCAACGACGTTGTTGGCCTGCCGACGACCAATGCGCTGAAAGAGGGAGCCTATATCGCCGAAAGTACCGGACAGGTGGTGACGCGCCTTTTCGACAATGGTGCGATCCTGATCGGCAAGACCAATATGGACCAGTTCGGCATCGGCCTTGTCGGCATGCGCACGCCATATGGCGCGTGCTCGTCGGTGTTCAACGATGATTATATTTCCGGCGGTTCCAGTTCCGGTTCTGGCGTTTCGGTGGCCGCCGGGCTTTCCAGCTTCTCGATCGCCAATGATGCAGCCGGCTCCGGTCGCGTGCCGGCGGGCTTCAACAATATCGTCGGGATCAAGCCGACGCCAGGCATTGTCAGCAATGCCTGCGTATCGGGCGGCGGCTGCGTGAAGACGATCGAGACCGTATCTGTCTTCGCGCTGACGGTGGAGGATGGCATGGCGATCATGCGCATCATCACCGGCTACGATCCGACCTATCCCTTTTCCAAGTCCGAGGCCGATCATGTCGCGCTCGACATGCGGCCGGCCCCGCCGAAGTTCCGCTTCGGCATTCCGTCCGGCACGGCGCTTCGCTTCTTCGGCGACAGCGAGGCGGAGCGGCTGTTCCAGGAAGCCGTCAAGCGGCTGGATGCGATGGGTGGCGTGGCCGTCGAGGTCGATTTCGCCGCATTCGAAGAAACCCAGCGTATTCTCTACGAAGGTCCGTGGATTTCGGAGCGTGCGCTCAGCCTCGATAAGGTGCTGGCCCAGCATGGCGACGCGATCCATCCGGTAACAAAGAAGCTCCTCGAAAACAGCGGGCAATATTCATCCGTTGATACCTTCCGCGCCATTCACCGCATTGCGGAGTTGAAATGTGCGACACGTCCGATCTGGGACGATATGGAAGTGCTTCTGGTGCCGACGACGCCGACGATCTATCGCAAAAGCGAGATTCTCGCCGATCCGATCGCGCTCAATGCGCGCCTCGGCATCTATACCAATTTCGTCAATCTGATGGGCCTTTGCGGGATCGCCGTGCCGAACGGTTTCCGCGCCGACGGCCTGCCCTCGGGCGTCACCTTCCTCGCCCCCGGCATGGCCGAAGCGAAAGCGGCGGCGATCGCGGCCGAATTCCACCGCCGCGCCGGAATCGGGCTCGGCATGAACCTCACTCCCTATCCGGCCTATGGCGCACCAGCGGAAATTCCGGCCGGTCACCGCGAGATTGCCGTTGTCGGCGCGCATCTGTCCGGCATGCCGCTCAACTATGAACTGACGGAGCGCGGCGGCGTATTCCGCGGCAAGATCCGCACGACAGGCGATTATCGACTGTATGCGCTCGCCGGCACGACACCGGCCAAGCCCGGCCTCGTTCGCGATCCAAACGCCAAGGGGCCGGGCATCGAGGTCGAGATCTGGTCGCTGCCACTTGCAGGCTTTGCCGATTTCGTCGAGCGCATTCCGCAGCCGCTGGGGATCGGCAAGCTGGCGCTTGAGAACGGTCGTCAGGTGTCCGGCTTCCTCTGCGAGGCCGCAGCGCTGGACGGTGCGACCGACATTACGGCGCATGCCGGCTGGAAGAATTACCTGGTTTCGAAAGCGGCCTGAAGGTTCTCGCGAGAACGTTTCCGGTGAAACGAAATCGCCTGAAGCGCTCCGCACGTCTTGTTTGACTTGTTCGAAATGACGAAAGGCGGCACCGCGAGGTGACACCTTTTTAGTCGCCAATGTTTGTCCGCTCAGTTGATGCCTTTGGTCAGTCCCTGCACGAAATAGCGGTTGAGGACGAGGACGATGAGCACGATCGGCACGGTCGAGAAATGTGCCAAAGCCCCGAGCGTCCCCCAGGTGATGTCCTTTGTGCCGTAAGCCGAAAGCAACGCCACCGAGATCGGCTTGGAATCGAGCCGCGTCAGGAACATAGCGAAGAGGAAGTCGTTCCACGAGAAGAGCACGCAGAAAAGCGCAGACGCTATGATGCCGGAGCGCACCGCCGGCAGCGATACTTTCCAGAACGCGCCGAACTGCCTGCAGCCATCCGTCAGGGCCGCTTCCTCCAGCTCCTTCGGCAGGCCACGGAAATAGGAAAACATCATCCAGCTCACGAAGGCGGTATTGAGCACGCAATTGATCAGGACGACGCTGAACCAGCTGCCGATAAGGCCGATATCGCGCATCAGCAGATAGAAAGGGATAAGCGCCGCGACAGCGGGGACCATGCGGATCGTCATGAAGAAATAGGCAACGCCCATGGCGGCAGGATGTGTCGAGCGGGCGAGCGCATAGCCGGCCGGAACACCGAGTATCAGCGAAAGCAGCATCGAGCCGCCAGCAATCAAGAGGCTGGAAATGATGAGGCTGCCGACATCGAAGATGCGCAATGCATTGCGGAACTGGTCCAGCGTCGGCGTGAAGAAGAGATGTGGCGGAATGGAGAAGATCGCGTTCGAGGGCTTGTAGGCGGTCATTGCGAGCCACAGGAAGGGCAGCAGGAAGAAGGCGAGCGTAAGCAGCAGGAAGACGCGGCGTGCCGTATCAAAGACTGTGGAATGCGTCGTCATCGGCCATTGGCCTTCTTGTCGAAATGGCGGATCATGAGGATGAAGCAGGTGGCGATGATCGCTACGCACAGAAGCGCGATGTTGGAAATCGCAGACGCCTTGCCGATATTGAAGAAGCTCAGGCCCTCCTTCACTGCATAGACCATGAGCGTGTTGGTCGAATTGCCCGGCCCGCCACCGGTCGTGACGAATACGCTGTCAAAGACGCGGAAGGCGTCGATGGTGCGTAGCGTCAGAGCCAGCATGACGGCCGGGAGCATGAGCGGCAAGGTAATGGAGCGGAAAGTGCGCCAAGCGGTCGCTCCGTCGACGGCTGCTGCTTCCAGGAGATCGCCGGGCAGCGCCTTCAGGCCGGCCAGTAGAATGAGCGCGACGAGCGGCGTCCATTCCCAGACATCGATAAAGATGAGCGTGGCTAGCGCCGTCGACGGCGTGGCGAAGAGGCCGCGCGGATCGGTGATGCCCCACTGGGCAAGATAATAGCCGACCATGCCGTAGTCGGCGAGCAGCAAGCCCTTGAAGATGAGACCGACGACCAGCGGCGTGATGGTGACGGGAACAAGGATCAATGTCAGGCAGACGCGATTGAACCGGTCGTCGCGCCAGAGCGCCAGCGCGATGACAAAGCCGAAGACGAGTTCGATGGTGACGGAAAAGACGGTGAAGATCACCGTATTGGCGATGGCGCCGCGAAAATCGGCGTCTGCCAGCAGGTTGATGTAATTGTCGATGCCGACAAAATGCGTCCGCGCCGGTTTCAGGAGGTTGTATTCGTAGAGGCTGTACCACATGCCCTTTACGAGCGGGAAGACGCCGAGCGCGATCACATAGGCGACGGCGGGAAGCGCCATGGCAAGCAGGAAGAATCTTCGCCGCGTGGCAAAAGGGACAGGCGAGAAGCCCGTGGCCGCTTTGCTTTCAACGGAGCTGGTCAGGTTCATCGCGTAATTCGTCATCACCGAATGGCCGATTGCTTCGCGTTTCGATCTGAGAGGAAAACGGGCCATCACGCAAACGGAATCTTGCTTTCAGCGTACCGCTGAAGCTCGCGCGACCAGCGCCTTCGAAAATGAAAGGCCCGCGTCACGGTCTTTCGTGAAGCGGGCCTGTTCTTAGAACAACTTGGTGGCAGCTTCCTGCGCCGCGTCAAGCGCGGCCTTGGGCTCGACCGTACCCACGAGGACGGAGTTGACTGCCGTGCCCAGGATGTCCTGGATTTCCGGATATTCCGGAATGCGCGGGCGATAGTCGCCGTCGCCGTTCTCGAAGACTTCGTTGAGAACAGGCAGGAATGGATACTTGGCGTTCAGCTCCTTATCGGTAACCGTGCTCTTGCGGATATAGCTACCCGCACCGAGCATGTTCATCTCCTTCTGGATCTTTGGGCTTGTGACCCACTTGATGAAGGTCCAGGCGGCTTCTTTCTGCTTGTCCTTCGCATCGGCGTTGATGGCCATGCCCCAGCCGCCGATTCCGTAGATCTTCGGTAAACCCTTGCCGCGCGGGGCAAGCGCGACATCGACCTTGCCGACCACCTTCGACGTCTTCGGATCGTAATAGCCGGGGGCGCCGACAGACCAAGTCTGCATCGTGGCGGCAATCCCCTGCCGGAAGCTTTCCTCGCGGCCGCCCCAATCATAGTCGGCGGCACCGGGAGGGGCTGCCTTCTTGAAGAGATCGCGATAAACAGTCAGGCTCTTGATATTGGCTTCGGAATTGAGCGCTGGCTTGCCGTCCTTGTCGAGGATTGCGCCGCCCATTTCGGCGTTATATTGCATCCAGTCCTGAGCGACCGCCGGGCCTTTCTGGCCGTTGGCGACAAAGCCGTATTGCTTCTTGGCCGGGTCGGTCAGCTTGTAGGCGGCGGCAACCAGATCTTCCATCGTTTCCGGAGCCTTCAAGCCGGCGGCATCGAAGAGATCCTTGCGATAGGCGAGAACGTTGGCATAGCCGGCAAAGGGATAGGCGACCTGTTTGCCCTTGTAGTTGCCGAGCGCTTCCGTGAGCTTGGGATAGATGTCGGCGGCATCGAGCTCTTTGGCATCGCGCTTCATCAAGTCGTTGAGATCGATCGTATAGCCGTTGGCGGCGAACTGCCCTGCCCAGACGATGTCCATGGTGATCAGGTCATAACCGGCGGTGTGGGCGACGAAATCGGCGGTCGTCTTCGTCAGCAGAGAGCCATAATCCATGATGTCGACCTTGATCTCTGCGCCGGTCGCTTCCTTGAACTCGGGCGCGATCTGCGCCAGCACGGCCGAAAATTGGTCGTTCATGGATGCCAAATTGAGAGTGATGCCGGCCAGCGGCTTGTCGGCGGCCTGCGCCATGCCCGCTGTCAGGGCAATGATGCAAACGGTAGCAAATTTCTGAAAATTCCCCTTCATGAATGTCATTAGTATTCTCCTTTTCATGATTGATTGCCACTATACATCAAACAAAAACGCACTCAAGTACACTTGACAAAAAAGCAATAACGGTCTGAATATAACAAAATTGAACAATATCGATCATTTTTTTGCTTGATGCTTGTGCAATATGCCTCGTTTTTGCGCATCGGCCGGCTTGCTTAAAAGACTTGCGGTCATGCGGGCTTAGCGCGAGGCCGGTATCAAAGAAAGAAGTGTCAGGATCGAACATGAATGGAGGTCTCAGCATATCGCGACTTGAAACGCTCGAAAAACGGCTCGTCGCCGAGATGGAGGCCACGGAAGCGCTCGGGCAGGTCTGGGCTCCGGCACCGGAGCCAAGACCTGCTTGCGTCGCGCGCTATAATGTCGTGATCTGTGGGGCCGGCATGTCGGGGCTCGCTATCGCCTTTGGCCTGAAAAGGCGTGGGGTTGCGGGCGTTCAGGTGATCGACAAGGCCGAGAAGGGGCGGGAAGGGCCTTGGATCGGCTGCGCGCGCATGAAGACGCTGCGCTCGCCGAAGTATCTCGCGGGGCCGGATTTCGGCCTGCCGTCGCTGACGCCGCGCGCCTGGTACGAAGCCGTCTATGGCACAGACGCCTATGAAAGCCTCGACAAGATGTCACGGCAAGACTGGATGGCTTATCTCGGCTGGTATCGTGCTGTGACGGAGCCGGATGTGGCCAACGGCACGAGCCTTGCCGGTATCTCGCAAGCCGACGGCTGGTTGCGGCTTGTGCTTGAAGCGGACGGTGAAACGCAACAGATCGAATGCCGTCGGCTTGTGCTGGCGACCGGTATTGATGGCGGCGGCACGCCGATGGTTCCCGATTTCGTTCGTACCTTGCCCAAGCAATACTGGACCCATAGTGCCGAGATCGCGGACGATGGCCATCTCAAGGATCGGGATGTCGCCATTCTGGGTTCGGCGACTTCCAGCTTCGACTGGGCGGCAACGGCCTTGGAAAAGGGCGCGAAAAGCATTGTGATGATCGGCCGCTCGCGCAATTTCGGCCGGACGGAAGTGTTGGCCTGGACCAATTTTCCGGGCTTCCTCGGTCATTTCGGCGACCTGTCGGATCTGCAGAAATGGCGCTATATGCGGCTCTACAATAGCTTCAAGATCCCGCCGACACAGGATCAGTTCGATCGTGTCGTATCCAGTCCGCGTTTCACGATGGCGCTGGGCCATAATGTGCGGTCCGTGACACTGGATGCCGGGCGGATTGTGATCGAAAGTGACAGCGGCATATTCAGCGCCGATCATCTTCTGCTTGGCACCGGCTACACGATCGATTTCAACCGGCGCGCGGAATTGAAGAGTATCGCGCCGCATGTGGCTTTCTGGTCTGATCGCTTCACGCCGCCGGATGGCGAGGCATCGGCCGAGATCGCGGCCCATCCCTATCTCGGGCGCGGCTTCGAACTCACGCCGAAGAATGCGGCAACCCATAGCTGGCTGTCGCACATCCATTTGTTCAACTGCTCGGCCATTGCTAGCCTAGGCCCGATCAGTAACGGTGTGACTGGCATGAAATACGGTCTGCCGCGCATCGTCGATGCGGTCGTAGGCGGTCTCTTTCACGAGGCGGCCGATGATTTTCTCCGTGACCTTGCGGCTTATCGGGAGCATCATTTCGATCCGCGCGGCTATGATGGAGACCTTGAAGGCATTAAGGAAGTGTCATGATGACAATCATACCGACGTTTCCGCTCGGCCGAGTTCTGGAAAGGGCTCGGTATGACAGCGTGGAATTTCCCTATCTGCTCGCCAATCACGCTCCGATGGTTCTCGTGGCACTCGATCGCATGGGCGCGACCCCTGAGCGTCTCGACGAATGGTACGAGATTTATCGCGTGACAAACCAGCTCGTTCCCGCGCCGCCAACCGTGGCCCCGATCGAGCGTGCGCGTTGGGACGCGGCGCTGGGTGACCGGACGCGGGAATCCGATTATCGCGCCTATTTCATCGCGGAGGTCGAACGGCTCGGAACCGATGCCGCGATCCGCCATTATTTGCCCCGGCTGATCCAGGGCGTCGCCGGCAGCGCGCTGCACCCGCTGATGCGGCTGGCTTACGCGATGCTCAACAGCGACGCGAAGGAAGTGGGAACGGCGCTCGGATATTGGACGACCTGTTATCTGCCCTTGCCGGATCCGACTGGACTAAAGCCGGACACGGAAGATCCGGCAGCGATCCTCGCTGCCATGAATGATGTTGCCGGCGCACACGACTATGTGCCTGAAACCGATCTTCTCTGGCACAATATACGCGAAGTCGCCGCCTTGCCGGACTTTCCGCCGGTGATCGATCGCTTGCGCATTGATGAGGCGACACCGAAACGCATGGCGGAGACCGCGCTGGCCCTGTTCGCCGCGACCATGGATTTCTCGGCGCTCCACGCCGTTACCGGCTTGCATTGGGCTCGGTTGGTCGCGCCGCATCTGGATGATCCGCTGCCGCTCTACCGTGCCTTTTGGCAGGTGATTGCCACACTCGTTCCGAAAATCGGCTTCCCAGTACTTCCGGCCGCCGAAGCTCTTCAGGCAATGCGGGAGATGCAGGTACCGGACTGGCCGGAGATAAGGGCTGCAGCGGTGGCCTCCAACGACGAACACGACGTTAGCCTGGTCTTTTCGGCGTTACAGGAACAACTGGCCTGGGGTGATCCGCTTTATCGGGTGGTGGCGGCACGCCGGGTCGGGCTGATCTAGAGGTTGGCGTCCTGGAAGCCTTTAGCGCGTCATCCTCCGTTCGTTCGATCGATTCGATATGACGCGCGAACGGTGCGTTGCAAGCATGCTGCGGTGTTGTTGACCCAGTCGAAACGGCAATGAGCCAGCAGTTCGAATTGGTTCAAGAGACGCAGTTTTTTGGTTGTATGGATGGCCCACCACGAGAACTCGCTTTAGCTTGATGAAAGAGCAGGTCGACCGAAGGTTCAGGCGGGCGGCATCGGCAGGTTCTATCCCTGTTGAGATGGTTTAGAATGCCAAGCGAAATCAGATGCCCCGGATGTGTAGTGTCGAGAGGAGGCCTCCCTCCAGCAATCGATGCATACAAACCGAACGGTCCGGTCGAGATTGGACGCGTAAGGAGGAATTGTTAGCGCGGAAGGTGCACACGATTTAGTACTATTTGACAACTGGAAAATTGTCACATCGGTCGTAAACTTCTGATTGTAAGCCAGCAAGTCAGTGAAGATGCGGCTAAGAGCGCCGGTGCGCTCGTCGGTGCAAATAAGCCGAAATAGGCGGTTCGACTCCGCGGCCGCAACCACGCCTTTCGACAGCATCACAGCTGATGGATGAAAAGCTGCAACTGCAACTAATTTCGGTTCTTGAACCGTTCGAATGCCGTCGGACGCTGAACCAGCGGTCGGCATCCGCCCATCGGTAGGTTTGCGCTCTTAGAAAGCGAAGCTCGTCTTCTATAGCCTCACTCTTTCAGGCGATCCTCTAGATCGAAGGGTGCGTCCTGCGCGGAGGCGGGCACGGCGAAAGCTGGCTTGATCGAAAGAGTTCGAAAAAATGGCGATTTACGTCCGTTGTGCCGGAAAAGAAGCTTACTCGTCATCAGACTAAGGTCCGTGTTCAACGCAGCTCTATTCGGATAGTGCATGACTGCCCCCGGTCGCCGACACCACTGCCACCCGTCGGCGGTCTGCCCTGTCATCGGACCAATCTCCGGTGACAGGGCGAATCATCAGGCATTGGATCGGCGTTCACTCGCTGCCGCATGGACAGCGACTTGCCGCCAGAGGGGCTCTTCACCCAGCACCGTCAAGGCCAGCCTCTAGCGAGACCCCGAAGGCGGCCCGAGGTCATGCGTTGAGTATCGGCGCGTTCCCGACTAAGGATCACACCATTCCTCTTTCGCCGACCGACCATTATCCTTCCGCAAGTCCGTATGCGTCGACTGCGACGATGTGGCTCTCCACTCGCCTTCGTTGCCATCATCTGTTGCTTCGAGCACTCGGCACCCATGCGATGCTGAAGGATCCCATGAATAGGCGTCGGTAGCACCGAGCGCGTTACCTGGACGCGGCGACATCTTTTCGGTGAAGCGCGAAGCCTGATGCCCTTTGATTGCCCAGTTCCGAACGGAGTTGCATGGTCGGAATATGATAGTCCCCGCCATTTTGGCTCCTGTAAGGAATGGGGCTTGTTGTTTCGAGCGTTCGCATCCGATCGCGCAGATGTTTTGCCGCGGCTTCGAAGCGGGCGTCGTCGAAGCGATCGGTACTGTACGTTACGAAGGGCGGCAGCACATCGTAGC
Source organism: Rhizobium pantanalense (assembly GCF_030182525.1). Taxonomy (NCBI): domain Bacteria; kingdom Pseudomonadati; phylum Pseudomonadota; class Alphaproteobacteria; order Hyphomicrobiales; family Rhizobiaceae; genus Rhizobium; species Rhizobium pantanalense. The sequence goes on from NZ_JAQJCH010000012.1 coordinate 149,107, forward strand.
CGGGATAGTAGAGAATCCCGTGATTGATCGGAAACAGAAGATCGTCGATGGGGCCGTTGATTCCCCGAGGAGCGTAGTGCTCTTCCCACCCCCCTGCGGTTACGATCAGCATGGCGCGCTTGCCAGCCAAGGTTCCCTCTCCATAGCGATCACCCCAGCGCTTGTCGCTATGTTCGCCAACGCCATAGGCGAACCCATAAGCAAACACGCGGTCGACCCAGCCTTTCAGGATGGCCGGCATGGCGAACCACCAGAGTGGAAACTGCAGGATCAATGCATCAGCCCAGAGAAGCTTTTCGATCTCCCCTTTGACATCGTCCGTCAGCGCATCGCCGTTAAAGGCATGTTTGGAAGCGGCGGCCGGCATAAGCCGCTCGTCAGGAGCCAAAGACGGGAAATCCGCGCGGTCGATCTCTGATTTCCAGCGCATGGCGTGCAGGTCGGAAACCTGTACCGTGTGGCCGGCTGCTTCCAGCTCCTGGATCGCAACATCACGTAACGATGCCGATAAGGATTTAGGTTCGGGGTGAGCGAAGACGATGAGCACATTCATAGTGGTACCTGCTCGTTGAAGAAAACTCTCCCTAAACTAGGCCATGTTCCGCTAATGCGTTATATAGCAGGGATGGATAGGATAATGCCGAATAATGGATAGATCGGACGTCACGCTCGAACGCATCCGTACCTTCGTCCGCGTCGCCGAACGCGGCAATCTGTCGGCTGTGGCGCGCGAGTTGAACATCGGCCAGTCCAGTGTCACGCGGCATGTGCGTGAGCTCGAAGAAGCCCTCGGCGTGGCGCTGTTGAGCCGCACGACCCGCCGCGTCACGCTCACCGAGGAAGGCGGGCTTTACTATGCCAGTGCTATCCAAATCCTGCGCCTGCTGGAACAGGCGACCGATGAAGCGCGAGGCGCGCGGGGCGTCTCCGCCGGCACGGTTCGCATCTCCTGTACGGCAGCGCTCGGCGTCCGGCACGTCAGTCGATTGATCTTCGCCTTTCAGGATCGCCATCCGGATATCGCAGTCGACTTCAGCCTGACGGATGAACGCGTTGATCTCATCCGCGAAGGCGTGGACATCGCACTGCGCCTCGGTCCGCTCGCCGACAGTTCGATGAAGCTGCGGGCGATCGGTCAAAGCCGGCGCGTCCTCGTCGCCTCTCCCGCCTATCTGGCAAGCCGTGGCCGGCCGGCGACACCCGAGGAGCTCAAGGACCATGAGGGCGTCCGCATGTCGAACGTTGCCGGGAGCGAATCTCTTGCGCTTGAGCGGGCGGGAGGCACGCGCCACCTCGTGCCTTTCAGCGGGCATCTGCGCGTTGATCACGGACTTGCCGCGCGCGAAGCCTTTGTCGCGGGTCGCGGCTTAGGCCCTGCTCATATCTGGCTGGTGGACGACCTTCTCGCGGACGGCCGGCTCGAAGCGGTGCTGCCTGACTATAGCCCACCGGCCGTGCCGTTGAATATGCTTATCGCGCCCGAACGAACCGGCATCGCGCGTGTCCGGCTGCTGGTCCACTTTCTGGCGGAGGGAATGCTCCGGATCCCCGGTATAGAGCGGTAAGGGGCTGGGAGTTAGACCGCATGCCTAACCTTGCCTGTTTCCCTTGGCGCTGCGGCAGGGATGGCTCACTCGGTCGAGAGGAAATCCGGACAAGCCTTTCCGATCTCGACATGCAGCGCTACGCGGTTGGTGACCAGCCGAGGCACGGGGCCACCGTCTGGGCGAGATCGGTCAGCAGCCGCACATTCTCCGCAAGGCCGAAAGCAGGCGGCAGGAAGAGAACAATCTCGTCGGCCGCCGCCAGACCCGGGTCCTTGAGCGCCGCCTCGATCACCTGATCGGGGGTGCCGTGGAAGACCGGGGAAATCTGGATGCCCGGCGGCTGAATGGCCGGCGCGGTCGGCTCGAGGGCGCCATTGGGGCGAGAGGCTCCGATACCCTTGGTTCGACGCTCGAGATCGTAAGCGGCATATTTTTCCCGCAATTCGGCAGTGGTGCCGACCAGGATCGATGCCGCGACCGTGACTGGCGGCGGCTCGGTGCCCTGCTTCTGGCGCCATGTCGTGCGGAAAGCCTCGATGGCGCGAGCCTGATATTCTCCGAAACTCTCGCCCTCGGCGTGGTCGTGCTGCACGGTTCCCGAGATGAGACCGATGCCGAGTTCGGCAGCCTGGACGGCCGAGGCAAGGCTCGCAGATCCTTGTCGGATACGCGAACGCAGGGTCGGGCTATGTGGCGTCACTCGCAGCTCAGTACCCTCTGGGGCGCCCTGGCCTGGGCCATCGACGGTGTGAAGAACCTCGCCAGCGATTGCCGCAAGAAAACGCGCCTGGCGGCGCTTCGCTTCCGCTCGGGCATCGGTGTCGACCGCACCGAATACCGCGTCGAATGCAGCGTTGGCGCCGGTGGAGATGGCCAGCTCAAGCCTTTCGCCAATGAGCAGGTCGGCGGTGCCCGCCGCCTCGGCAAGCAGGATGGGATCCTGGTAGCGCATCGGGATGACAGCCGATCCCAGCGTGATATGGCTTGTATGTTGGCCGACCGCGGCAAAGAATGGGATCGGAGAGGACAGGTAGTGATCGAAGTGGCGCTGATAGGCCCAGCCCGACTGGTAGCCCAGCCGCTCGGCTGCCTTGAACAGTTCTATGCCGTCGCGCAGTCCCTGCGCCGGACCGGCCTCATCGTTGAACGATACGCGGGTGTTGAAGCCGAGTCGCCGCTTGGCGCGGAATGTGGCAGGCAGGGTGCCGGCGGGGGCAACGATACTCATGCGATCTGTTCCTGGCTGATGATCCGGCGGAGTTGCGGCAGCGGTGCGCGGGCAGGGCTGGTGGCGGCCGGGATCGATTCCAGTAACGACACCGTGTAGGGCTCGCGTGGATTGTCGAAGATGTCCCTGACGTTGCCGTGTTCGACGATGCGCCCGCGTTGCATCACGGAGACGGTATGGGCAAATTGGCGCACGAGGGCCAAATCGTGGGAGACGAATATATAGGTCAGGCCAAGGCTTGCCTGCAGCGACAGCAATACCTCGACGATATCGGCCTGAACACTGACATCAAGTGCCGACGTCGGCTCATCGAGCACGATCACTTCCGGCTTCAGGACCAGCGAACGGGCAATCGCGACGCGCTGCCGCTGACCGCCGGACAAGGCCTGCGGCTTGCGTGAAAGTAGGTGCTCGCCAAGCCCGACATCGGACAATACTTCGCGGACCCGTTCTGCCCGTTCCGTATGAGTTCCAATGCCAAACCTGTCGAGCGGTTCGCGCACAAGCTGCTCGACTTTCCAGGTCGGATCGAGCGATGTGAAAGGATTTTGATAGACGAGCTGAAGATGGCGCCATACGGAGCGCAGTGACTGGTGTGAGCGTCCGTTGAGTTTTTCTCCAGCGACCGAAATATGACCGGCGTCCGGTTGATCGAGCCCGAGCAGCAGCCGGATCGTCGTCGTCTTTCCGGAACCCGACTCGCCGACCAGCGCGTGCGTGGTACCTGCCGGAACGGTAAAGGACACGTCATCGACGGCCGTCAGAACCTTGCCGTCGACCGTGAAGCTCTTGGTGATGCCCTTGACGTCGATCTTCGGTGCCTTGGTGCTGTCGGCATCGAGGAAACGAAAGCCAGGATCTCGAAGCTTTTGGTAACGGTCGGGATTAAGCGCCGGCACGTCGGCATGCAGCTTCTTTGCGTAAGTCGATGCGGGTGAGGAGAAAACCGCTGCGGTACTGCCCGCCTCCTGAACGACGCCATCCTTGAGCACGACAAGAGAGTTTGCCCGTTCGGCTGCGATCGCCAGGTCATGGGTGATGAGCAGCAGGCTGATGTCGAGGTTCTGCTGCAGCCGAGAGAGCAGGTCGAGGATTCTCTTCTGGATTGTAACATCGAGCGCCGAGGTCGGCTCATCGGCGACCAGCAACCGCGGCCGCGGCAGAACCGCAAGTCCGATCAGGACGCGCTGAAGCATGCCGCCGGACAGTTGGTGCGGATAGGAATCATAAACACGCTGCGGGTTATCGAGCCCGACCTGGGCGAACGTCTCCAGGACGAGCGCCTTGCGGATTGCCTTGCTGGGTTCGTCGACAAGGGCTGCGGCTTCCATCGCCTGGGCACCGATTTTCCGCATCGGGTTGAGCGCATTTCCCGGGTCCTGCGGCACGAAGCCGATGGTCCGGCCTCGAAGCTGGCGGAAACGGCGCTCGGGAAGCTGCAATATGTCCTGGCTGTCGACCGCGATGCGGCCGGTCGCCTGTCCCGTGCGGGGAAGCAATCGCAGTACGGCGCGCGCAATGGTCGACTTGCCCGAGCCCGATTCCCCAATGAGCGCAAGGCTCTTACCGCGCCCCAGTTCGAAGCCGACATTGCTGACGACCTCATGCGAGCCGTAGGAAACGGATAGGCCCTCCACCTGAAGCAATGGCGTTGGCCGCTGCGGCATCGGCGCATTCTCGGCGATAAGAGTGCGAATTGCATTCAGTCTATCTTGCGAAGCCATCGGCTGATCCTATTCACAGAGAGGACGGTCGCGATCGTGACGAAGGCCGGTGCGTAGACCAGCCACGGCCACTTGAGGTAATCCTTGCCGATCGAGATCAGCAGACCCCAATCGGAGGCTGGCGGCGGATCGCCGTAGCCGAGAAAGGCGAGGCTGGCGATCACCAGGATCGAGTCGCCGAACTGCAGCACGGCAAGTGGGAGCACGGAGCGCGATGCGTTCGGCAATATGTGCCGCCACAGGATGTGCCAGCGCGAGCCTCCGGAAAGAAAGGAGGCCTCGATGAAGGTCGCCTGCCTGGTCTTGATGACTTCCGACCGCATGACACGGGCGAAGACGGCCACCGACGAGATGCCGGTGGCGATGGCGGCGTTCGTGGTGTCAAAGCCGATCGCGGTGACAACGATGACGGCAAGCAGGAATTTCGGAATGGCAAGCAGGACATCGACCAGGCGCGCAAGCGCGATATCCACGCGGCCGCCGAAGAAACCGGCGAGCAGGCCGATGAAGCCGCCGGCGACCGCACCGATGACGACAGCGATCAGTGCGCTGCTGACCGAAGAGGCTGCGCCATAGACGACGCGGGTGTAGAGATCGCGACCCAGCTGGTCGGTTCCGAACCAGTGCTGGGCGCTGGGCCCGAGCAGCTTTTGAGAGGGAATCCCGACCGCCGGATTATGGCTGGTGAACAGGCTTGGTGCGAGCGACCAGGCGATCACGATCGCCACGATCACAAACGAGAGCGCGACGGCAGCCGGCAATCGGAAACCGCCAAACCGGCTGCCGGCGGTAAGGCGCGAGGACGTGTTGGTCGAAACGAGCGTCATGACAGCACCGACTTCGAAATTTCCGGAGAACCCTCATCAGAGGTGACGGGTCGGCGCTCGGCACCGCCGAGCAGTTTGACGCGCGGGTCGAGCAGCGGATAGACAAGATCGGCGATGAGGTTGACCAGCACGAAAACCACGGCCGCGAGCGATACGATCGCCTGCAGGACAGGCAGGTCCTGGGTGCTGACCGAGCGCTGGACCAGGCTGCCGATGCCGGTGCGCCCGAACACCGCCTCGGTGATCAGCGAGCCGCCAAGCAATTCGCCGATTGTCAGCGCGACGACGGTGATGACCGGGAGCGAAGACGGCTTGAGGAGATGCCTGGCAAAAAGCTGTAGCTGACCGAGGCCGCGGCTGCGCGCAACGGCGGCATATTCTTGTCCCGACTCGTGATCGAGGTTGGCGATCAGTACCTCGGCGATCTGCGCCGAGATCGGAATGCCGAGCGCGACTGCCGCGAAAAAGGTTGCCCAGAAGCTGTCGGGATTGATCACACGGAAGAGACCGAGCTGAAAGCCGAAGATGTGGATCAGCACCAGCCCTATCACGAAATTCGGCACCGACAAGAACAGGGACGGGAAGCCCCGCAGCAAGCCCTGGCCGAACCTTTTTGGGAGGAACTGAGTGCCGTAGGCAATCACGATCGCCAGGATCAGCGCGACGACCAGACCGGAGAAGGCGAGAACGAGCGTCGAAGGTAGCACCTCGGCGATCATGGTCGTCACGGGACGGTTGGTTCGCATCGACAGACCGAAGTCGCCGATCAGGAAGTGGGAAAGCGATGTCGACAATTGCACGAGTACCGGCTTGTCCAGGCCCTGGGCGGCAATGATTTCCTGGATCTCCGCCTCGCTGAAGCCGTTTTGCGGATTGCGCAGAACGTTGGTGACGGGATCGCCCGGCAGAACGCTGACGACGACGAAGGTGAAGACATAGGCCAGCAGGATGACAATGACGGCCTGGACGAAGCGCTTTGTGGCATAGCTAAGATAGGCATTGTTCACGCCGGTCTCCTCCTTGCGTTCCTTGGTTGTGCTGCGGGTCACTCACTGATCGTGGCCGCGTAATAGCTGGCATAGGCGACGCCGTTATATGTCTCGCCTTTGAGCTTGGGAGACTGGACATAGATGCGCTGGACCATCTGTGTGCGCGGAATGAAGTAGCCCTGTTCAAGAACATATTTCTGAAGCTCGTCCAGCAGCGGGTTTCTGGCCTCGAGAGAACCAGCGCTGGCGATCTTGTCGCGCAGTTCGTTGATCTTCTGGTCGCTTTCGCCGAGTGCGAACCAGTTCTCGCCGTTGTTGGCGTTGGTCAGGATGCTCGCGACGGTACCGGCGTCGATGAAGCTGCGTGTTACCTCATAGGCAGGGACACCGGCGCCGCCATACTGAACCTTCTGGCCGTAGGTCACGACGTCATAGGCCCGGATATCGACTTTCCAGCCGATCTTGCCGAGTTGCTGGGCGATGAGTTCGTCGATCGACCTCGAGGTCACGAGATATGGGTTGGAATTGAGCGTCAATGACAGCTGCCTGCCGTCCTTGGCGCGTATGCCATAGGCCCCCTTTTTCCAGCCCGCCTCGTCGAGGAGTTTCTCGGCTCTGTCGGGATTATAGGCCAGAAGCTCGCTGTGATCGGTCGCGCCGGGCACGTTGCTCTGGATGAATGATGTCGCAAGCTTCCAGTCGGGTGTGTAGACGGTATCGATGATTTCCTGGCGATTGATGCCGGCCTGCAAGGCCTGTCGCACCTTGACGTCGTCATAGGGCGCGAGCTTGGTATTGATTGCCCAGCCGTTGACGAAGCCGAGATAACGCGGCGTCGCGACGGTAAAGCCCTCCTGCTTGAGCGACGTCAGCTCCTGCGGCGAGGCGTTATAGGCAATGTCCGCCTGGCCGGACTGGACGGCAGCGACTCGCAATGACGGTTCGGACACCAGCTTGTAGGTGATCGTATCGAGATAGGCCGGACCGGTATGGCCGACGGCCGCTGGACCCCAGTTGTAATCCTTGCGTTTGGTGAGCTTGACGAAATCGCCTTCCTTCCAGGAATCGATCACGTAAGGTCCGCTGCCGGAGGTCTTGCTAAGATCGGCCTGCTGCGCGGCCGGCTGGGCGATGCTCTTGGGGGAGATCAGAATGGAGCCGTGATAGCCAAGGGTCGGAATGAAACCGAGCGTCGGTTTTTTGAAGAAGACCTTCACCGTGGTTGCGTCAACCGCCTCGGCGTGGTCGTAAGTCTTCGGGAAGAGTCCGATTGGATTGATCCCTTCCTTCTTGCGTCCGGCATACCAGATGTCGAGATTGGCGACCGCGGCAGACGCATCAAGAGGGGTGCCGTCCGAGAAGGTCACACCACTCTTGAGATGCAGGGTGAACTCGGTCGCACTGTCATTCTGCTCCCAGCGCTCGGCGATCCAGGGGCTCACCTTGCCGTCGGCGTCCACGTAGACGAGCTTGTCGGTTACGTGACCCCATATGTGGCCCTGGAAACTGGAAATCGCGCTGTTGTTCGGTATCCAGGTGTCGCCCAATGAATCGATGAGGAAGGTGATGTCGCCGCCATTGGCCGGACCGTCGGCACTGTGCGCCGGGCTGAAGCCTGCCATCGCCACCAAAGCACCGGTCGCCACGGCGGATGAAGTGATCAACAAGCGGCGCCGGGTAATAGGCAGCGAAAGAGGGCGTTCTGTCATAGATAGATCCTGATGGTTCGGGTTCTGCGAATTCCTGAAGCAGAGCCTATTCAGGCAGAACCAAAAGGAGAAAGACTGGTTGTTCTTTTTCTACTAATTTTATGGATTATTTTGTCCGGTTTTGGCTGATGTAGGGATCAGCATTTTTCGGGCCTGTCGGCGAGGGAATTGCGGGCTTGAAATCCTGCATGGCGATCTGCGTCTGCGTATCGATCTCATCACGATCGATTTTGAACCATAAGTCCTGGAATATCCTCGCCGGCAGCCGGTCGCCGATCAGATATGATGTCCCGATGTCATGCGCGAGGATGCTCCGCTTTCCGGATCAACGACAAAGATGAGGTAGTATTTGCCGTCTCCGACATGGCAAAGAGCGGTCGCAGACTTCAGGCCTGTTCGGCCTGAAGTCCTTCGGCGCTATGTCAGGCCACCAGCTTTTCACCCGACAGATGACGTTCGAGGAAGGGCAGGCTGTCCTGCCCCCAATAGAGTTCGCCTTCGTAGCGGAAGGTCGGAAGACCGAAGACGCCAGCTTCTTTCGCAATGTCGCGATTACTGCTCCAGAGTTCCGAGATATCAGGAAGCGCCGCGCGCGCCTCGAGTGCTTCACCGTCAAAGCCTGCGGCATCGGCAATCGCCTTTCGCACATCGGGGCTGCCGATATCGGCGGCAGTGCCCCAGAAGCCGTATTGTAGCGCGCGGGCGAGGGCGACCCAATCCTGCCCTTCGAGCTGAGCCGCCAAAACGAGAAAGCCGGCGGGCGTCGGGTCGGACAGTGTCGAGCGATTGGTAAAGTCGAGCTGCTTGCCGCGAAGAGCGGCCCAGCGCCGGAGATCCTTCAGCCAATAAGCGCGGCGCGCGTCGGGACGATCGCGCGAATAGATCGCGCCATTTTCGACGATCAGCGGAATGAGATAGGGACGGATTTCAGCGCCGGATCGCGCCGCGACTTCGACAAACGCATCCAGGCCTATATAGGCCCATGGTGATCCGATCCCGAAGAAGTAATCAATGGTTTTGGTCATCAAGCTTTCCTCCAGACGGGATGAATTGGCCAGTTGCCATATCGAAAACGGATAACGCGCAATCGCGCGCTACGAGAACAGCACGGGGGTCGCGACCGACGGCAACCGTCGCCAGCGCCCCTTCGTAAAGCAGAGACATGTGCGAGGCAGTCTGTTCGGCGGGACACCTTGCGGCCGACATGACGGAACGGAAGATATCGCGCACGGCGTTCTTATGCTCGCGGGCGACGGAAACGACCCGCTCGGAGTCACCGTGCTCGGCAACCGCCAATGCGAAAGCGCAGCCGCGAAACTCCGGGCTGTCGGCCTTTTCGAACAGGCGTTCGAAAATCAGGGCGATCTGGTCGCGCGGCTGTAGCGTCACGGTGGATGCGACCTCTCTCAATTGAAGAAGGACGCGTTCGTGACGCTCGGTTAGATAGGCAGCGACAAGATGATCTTTAGACGGAAAGTGTCGGTAGAGCGTGGCTTTTGCGACATTGGCTTCGTCGACGATGCGGTCGATACCGACGGCGCGAATGCCTTCCTTGTAGAAAAGGGTGCCGGCGGTGGTCAGGATATGATCTGATATTTTCATTGCGTCGGTCCGGATGCCGTCATTGCATGATCCCGGGACTAGCCCGTCTGATGTGCTTTCGGCCTCGAAGGGATGGGGGTGGAGAAAGACAGGTAGTTCTCGGCAAGCCGGCGCAGACTAGCGAAAGGAAGGAGCGCCGTGAAGCCACCTTGTTGCGCCGCCGATCCGGCAATTTCCTGAGCGGCGCGGTTATAGGGCGTCGCTATCCCATGCAGACGCCCGAGAAGGGTGATTTCGCCGTTGAGGTAGTCGACTTCGCTTGAAGCGCCGCGCGTAAAACTCTGCCAGGTCGATTGCTGGCCGGGTCGAATGCCGGCGCTCTCGGCGATCTTCCAGTGCGCTATGCTGACGGTCCGTTCCGAAGGAGATGCAAATGTATAATCCGCCGCCTTGAGAACGGTCTCGGCCTCCTCGACAAGGCCCGCGCTGAACGTCGCTCGTTCGTCTTCTGCGCCGTCGAAGAGCTCCAGCACATTGCGCACATTATGAAGAAGCTTCGCCGCCTTCCATCGCTTGATATCGCTCGTTGTCTCGGCGATGTAGTCCGACCGGCTAAGATCCAGGGCGACCTTGGCCGCGGTTTCGTCCGAGCCGTGCGGATAACGACCTATGGTGACGATCGCCACCTGCGGATCGCCCCCGACCACGACGTGACCGGTTTCCGTAAAGCGGGCAGGCGTCAGGATGCTGGCGCCGTAGACATTCGCAAAAAGTCTAAGCGCGGCCGCCTCCGTTGCCAGACCATTTTGAAACGTGACGATCGGCAGGGCGGAGGCGGTCAGCCCCTCAGTATGCTCGATTGGCCGCCAGGCCCAAAAGGCGAAAGCTTCGGCGGCATCCTGCGATTTTACCGTCAACAGGAGGATGTCTTCCTGCCTCAATGATGGCGGTTCAGTCGTGTCAAAGGCTTTCAGCCGGATTTGCCGGGTGCCGGCGGGCCGCTGGTAGGCAAGACCGTGATCGATGATGTACCGGATCTGAGCGCCGCGTCCGACAAGAGCGTAGTCGACGCCCGAAAGCTCAAACTGTGCAGCAAGGCTGGCGCCGACGGCGCCTGCTCCGATGATGATGTAGCGTGTCATGCTCGCTGCCCGGAAACTACATTCAGGAACTCCCGCGCGTCTTCCGCCTGCCGTGAGCCGGAGGACACAACTGGCGTCTTTTCAACCGGGAAAAGATGAGGCGGTTCTTCTACCTTTCGGCTCCATCTGTCACATGCCGAGCGTCCGAGAATGGAAATAGACGTGTCTTCCTGGGGGGCGTGGACGAGAACCGATTGGATGTCGCGGAAATGCCGTTCGATCCCGAGATCGCCATTGAGACCGGGATTGCCGAGCGTGCGAACGGCAAGCTGAACGGCGTCGCGTATGTTGCGGGCCGCAAGAAGGCGCGCCCTGATGAGCGCTTCGGGTTCACCCAGCGAATGGTCAAGCGCGTTGAACAGGATCTGTCTCGCCCCGCCCACGAGCAGGTCGATCTCGCCGGCTGCGGAAATGAACCTTTCCGTTTTTGCGATCGGAACGCCGAGATTGGCGGGGATGCGTTCATGACCGAAACGGATGAAAGCCTCCTGGGCAGCTTCTGCAGCTCCGAGGTATATGGCGGTGAGCGCGACGTTGCCGGCGGCATGGGCACGATTGTCCTGCGTGCCGACGGAGACGTCGACGAGATCGAGGACGTCCTCAAGCGGCACCTCGACATCCTTGAACTCGACGTCGTGCGAGCCGCTGGCCCGCATCCCCAGGCTCTTCCAGTTCTCGATCACCGTGATGCCGGGAAGACCCGAGGGAACGACGAAAGTGCCGACGCGCTGCGGTGTCTCATCGGTGCGCGCCCAGACGAGGAAATGCGTCAGACCCAGTGCGCCGGTGACGAAACGTTTGCGCCCTGTGATCGCCCATCCACCGGCCGTGCGGCGCGCCAATGTGTCGGGAAGGCCGCCTCGGGCGGGAGAACCGAGCTCGGGCTCGACGCGGGCCGCGTTCAGCAGGATCGGGCGATCGCGAGCATCGTCCAATAAACGTCGATAAAGCGGCTCCGGCCATTTGCTGCCCGCTGCCTGTCCGAGATGGGTGAATATGGTCATCGCGCTAATCAGGGCGACCGAAGGATCGCCGCGACCAAGCGCTGCCAGAATGCGCCCGACATCGGCAATACCAGCACCTTTTCCACCGAACCGTGTCGCCACCGTGCTTTCGAGAAGGCCGGCGGCATGGACGGCCTCGATGCCTGTCCAAGGGAAGGCGCCGGATTCATCTGCCGCCGCAGCTGCAGCAGCAAGCTTGCGGGTCACATCTGTCAGATCGATGGTGTTAAAGGGCACTTTGCATCAGCCTCTTTGAAGCAGTGAGGGGCGTCATGCGCGGCTTTGCCGCGCGATGGCTTGTTTTTGCAAACACAATCCGAATGGCGTTCGCCAAATTCCATTTGTTGATGCGTGATAATGTGGGTGGTCAGGCGACCGCTTGTCGCGGTGTTTCCCGCGCCGCCAGATCCGCCCTGACGAGGGGCAGAATATAGCGGCCGTAATCGATGGCGTCGTTCAGGTTGTCATAGCCTCGGATCGAGATCAGATCCGCGCCGAGATCGACGTAATCGAGAATGGAGTCAGCAATCGTTCTCGGCGAACCGACCAGGGCAGTGGAGGCACCACGAGCATTGGTGGCCGTTACCGTCGGATACCAGAGAGCCCGATCATGCACATCGCCGCGCGAGGCGATTTCAAGCAGGCGCTGCGAGCCGGTATTCTGGGGCGAAGGCGCTGATGGTGGCACCTTGCCAAGACCTTTTGCGCGATTTTCTTTCAAAAGATCGAGGGTGCGATGCGCCTTGGCCCAGGCAAGCTCGTCCGTCTCCGCAACGATAGGACGGAACGTCACCCAGATCCGCGGGCGATCCTTGCGCCCGGCGCGTGCCGCTTCGGCATAGATCCGGTCGATTTGCTGCTTGGTTTCAGCCAGCGGCTCGCCCCACAGGCCGAAGATATCGGCAAGCGCGCCGCCGATGCGATAGGCGTCGTCCGACGACCCGCCGACCGACACCGGGATGGTGCCGTTTACTGGACGCACGCGGCTGTGGAACTGCTTGAATTGATAGTAGCGGCCATCGAAGTCAAAGGGTTCGCTCGACTGCCAGACGCGTCGCAGGATGCGGATATACTCCTCCTGCCGTTCGTAGCGCTGATGCTTGTCGAGGAAGTCGCCTTCCTTGGCCTGTTCTTCATCGCTTCCGCCGGCGATGAAATGAACCACGACGCGCCCGCCGCTCAGCTGATCGAGCGTTGCCAGCGATTTGGCCGCGACCGTCGGATAGATTGTGTTCGGACGAAGGGCGATGATGATCTTGATATTCTTCGTGTGCGCCACCACGGTTGCGCCGATGGTAAAGGGATCGAAGGACGCGCTGTCATAGGGAATAAGGGTGTAGTTGAAGCCATAATCATCGAGCGAACGGGCATAACGCTCGATGAATTGCGGGTCGAGGGCGGGATTTTCGAGAGGGTTGAGCTCGGTCGAGGCATTTGGAAAGGTGACGCTGATGAATTCGGTCGGCATGGCTATGTCCCTATGGTTTGCTTCACCGGATTGTGGTTAGGATGCTAACGTCAGCGGAATGCCACAGAAAGACAGGTCGTTCTTTTTCTACAAAATTTGTAGAATATTTATGCTTTGAATCCGTCCGACCGAGAAGCTGAGGTTTCGTCGAATAACCCTCATCAGAGATCCCCGCGCTGCCGTGGTTCGAAAAAACCCGTCGCACGCGACGCGGACTTTGCAATTCCCGAAGAGCACATGAAGCATGCTGGAATGCGATTGTCTCGGCGGAGGATCCCACGAATAGGATCAGTCTTGTAGCAGGAGGATCGACGACCACGTGATCGAACGTTTTTCGGGCAGGCCTTTCGTCGCAAACGCGCCCTTTTGCAAAAACATTTCGCCGCTCTTGCCAAGATTGGGTACGGCTCTCTCCACAGTAGTGCAGTGAAACAGTAGATTTATAGCGTTAGATTTGAGGAACCAGAATGTCCCGTCAGGCTGCCAATATCATTGATTTCCAGGCCTATCGCGATGCCCGCGAGAAAACGTCAGCGGTGGCGCCCTCTGTCGGCGCGATTTGGCCGGCCCAGCCGTTTCTGATGTGGGTGCCCTTCGTCGGTTTCATTCCCGTGATGCCGTTCGGCAATCAAGCCTATGGCAGCTGAACTGGGTGGGCCGCTGCATCTGGTCTCCAGGGCGGAGGCAATCGACGAAATTTCGACATTGACCGGTCAAAATCTGCGGCGTCTGAGAACGCGGCGGGGCTATTCGCTAGATCGGCTGGCCAAGATATCGGGCGTCAGCAGGGCCATGCTCGGGCAGATCGAAACCGGCAAGAGCAGCCCCACGGTCGCTATCCTATGGAAAATCGCGGCCGCCCTCGAAGTATCCTGTGGCTCGCTGATCGCCGAGCCGCATGAGACGGCTCTGCAGGTGCTGACGCATGCGAAAGCGAAGGTTCTTTCCGCGTCCGACGGACGATTTCAGACCAGGGCGCTCTTTCCGTATGAGAGCGAGCGCAAGGTCGAGTTTTACGAGCTGCGAATTGCTCCCCACCATACTGAAACTGCGGAACCACATCGCTCAGGCACCGTTGAAAATCTCGTGGTGTCGCGCGGTACGGTGGAGGTCGTTGCCGGCAGGCATGCGCCGCAGATCCTTGGCGAAGGTGATGCCATCATATTCGAGGCGGATGTTGCCCATAGCTATCGCAACATGACCGGCAACGAGGCGGTGCTCTATCTCGTTACCACCTATGTCGAGGAAGTTCGCGGCTGAATTTGCGCCGTGCGAATGAAAAAGCTAGCCCCAAAGCGCGTTGCGATCTTCTAGACTCGCTCCTCGCGCTTCAGGTTTTCTTTCCACATATATCACGCAAAACCACAGCACAGTTGAGGTGATATGCTTCAGAGCTAGTGTGCGTTTGTATGCGCGCACCTGCCTGATGAGATCAGGCGGCTTCCATGGTGCAGCACATCATCATGTTGCCGCACATCATCATCATTGGCATGCCAGACGACATCATGGACATCATGCGCTTGCAGCACTCCATGAACATGTCCTTGTCCATGCCTTCCATCGGCATCATCTCGCAGACCATGCCCTTCGGCGTCATCTTGCACGTCATCTTGCCCATCATCATCTGCATCATGGGCATCATCATCGGATTCATCATGGGCATGCCACCCATCATGGAACCCATCATCGGGTTCATCATAGGATTCATCATTGGCATCGCGCCCATCATCGGCATGTTGCTCATCATGGGGTTCATCATCGGCATCATGTTCATTGCAGGATTCATCATTGTCATCTCCCGAAATCGGCCGCGTTCTGGCCTTCGATGAAAGTTGAGTTATGCCAACTAATTTTCCCGTTCAATGCAAAAAATAATTTTAATATTCTTTCCTCCAATAGAAAAGATACATCTCTGTTGATTTGATCGGTATCGTTGTTATTGCAGAGTTGTATCCGCTATAGCAGACGCCGCCAGTCGTCGTCGGCGGCGGTTCCGCGACGCGATCATCGCGGCCGAGGCGAAGCACGAAGAAATTCATTTTGCCGATTCAAGCCGCCACACCGGAAACCTATTCCTTTAATCTACTAGATTTATAGATATTGTCTCCGCATCGGATAAGTGTTCGCCGCATCGATGCCGCTCGTTGGTGCCGGGTCGGACGTCGGAACAGGAGCTCGTATGGATACTGTCCTTTACCTTGCCTCGCTCTCAACGCAGCACCGTCGCCCAGTGGATCTCGGACCTCTGGCGATTACCCGGTTTGCCCTGGTGAGCCTAACGGTCCTCATGTCGTTGTTCCTGTTGCTGCGCATCACTTGAAAAATTCCGGGGTGCGATGGTCATGCCCTCCCGGCCTTTGCCCTTTCCGCCAGACATCGGAGACGTATCGCGTGACGAAAATATCCCAAAGCTTCTCGGAGCTGATCGGCAACAAGCCACTGCTGGAACTTCACAACCATCGCAGACGGGAGCAGGCACAATGACCAGGAACAATCGCCCTGCCGATCCGCTAGGCCCGAATACCGTGCTGGTGCGCGCGGGCCATGATCCCTTCGACTATCATGGCTTCATCAACCCACCGAAGGTTCACGCATCGACGGTTCTGTTTCCGGATGCGCAAACGATGGATCGCAGCGGGCAGAAATACACCTATGCGACGCGCGGCACGCCGACGACGGACGCGCTCTGCGATGCGATCAATGAACTTGAGGGGGCGGCCGGTACTATTCTCGTCCCGTCCGGCTTAGCCGCCGTTACGACCGCCCTGCTGGCCTATCTGTCGCCTGGAGACCATGCACTGATCGTCGATTCCGTCTATGGCAATGTCCGGCAGTTTTGCGACACCATGCTTTCGCGATTCGGCATCGATGTTGAGTATTACGATCCGTCAATCGGCCGGGACATCGAGACGTTGTTCAAGGCCAACACGAAGCTGGTTCACACCGAAGCGCCCGGATCGAATACCTTCGAGATGCAGGATATCCCTGCCATCGTCGAGGCCGCACATCGGCATGATGCCGTCGTCACCATGGACAATACCTGGGCAACGCCGCTTTTCTTCAGGCCCCTCGACGCAGGCGTCGACGTATCGATCCAGGCATCGACCAAATATCCCGCCGGTCATGCCGATGTGCTGATGGGCACGATTTCGGTCAATGCCAAGCATTGGCCGGCACTGAAACGCGCCAACGGAGCGCTTGGCTTTTGCGGCACGCCTGATGACGCCTATCAGGTTCTTCGTGGACTGCGCACCATGGGCGTTCGGTTGGAGCGCCATCAAGCAAGCAGCCTTGCGGTTGCCAAATGGCTGGAGGGACGAAGCGACGTCGTTCGTGTCCTTAACCCGGCTCTGGAAAGTTTCCCCGGGCACGCGCTTTGGCGGCGTGACTTCAAGGGGGCCGGCGGGGTGTTTTCCTTCGTGTTGGCAGTCGATCAAACAAAGGATTTCAAGCTGAAGGCACAGAAATTTCTCGATGGGCTCTCGTTGTTCGGCCTTGGCTATTCCTGGGGTGGATATCAAAGCCTCGCTCTGCACGTCGATCTCAGTGATCGACGTGTCGCGAAAGTGCCGGTGGAAGGACCGCTCATCCGTCTCCAGATCGGGCTCGAGGATGTCGAGGACCTTATCGCTGATCTTGAACGTGCCTTTACAGCCTCCTCGACGGTTTGAGCAGCACATCTTTCTCAGGAGGCAGGCCTTGGAAAGGCGAGCGTTAGGTCAGATGCATACGGAGATAGGTGAAAGATGGTTCACGGCAGCGTCAAAGCCGCAATCGGACATTCCGAGATGGATCTGACGGATGAATTGGTCGCTCTAAGCTTGCGAAACGAGATCGATCCGGGGCCGGACCCGCTGCGCATACCGATCACGGACGCCGAACTGGATGCGCTGGCGGAGCGGCTCTATCGGGAGTCGCAAGGGGATGCGCTCTGGATCTTCGCCTACGGTTCCTTGATCTGGAAGCCTGATTTCGATGCCGTGGAAGCGCGGGTGGGAGCCATCAAGGGGTGGCATCGCTCGTTCTGTCTCCGGATGACACGGTGGCGGGGGTCGCAGACGCAACCAGGCCTGATGCTGGCATTAAAGCGAGGCGGGTACTGCAAGGCCGTCGCCTTCAGATTGGATGACGGCGATCGCCTTGGCCAGATCGGGCGCATCCTTCGCCGGGAAATCGGAACCCTTGAAGACGCGGCCACCATTCGATGGGTGCGGGTACAGACCGATCAAGGTCCGGTGCGGGCATTGGTCTTCTGGGCGGATCCGAAGGGAAGCTACGTCACTTCCAAGCTGCCATTGGAGGCTGTCGCGGGCATCTTGGCGCGGGCTTGCGGCGCCAGAGGGTCGTGTGCGGAATATCTCTATTTGACGGTGAAGCATCTCGAGGCTTGGGGAATTCGGGATCTCAATCTGTGGAGGCTCCAAAAGCTCGTTGCAGGCGAGCTTAAAGCGATCCACGCGTTGGAAAGCGTGGCAAGCCGGACTGAGGTCATGAGCCGGAGCGCGTAGGGGCGGCGCCAATATTTCCCGACAACGCCGCCATCGCATGTTGGCTCGGCAATCCATCTGCCCTAGATCAGCTGAAAGGGAGATATCGGTAATTCCCTCGCCTCGTTCGAAAGCGGAGAAGGCTTGCGATGATCTATGATGCCATTGTCGTGGGTTCTGGTTTTTCCGCCATTTCTACCGTCTGCAATCTGGTGGAGTTGCTACCCGAAACGGCATCGATCGCTATTGTCGGCGACGATCCCGGATTTGGTCGCGGGACCGCCTATCGAACGGAGCTCTATCTGCATCGTCTGAATGTGCCGGCGGGCCGCATGAGCCTTTTTCCGGACCGCCCGAATGCCTTTGTTGAATGGCTGCGGGAACGCAGGCGGCCACTGGATGCGGGAGATTTCGCCTCCAGGCAGGATTATGGTCTGTACATTCGAGATAGCCTAGCCGCTCTGTTGCGCAACAGGAAGGGCCGCTGCAGGGTCGACTTCATCAAGGCGAAGGCGACAGGATGTATCGAACGCTACGGCTCCGCGCTCGGCTTTTTATTGGACAATGGCAATGAGATTGCCGGCCGAAGCATCGTGCTCTGTCTCGGCGTCGGCAATGCACAACTGCCGTTTGATGTTTCCCGACTATCCGCGGACGCGCGCTCCCACATCATCGAAAATCCATGGCGGCTGTCATGGCTGAGGCGCGTTGGTAAGACCGATACGGCCTGCATCCTGGGTTCGGGATTGACGATGATCGATCAGGCTCTGGCACTGTCTGCCCATGGCTTTAAAGGAAAGATAGTCGTGCTGTCACGGCGCGGCCTCGTTCCGCACGATCATGTCAGCCATCCGAAGCCGGCGGTCGACATCGACGTCGAAGCCCTGCCCACGCGGATGAGTGAACTCCTGCATATTCTCCGTCGCGAAAGCAAAGATGCGGGAGACTGGCGCAGGGTCATGGATGGCTTACGCCCGAAGACGCAAGCTCTCTGGTCGAGATTGCCGGAGGCTGAGCGCCGCCGCTTTTTACGCCATGCCTTGCCGTGGTGGAACATTCATCGTCATCGTGTTGCTCCGGATGTGTTTCGGAGGTTTGAGAGGATGCTGCAAAACGGCCAGGTTTCGGTCCGAGCCGGCTACCTGCAGAATGTTGAGAAAACCAACGCTTTGACCGTGCGTTACCGGCCTCGCGGCGAGCGCTTTATCGCATCAGCTGAGGCGGATTGGATCGTGAATTGCACTGGCATGGAGCGGGCAGGCATCGCCCATTCCCCATTGCTGCAGGAAATGCAGCGCAAGGGCCTGATCGAAGCGGATCCGCTTCGTCTTGGCTTGACGGTCGATGCCCAGTCGCGCGTTCCTGGTTCGATCGGCAATGATGCGGTTATTTATGCCGTTGGTGCGCTGACCGCTGGCCAATTCTGGGAAATTACTGCCGTGCCGGATATTCGCGTCCAGGCGAAAAAGGTCGCCGAGGCCATTGCGGATAGATTGCGGTGAAGGACCGATACCCGCCGACTTGACGGCTGCCTGCCGCGATCAGCCCTGTGCGACACGCACGATCAGCTTACCGAAATTCCGCCCTTCCAGCAGCCCGAGGAAGGCTTCCGGAGCGTTTTCGAGCCCATCCACGATGTCTTCCTTATATTTGAGGCGCCCTTCGGAAATCCATTTTGCGGCTTCACGATAGAAATCGGGGCGCTGATCGGCGAATTCGCGTTGTATGAAACCCCGAATGGTCAGGCTCTTTCTCAGGATGGCGCGCATCACCACAGGCACCTGGTCTGTTCCGCGCGAAGTGGACGGGTCTTCGTTATAATGCGCGATAAGGCCGCAGACCGGAACGCGCGCGAAATCGTTCAGCAATGGAAATACGGCGTTCCAGACGTGTCCGCCGACATTTTCGAAGTATATGTCGATGCCGTTCGGACAAGCCGACGCAAGCCGGGCTTGAAAATCGTCCGCACGGTGATCGATCGCGGCATCGAAACCGAGCTCGTCGCGGATATAGCTACACTTGTCCGGGCCGCCTGCGATGCCGACCACTCTTGCACCAAAGATCTTGCCGATCTGGCCGACGGCAGAGCCGACCGCGCCGCTTGCGGCGGCAACGACCAATGTCTCTCCCGCCTTGGGTCGTGCGATATTACGCAATCCCGCATAGGCGGTGAAGCCCGGCATTCCCAGAATGCCGAGTGCCGTCGATATCGGCGCCGCACTCGGGTCGAGCTTGCGCAATCCCGCGCCGTTTGAGATCGCATGACTCTGCCAGCCGGAATGGGAGAGGACGATGTCCCCCGGCGTGAATTCCGTATTGCGTGATTTGACCACGCGCGCGACGGTTCCTCCTTCCATCACGCCGCCAATTTCGACCGGCGCGGCATAGGATTTCGCGTCGTCCATTCGGCCCCGCATATAGGGGTCGAGGGAAAGATAAAGGATCTGCAGAAGAACCTCGCCTTCCTCGAGATCCCGCAAGGTTTCCCGTTCAAGTCGGAAGTTCGCCGCCACCGGTTTTCCAACGGGACGGGAGGCAAGCACGATGCGGGTGGTGACGGGCTGACTGGCCATGTCGAGTTCCTTGCATTGATTTCGATAGCGGAGCGCTAACGATCGCAACACCGGACACCGGTATTTCATTGCAGCCGTTCGAGAGCTCCTGCCGTATTAGTTGTGCGTCACTGTCGCCTATGCGTCGGCTCTTCTACTCCTTGAACCATAGTGCAACTCCATTGGCGGCATCGGCGTCAACGAGCAGGCCGCCCTCGAAGGGGCGAGGCGAAAAGCCTCCTTGCGCCAGCACGTCCGCCGTCACTTCAAGCGATCGGACCTTCAGCCCCAGCGCCACTTTTCTTTCGTTGCCGTCAAAGCTTGCCGGAATGGCCGAGCCGAACCGGGAGGTGGCCGCAGCCTCCGATAGGATATGAAGTGTGACGATGCCGGCGTGAATTGCAATGCCGTCTCTGCTGATTTCAGGCTCAGCGGCATTGGCAAATCCGCCTAGCAGCTCGGTAATCGCTTGAGGAGCGCGGCTGACGATGAAGACATCGACGATATCGAGGACACCGTTGGGATGGCTCTGATCGCGCGGTTGCCACACCAGCTCCGGCGTATTGTGCTGGCAAAAGAAGAAGCGGCCGTTGGAAATCGCCTCCTTGCCGATCTGGAAGGTGCGGAAACTGGCGGACTTCTCTATGCCTTCCACGTCGACGGGGCGTGAGAAATCACGCCATTCGGTGACGGATTTACCGGCGTCGCCCAATTCCCGCTGTAGAGCGGCCGCATCGGTGGTTCGAAAGGCAAGCCCGTTCAAACCGATCGGATAAGACCAGAGATCGGTGCGTTTCCTGTCACCGTCAGGCGGAAATCCGAGCAGCTCCAGATAGTTCTCGCCGAACACGGCAAGATGATTGATGGAGCCCAGGGTATGGTAGCCTCGGGGCGTCAGCGCGAAGCCGAGTTTGCGATAGATCGCAGCGGCCTCGTCCAGCCGATCAAGGACGCCGACGACCGCGTGATCGAGGATGAGGGGTTGGGCAGTAACAGCCATTGGTAGGCTCCCGACATAGAGATAGGTTAAATTGCGGTCTTCGCGCCGCATTCGGCATGCCGCGATTTTGGTGATCACATCAGCAACCGTGTCCGCGGGCCGAACGCGAGCGGCTGCTGAACTATATCGAACAGGATTGGCTATCCACGGTAATACCAACGTCGATGCGAACCGATCTCATGAGATAGTTCGACGCATTTCGATTGCAGCTCATGGCTGGTACCGTCATCGACAAGATCATCGAGAATGAGCGCCCGATATTCTTGTGCCAGCAGCCTTGTCTCGATCTCGTCGCGTTGTGCGGAGAGGCGAAAGAAACGATGCAGTCTGCTCATGATGCGCCTCCTCTACGCGGCTCGGTTGAGGCCGTCAGGCGCTGTGGACGCCAACTTATGGATTGCTCGCAGCACGTCCGAGGCGGCAGCAAAATGTTGGCCGTCAAGATCGTATACATGAAACTTAACCGCGATGAACTTCAGTGCGCCCTCGTCCGGGACGACGATGCCCACCGGAATGCCGGCATATTCAATCACCTGTCTGGTCATGATCACCACCTGTTGAAATTGATTCTTCCGGACGAACGATCGGGGCATTCCAAGTTCGATTAGTCTATTGATTTAATGGATTATATGTGTGGCGAATGCGGAAGACCATTCTTAGGGATGCCAAATAGTTGCGGCGCGGCGGAAAACAATTCTAATATAGGGGGGCGAAGCTCTTGAGAGCAAAGGCGCACCGGAGGTCGCGACGATGTTCTCGAACGAACCGGGGTTGCGCTGCCGATTTCGGGCGGAAATCTATTGCGTCCAACAGCAGGAGGCCGCAGCTCATTCGTCAATGGGCCTGCCACACCTGTTTAGTCTATAATTTTTATAGACTATTATAAAGGCATCTGGCTATAAGTGGCGCCGGCAATCATTATAGCGCTGACCTGATGCTTGAGGCGCCAGCCATGACGGGAAGGAAATCGGCAGTGACAAATTTGAACGAATATCTTGCGCAAAAGCGCGAAGCCCTGATTAATCGGCGTAAGCGGGTAAAATCAGGGGAGCTTGGCGCTGTCACGCTGCACGCGGGTGCAAGTGCCGAGGGCCGCAGCGGGGTGCGCCGCATCAGAATTAGGGACTTCCAGGTTATTTCCGACAGTCCCCCGGATTTTGCCGGCTACAATTTGGGGCCATCGTCTCCGGAACTTTTGCTCGGCGCTCTCTCGAGCTGCCTGACGCATACTTATCTTATTCATGCATCCGATCAGGGTGTGCCGTTGGAATCGTTGCAAGCGGAAGTCTCCGCCTCGATCGATCCGCGTGGAGGTGCCGAGGGCCATGACGATATTCCCGTCTATCCCCACGATATCAATTACGTCGTAACGCTGATGTCGCCTGCAAGCGGGGAGGAGATAGCAAGGTTGCAGGCCACCGTGGAGAGGCTTTGCCCAATCCTCAATCTCCTGAAGCGAGGAAACGAAGTGCGTGGGCGTGTCGATCACCAACGTCCGGCGTGAGGTGAACGCTGCTCCGTCTTTTTCCATCCGAGGTATCCGCGCCATGAATAAACCCGTTGCATCGTTCGCAGGGCAGCCTGTTTTGAATATCATCGATCGGATCGAAGGCTACCATCCGGAGCTTGTCGCGATCCGGCACGATCTCCATGCCCATCCCGAAATCGGCTTCGAGGAAGTGCGTACCTCGGCGATCGTCGCCGAAAAGCTGTCGTCCTGGGGGATCGAAGTTCATCGCGGTATCGGCAAGACGGGTGTTGTCGGTCTTCTCAAGGGACGCCATCCCGGCAATAGATCGGTGGGCCTGCGTGCCGATATGGATGCCTTACCGATGCCGGAGGAAACCGGTCTTGCCTATGCCTCGATCCATCCCGGCCGGTTTCACGGTTGCGGTCATGATGCCCACACGACGATCTTGCTTGGTGCTGCACGCTATCTTGCCGAAACGAGGGATTTCGCGGGGACGGTGACCTTCATCTTCCAGCCGGCCGAGGAGGGTCTTGGTGGGGCGCGGGCGATGATCGCCGACGGCCTGTTCGAGAGATTTCCGGTGGACGAAATCTATGGGCTACACAACGCAACGCAATTGCCGCCAAATCATCTGCACGTCTCGGCCGGAGCAGTGCTGGCGGGCGCTGATTTTTTCGATGTGACCTTCAAAGGCAAGGGCGCGCATGGTGCCCATCCGGATGTCGCACGCGATCCCATTCCGGCAATCGCCGAACTCGTGCAAGCACTGCAGACCATCGTCAGCCGCAATGTATCGCCCACGGAACCAGCCGTGCTGTCCGTCACCAAGATATTCGGAGGGTCCGCCTATAATGTCATACCCGAAACCGCGAGTGTCGGCGGTACGATACGAGCCTTCTCCGATGACATCAGGTATTTGATCCGCGAGCGCGTGACCACGATTTCGCGCAATATCGCTGCCGCTCACGATATCGAAGCCAATGTCGATATACGCGACATCTTCTCGGTTTTGACCAACCATCCGGATCAGGTCGATATCGTCGCTGCTATTGGCCGCGAGGTTCTTGGTGAGGATCGGGTTTCGACAGTGCCCAAGCGCGCGATGGGAAGCGAGGACTTTGCCGATATGCTGCTCCATGCGCCGGGCGCATTCTTCACGCTGGGGCATGCCGGCAACGTTCCCGCTCACAATCCCGGTTTCATCGTAGACGACGGTATTCTCACCGTCGGCGCGACATTGTTTGCCCGTCTTGTCGAAAGCAAGCTGAAGGCGGCGTGACCGGCTCGATCTTTACGCGCATTCAGTTGACTGGGATGCTCTAACTTTCATAACAAACCGGCGCCGGCACAACGTGCATGGAAGAGTTGGGCTAACCCATTTGCCAATCCGCCATTGCCAATGGTCGCCGGTTCGAAACGGCAGGGCGTTCGTTTCCTGCGTAGTGCCAAAATTAGAATATAAATTCTATAGATAGTAAGGCCATCGTCGTAGGTTGATGCGCATTTTCCTACAGAGGCTTACACAATGGGCATTAAAGCCAAACTCAAAGCGGCAAGTTTACTGAGCGTGTGGCTATTGGCGGCGCCGGCAGCATTTGCCGATGATCAGCCGGTCAAGGGCGGTACGCTGATTTATCTCGAACAGCAGGCGCATACGAACCTTTACCCGCCGGCCGGCGGCTTCTATCCGAACGGCGGGATCCTCAACCAGATCACCGACAAGCTGACCTATCAAAATCCCAAGACGCTTCAAATCGAGCCATGGATTGCCGAATCCTGGGCAGTCAACGATGCGGCGACTGAATATACGTTCAAGATCCGCAAGGGCGTGACCTTTTCCGACGGTACTCCGCTCGATGCCAATGCTGTCGCCAAGAATTATGATACGTTCGGCCTTGGCAACAAGGAGCTGAAGCAGCCGGTTTCCGAGGTCATCAACAACTACGATCACAGCGAAGTCGTCGATCCCTATACGGTCAAGTTCTACTTCAAGAAGTCGTCCCCGGGTTTCCTGCAGGGAACGTCCGTCATCGGATCCGGCCTGGTCTCGTTGAAGACGCTGGCGCTGTCGTTCGACCAGCTAGGAGATGCGACGAAGATCATCGGGTCCGGCCCTTTTGTCGTCGAAAGTGAAACGCTTGGCAAGCAGCTCTCGCTGAAGGCGCGGACAGACTACAACTGGGGTCCGAGCAAGCTGGAGCATCAGGGCCGGGCCTATCTGGATGGCATCAAGTACATCATCACCGGCGAGGACAGCGTGCGCATCGGCGCATTGCTGTCCGGCCAGGCCGATTTCATCCGTCAGCTGCAGGCCTATGACGAGAAGCAGGTGTCCGATCAGAGTTTTGCGATCTATGCGGCGCCGACCCGCGGCGTGAATGACAGCGTCGCCTTCCGCCCGGACAATCCGCTCGTTGCCGATCTCAAGGTTCGTCAGGCGCTCCTGCATGCGACCAACAACAAGGAAATCGTCGATACGCTGTTTTCGGCAAATTATCCGCAGGCGAAATCGGTCATTTCGTCGGCTGCGGCCGGCTACACGGACCTGTCGTCGAAGCTGACCTACGATCCGGCTCTTGCTGAAAAGCTCCTGGACGAAGCGGGCTGGAAGAAGGGCACGAGCGGCGTTCGCGAAAAGGATGGCAAGCCGCTTTCGCTGGCCGTCTACGAATCCTTGCCCCAGCCACAGAACAAGGCCGTCTTGCAGCTGGTCGCGCAGCAATGGGCCAAGCTCGGCGTCAAGCTGCAGGTTCTTGCCGGAACCTCGGGAAATCTGGTGACCGACAATGTCGATCCGGCAAAGACACCGCTGGTTGTCGCTGAAGTCGGACGCGCCGATCCCGATGTCATCAAGAGCCAGTTCTACCCCAAGAATCGCGATGCCCTGCTCCAGAAGGGCGGTCTCAATCCCAAGGCGACCTTCTCGGACGACAAGCTGAACGGCATCCTGGAAACCGTTGCCTCCGAGACGGATCGCGACAAGCGACTTGCGGCTGCCAAGGCGGCGCAGGAATATCTGCTCGATCAGGCCTATGTCATCCCCTTCTTCGAGGAGCCGCAGGTCTTCGCTGGCGCGCCTTACGTGAAGGGGGTTGCATTCGAGGCCGTAGGACGTCCGTCCTTCTACAGCGCCTGGCTTGCTGAACATTGACGAATAAAGGGGCGGCCCGGCGTGGTGCCGGGCTCTCCTTCATGCGAAGACATGGTAGTGGCATGGCAAGATACATATTATCGAGGTTCGGGCAGGCGCTGTTCGTCCTATGGGCGGCTTTCACCGTTTCGTTCGTATTGCTGCAGTCGCTGCCGGGCGACGCGGTGCTGATCAAATTCCAGAACCCGGATTATGGGCTGAGCCCCGAACAGCTTGCCGATATCAGGGCGGCTTATGGCGCCGACGGATCGTTCCTGCAGCAATATGCCCACGCGGTCTGGAATTTTCTGACGGGAAATTTCGGCTATTCACTGCAGGCAGGCGTTCCGGTGAGCTCGCTGCTTGCCACCAACCTGCCGCCATCCCTTCTGCTCGCAGCATCGGGGTTTGTGGTGGCGACACTTCTCGCCGTTCTGATCGCGATCGCCTGCAATCTCTCCGGTCTTGCCTGGCTGCGTGGCCTGATCCAATCCATTCCCTCACTGTTCATATCGGTGCCCACCTTCTGGCTTGGCATCATGCTCATTCAGATATTCTCCTTCAGGCTTCGCCTCGTGCCGGTCATCAATCCGGGTCCATGGGAGGGTCTTTTCCTGCCTATCCTGACGGTCGCGGTGCCGATTTCGGCGCCGCTGGCGCAAATCTTGCTGAAGAACATCGACGAGGTTCTGACGAAGCCCTTCGTGCCCGTGGCCCGGGCCAAGGGACTTTCACATGCCAAGGTTCTATGGCGGCACGTCACCAAGAACACGCTGCTGCCGGTTCTGACCGTTGCCGGGTTGCTGTTCGGGGAGCTGATCGCGAGCGCGGTCATCACCGAAACGGTGTTTGGCCTCAATGGTATCGGCGGGCTGACGAAACAGGCCGTGGATAGCCAGGATGTCGCCGTTCTTCAGGCGATCGTCGTCATTGCCGCGACCGCTTTCGTCATCATCAACCTCGTAGTCGATCTTCTCTATCCCGTGCTCGATCCGCGTCTGAAGACCAAGCTGGGAGCCGCATGATGGCAACGATCGAAACCGCCCGACCTGATCCAGACCTCGATGCGTCCGACCGGAAAGTCAGTGTATCGCCCGTGACGCTCGAGACCAATGCTCATGAGAACACTGGGACTGTC
The DNA here is from genome assembly GCF_030182525.1 of Rhizobium pantanalense. Classification (NCBI taxonomy): domain Bacteria; kingdom Pseudomonadati; phylum Pseudomonadota; class Alphaproteobacteria; order Hyphomicrobiales; family Rhizobiaceae; genus Rhizobium; species Rhizobium pantanalense. The sequence goes on from NZ_JAQJCH010000012.1 coordinate 176,065, forward strand.
GGCCGTTTTCCCCGCATTCAGCCTGGTCTCTTCCTTGCGTGCCTTATCCTCGCGCTGGCTATCCTTTGGGCACTCGTCCCCGGTCTCTTTACGATCTACGACCCTGTCCAGGGCTTGCCCGGGCAACATCTACGACCGCCCAGTGCCACCCATCTCCTGGGCATGGATTCGCTCGGGCGGGATCTCTATGCCCGCATCGTCTATGGCGCGATTCACTCGCTATCGGGCGCTCTCGCAGCCGTTGGCATCGCGCTTGTAGCCGGCACGGCGCTCGGCGTGCTTGCCGGATCATTCGGCGGCAGGATCGAGACGGTCATCATGAGGCTGGTCGATGTCATGCTGTCGATACCGGATCTTCTCTTGTCGCTCAGCATCATCGTTCTGCTCGGTTTCGGCACCGTCAACGCCGCGATCGCAGTCGGCTGCACGCTGATCGCCAAGTTTGCCAGATTGGTTCGCTCCGAAGTCGTCACCGTGCGGCGAAGCGAATATGTCGAGGCCGCCTTCGGCAGCGGCGGCACCTTCCTCAAGGTGCTCTGGCGTCACATCCTGCCGAATTCACTGACCTCGGTAATCGCCTTTGCGGCACTTCAGGCCGGCTGGGCGATCCTGCAGCTCGCGACGCTCGGTTTTCTCGGCTATGGCGCGCCGCCACCGACACCGGAATGGGGCCTGCTGATCGCCGAAGGACGCAATTATATCGCAACCGCCTGGTGGCTGACGGCCGCACCCGGTCTTGTCGTCGTCCTGGTGGTTATTTCCATCAATCGCATCAGCCGGGCAATCGGGAGCATTGGGAAATGACGGCTCCGATCATTGGAACCATTGCAGAAGAGAGTGCGCCGATCCTCGATGTTGCAGGCCTCGTGGTCGCCTATCGTGATAGGAGCGGCCAGCGCACGGTCGTTCACGATATTGACTTTGAGGTTCGCGCTGGCGAAGTGGTCGCCCTTGTCGGCGAATCCGGTTCAGGCAAAAGCTCCACCGCACAGGCGTTGATCGGCCTTCTACCCGAAGGTGGCATTCTCCAACAGGGAACCATCCGCCTGAACGGCCAGGATATTGCCGGCTGGCCACAGAAGCGGCTGGATGGCATTCGCGGTTCCGTCATCAGCCTCGTGCCGCAGGATCCGGGCAATTCGCTCAATCCGGTGAGGACGATCGGCGAACAGATCGCCGAAATCCTGACGGTGCATGGCTGGGCGTCCGGAGCGGCTGCTCGCGCTCAAGCGATCGAATTGCTGGAACGTGTCGGCCTCAGCCAGCCTCAATTGCGTGTCAGGCAATATCCGCACGAGCTCTCCGGCGGCATGCGCCAGCGCGTGTTGATCGCCATCGCCATTGCGCTGAAACCTTCGCTGATCATCGCCGACGAACCCACCAGCGCCCTGGATGTCACGGTGCAGCGGCACATTCTCGATCTGATCGACGATCTGAGACGGGAATATGGCACGGCGGTCCTTTTAGTGACCCACGACCTCGGGGTCGCTGCCGATCGATCTGACCGGTTGATCGTCTTGCAGCACGGCCGCATCCAGGAGCAGGGGCACACGGCCAATATCCTCGCAAACCCGCAGAGCAACTATACGCGTCGTCTGCTTGCCGACGCGCCATCGTTGAATGCGCGGCCGAAGACCCCGCCGGTACACCCAGTTGCATCCACCGCGCCGGCGGACGACATCGTTGTGGTCGATAGGCTGGTGCAGGATTTTGGTGCCGGTCGCGGCGGCGGTTTCCGGGCGGTCGACGATGTCTCTTTTCGCGTTCGCCGCGGCAGCACCCATGCAATTGTCGGTGAGTCCGGCTCTGGCAAGACGACGACGATAAGGATCGTTTCCGCCTTTCAGAAGCCGACTTCGGGTCAGGTGCTGATCGACGGGCTCGACCTGGCTTCGTTGCGCGGCGAAGCGTTGAGGCTGCTGCGCAAGAAGATCCAACTCGTCTATCAAAATCCCTATGCTTCGCTTGATCCACGGCAGACGATTACCGGGATCGTGGAGGAGCCGTTGCTGAATTTCGAACGCCTATCCCGGCGTGAGCGATTGGCAAAGGTGGCGGCCACTCTCGACAAGGTCAGGCTGCCAGCCGACATATCACAACGTCGGCCGCATGCGCTTTCGGGAGGGCAGCGCCAGCGCGTCGCGATTGCGCGTGCCCTGGTCCTCGACCCGCAGATCCTGGTGCTCGATGAGGCCGTCTCCGCACTTGACGTAACGGTACAGGCGCAGATCCTCGATCTCTTGGGCGAGTTGCAGTGTGAGCTTGGGCTGACCTACCTGTTTGTCTCCCACGATCTCGCCGTCGTGCGACAGATCGCGGACACTGTCTCGGTGCTGAACGCCGGGCAGTTGGTCGAGACGGGTCGTGTCGAAGACGTCTTCTCCAATCCAAGTAGCCCGTACACACGCGAGCTGATCGATGCGGTGCCAGGCAAGAAGTTTCCGCGGGCGACCGCGCCCGCCCTTACCAGTGCAGGATGATCCCATGAGTAAGCCAACATTACTGAAGCGATTGGGCTTCTTCAGTCGGGTCCTGGACCAGGTGGATGCCGGAACCCGCTACAGGCTGGTTGCCGAGCAGATCATCCATGCCGAAAAACATGGCTTCGACACGGCCTGGGTGGCGCAGCATCACTTCAACGGAGACGAAGGCGGCCTGCCTGCACCATTGGTGTTTCTCGCCGCCCTGGCCCCGCAGACCTCGCATATTCGTTTGGGCACGGGCGTCATCACGTTGCCGATGGAGAACGCGGTGCGGGTCGCCGAAGATACAGCCGTGCTCGACAAGCTGCTCGGCGGGCGGCTGGAGGTCGGCTTCGGAACGGGCGGTACCCCGCAGGCCTTCCTTCCCTTCGGCCTGGAAAGCAGCCAGCGCACGGAGGTCTATGGCAATCATCTTGCTCTCGTGCGCGATGCCTGGGCGGGCGGAGAGCTTGCAGGCGGCAACCGCCTGTATCCGGCAGCGCCGCATTTGCGCGACCATGTCTGGCAGGCGACATTTTCCGTTGGCGGCGGCTTGCTTGCCGGCCGTGATGGCGACGGGCTGATGTTATCTAGGACGCAGCCACGGCCGCCGGAGACACCGGACGCCAAGCTTTCGGACCTGCAGAACCCGATCATCGACGCCTATCTGTCAGCGCTGCCGGCCGGGCGGCAGCCGCGAATATTGGGTTCGCGCAGCCTCTTTGTCGCCGACAGCAGAAAGGAAGCCCTTCATTTTGCTGACATCGGCCTGAGGCGGATCGTCGAACACTTCAAGGCGGCGGGCTTTGTGATCCCAGGCGAAACCACGGCTGATTTGATTGGAGCCTTCGATGTTCACGTCGGCACCCCCGACGACGTTATCGCGTCGCTTCAGGCAGACACGGCATTGGCGCGGGTCACGGATCTGGTCTTTCAGGTGCATTCCGTCGATCCGCCGCATGAACATATCCTGCGCTCGCTGGAACTGACGGCTGCTCATGTCGCCCCAGCGCTTGGTTGGGTGCAACAGCGCCCCGCCGGAAATGAACGCCCGCGTGGCGGCGCAAGTCCAATAGCAGCATCCGAAGAGAAGGCATCGACCATGACTTTGCAAACCAGAGACGTCATCGATTTCCTCGCGGGAATAAATCCTGGGTCCGATCTTGACGGCCTTCGGGCACACCGGCCCGAGACGCGCCTCAATGCTCAAAAGAGCTATGAAGCTCTTTTCGAGCCCGAGCATTGGGGAAGCGTGACCCCGGCGGAGCGCTTTGCCGTCGCCGCCTTTGTCGCCGGCCTTCACAAGGCGCCGGAGATCGCGAATTTTTATTCCTCCAAGTTGCGGGATGAGGCGCACGGCCCCGAGCTCGTCGCCGTCATCGATGCGGAGCTGGAGGCCGGTGATACAACCGGACCTTACGGCCATTATCCGGCTGGCCCGCTTTCCAGCGAGGACCGGCCGGGCCTCGTCTATGAGGTTTCGGTCGAAAGCCGCAAACTTCTGGACCTGAAGCTCAGCGCGGCGCTCGAACACAGCCACCTTCTGGTCTTCCGTCCGAGGGAGGCAAGCGCTGCGGCGCTGCAGAAGCTGCTGGACGCCGGCTGGACGACCACAGGCATCGTTACCTTGTCACAGCTGGTCGCATTTCTAGCGTTTCAGATCAGGGTCGTTACGGGCTTGAAGGCCTTGGCGGCCAGTTCAGCCGATGTCGGACGGGTCGCGCAAGCCTGATCACACGAACAAGGACTCCTTTCATGACCGAAACTGTCATTCACCCGACAATCGAAAACCGACCAAATGCCTTCACTCAAGCCGAAATCGGCTGGACGCCCTGGCTGCAGCCCCTTGATGAAGCGGACTTGACCGAGCGGCACTGGGCAGGCCTTGTGGACGCATCCCGCGCGAAGTCGCCGTATTTCATGCTGCTGGTACGCGATCCCGACATTCTCCAGGCCCGCACCAAGACGGACAAGGATATCTTCTATAATGTCTCGGCCGGCCTTCCCCGCGCCGAGCGTGAACTGGCTGCCACGGCTGCATCGCGGGCGAATGGATGCATCTTCTGTGCATCGGTCCATTCTCGTTTCGCCTCCCATCATTCCAAGCGGACGGATGACGTGCAGCATCTGCTGGATGATGGGCTTCAGGCGGATCTTGGCAGCCGCTGGAATGCCGTTGTCGAGGTTTCAGCCGCGCTCACCGCGACGCCATCGCAATTTGGAGCCAACGAGATCGTCAGATTGCGCGAGGAGGGCCTGGATGATCTGGAAATCGCCGACGTGATCCATGGGGCTGCCTTCTTCAATTGGGCAAACCGATTGATGCTATCGCTCGGCGAGCCAACACCAGCGGCCTGAAGCCGACGCTGTCGTGATTGAGCGGCGGAAGCTTGTCTGGAGGGCGGCTATGTCGGTGGCAAGTGCTACAATATGGTGATCGAACTGAAACGACGGACGAGATGGTAACGCAAAGAAAAAAGATATTGCTCAACGCATTCAACATGAACTGCGTCGGCCACATCAATCATGGGCTATGGACGCATCCGCGAGATCAGTCCGATCGCTATAAGACGCTGAGCTACTGGACATCGCTTGCGGCAACCCTGGAGCGTGGCCTTTTCGATGGCATTTTCCTGGCCGATATTCTCGGCGTCTATGATGTCTACCAGAACTCGGTCGATCTAACCTTGCGGGAATCCATTCAGTTGCCACTCAACGATCCCTTGTTGCTAGTGTCCGCCATGGCGGCCGTGACGCAGCATCTTGGCTTTGGCGTAACGGTCAATGCCAATGCGGATGCGCCCTATGTTTTTGCGCGGCGCATGTCGACACTCGATCATCTGACCAATGGGCGCATCGGTTGGAATATCGTAACCGGCTATCTCGACAGTGCCGCGCGCGGCTTGGGACTCGATATGCAGATCGAGCATGATGCCCGCTACGATCGAGCAGACGAATATCTCGAACTCCTGTACAAATTCTGGGAGGGAAGCTGGGAAGACGATGCGGTTTTGGCGGACAAGGAAAAGCGCATCTATGCCGATCCGTCAAAAGTCCATCAGATAGATCATGAGGGGCAATTCTATCGTTCGCGCGGCTATCATCTTGCCGAACCGTCAATGCAGCGTACACCGGTTCTCTATCAGGCGGGTACATCCGGCCGCGGCAGGCAATTTGCTGCCCGTCATGCCGAATGCATCTTCATAGCAGCCGCGGACAAGAATGCAGCACGCGCCGCTGTCCGGGCGCTGCGCCAGGCGGCTGTTGCTGCGGGGCGAAAGCCCGATGACGTGAAAATCTTTGTCGGCATAACTGTCGTGGCGGATCGCTCGGCTGCCGCGGCGCGGGAAAGATACGCGGACTATCTCCACCATGCTAATCCTGAAGCAGGGTTGGCGCATTTTTCGGCGAGCACGGGTATCGATTTTTCGCGTTACGAACTCGACGAGGCTATCGTCTATGGACCGTCCAACGCCAGCCAGTCGGCAACGCAAACTGCGCGGCAACGAGGCTGGACCAAGCGGCAATTGCTAGGGGAACTGTCCATTGGCGGCCGCTATCCGGTCGTTGTCGGCGATGCCGCAACGGTCGCGGATGAGCTTTCCGCGTGGATCGATGAGGGGGAGATCGACGGCTTTAACCTCACACGCACGGTGGCGCCGGAGGGCTTTGAGGATTTCGTCGATATTGTGGTGCCAGCCTTGCAGGATCGAGGTCTCTATAAGACTGCATATGCAGAAGGTTCACTGCGGCAAAAGATCTTCGGGGAAACCGCTCGCCTGCCGGAACGTCACTGCGGGGCGTCTTATCGACGGCGATAATCAAGCTTGCGGATTTGAAAGGCAGAGACGGGTGAGACCCGGAATTCTCTGGATGCGTCGTTTTGGCTCAATAAGCCACGCCGAGCAGCTGGCCGCCTTCCGACGACAGCGTGCCGTGGGGAAGATTGATCGGGACATCGACAACAAAACTCTCGCAACTTATTTCTGTACGCCTTGACGCCAAAACAAAGTTACTTAATCTAAATCCGGGCGATGCGATCCGCTGGGAGGAGAGGGGCGCGGGGCCGGCGACCAATTCGCGCTGATATATTTTCTCCTCCGTCGTCAGTTGCCGATTTTCCGATAGGAACCCGCCCATGTCTCTTACTATTGCCCAACGCCTTGATCGCTTGAAAGTCCGCACTGCGGAGCTTGTGCATTGGCGCGACAGGAAAAGTCTCGCGATCAACGGCTGGACCTTCGATGGGGAACCGATTGCGCATCATCAGGACTGGCCGCATCGCAACGGGGCGGTTCGCTTTGCTGCCAAGGCAACGGCGCCGCAGGACTGGCCGCTCGAGGAGATCCGCCTTCAGCTCGATCTTGGCGGCGAGAGTCTGCTGACGCTGCGTTATCCTGATGGCGAAACCGAGATGTTCGGTCTCGATCCCTATCACCAGGAATTTCCGATCAAGGGTCGCGACTTCCAGATCGCGACCGAGAGCGTTGCGCGGTTTCCCTTCGGCGAGCCCAATAGGGCACCGAAGCTGAACAGGGCGCGCTTGATCTGGCTGGATGAGCCGGTCCATCGGCTGCATCTCCTGTTGCAGCAGATCGGCGAGGCGGCCGATATTCTTGACGGCCATGAAGTCGTGCCGCATTTGATCGATGCGGCCGAACGGGCGTTGCGCAGCCTTGATTGGCCCTCCGACACATCAGCCTATATCTCGCGCACCTCAGGCGCGGCAATGCAGCAGAAGATCTGGGAGCTGCCGGAGCTTCAGGACAATCCGGCCGGTCTCAGCGAAGCACAGAGTGCTTCGGCAGCCGCTGCTTATGATGAATTGCTCGCGCAATTGAAAGAGCTTCAGACCCGCTTCCCGCAAAATGGCGAACTGCTGCTGACCGGTCATGCCCATATCGACCTGGCATGGCTTTGGCCCTATGGCGAAACGCGCCGCAAGATGCGCCGTACCTTCAACACTGCGCTCTCGTTGATGGAACGCTCCGACGACTTTCGCTTCAACCAATCGACCGCCCAATACTATGCGCAAATAGAGGAAGACGATCCGGAACTGCTCGAGCGGATCAAGAAAAAGGTGGCCGAAGGCAAGTGGGAAACCGTCGGCGGCATGTGGGTCGAGCCCGACACCAACATGCCGACGGGCGAGAGCCTCGCGCGTCAGGTTCTCTATGGCCAGCGCTATTTCGAAAAGCATTTCGGCCTGCGTCATAGCGTCTGCTGGCTGCCCGATTGCTTCGGCTTTTCCGGCGCCCTGCCACAGATCCTGCGGCTTGGAGGCATTGACAGCTTCTTCACGATCAAGGTGAACTGGAGCGAAAGCAATCACATTCCGTCAGACCTCTTCTGGTGGAAGGGGCTCGACGGCAGCAAGGTTCTCACTCATACATTCGATAATCCCATGCAAGGTTATAACGGTTTCGTACAGCCGGATTGCTTCGTGCCGACATGGAAGAATTTCCGCGGCAAGACGCAGCATGACACCTCGCTGCTGGCCGTCGGCTATGGCGATGGCGGCGGCGGCGTCACGCCGGAAATGGTCGAGCGCGAAGTGCAATTACGCGACTTTCCGGCTATCCCGAAGGCGCGCTGGGGTACCGTAAAAGGCTTTTACGAAAAGGCGCACCGCACCGCTAAGGAAAAAGAGCTTCCGGTCTGGGACGGGGAAATCTATTTGGAATTGCATCGCGCAACGCTGACGACGCAGAGCGGCGTCAAGCGCAAGCACCGCCAGGCCGAACGCGCCCTGATAACGGCGGAGACGCTTGCCTCGCTTGCTCATATGCTCGGCGCTGCCAAACCTCAAAGTCTCGAGGCGGATTGGCGCGTCGTCCTGAAGAACGAGTTTCACGATATCCTGCCGGGATCGAGTATCCGCGAGGTCTACGCCGATGCCGAACGGGAACTTGACGGCGTGATCGGCAATGCCAGGGCGGAGCAGGCAAGTGCTCTGAAGACGTTATCGGCCCATCTTCTGGCGGGCGGCGTCGTGGATGCGCTTGTTGTCGTCAACCCCTCACTTTCGCCGCGCCCGCTCACTGCAACCCTATCGGATGGAACGGTCCTGGCCTCGGCCGATTCCGTCGCGCCTCTTTCCGTCGCGGTCTTCGATCGCAAAGCCCTGAAGCCCGCCGGTGATCTCAAAGCCGATACCCATCATCTCGAGAACGAGCATCTGTCCGTTACCATCGGCAAGGATGGCGCTGTATCGAGCCTTATTCACAAGGCGACGGGACGAGAAGCGATTGAAGGAAGTGCCAACCAGCTCTGGGTCTATCCAGTCGACAAGCCGCGCAATTGGGATGCCTGGGACGTGGACGCCGATTATGCCGAGAAAGGCATCCGGCTCGATCGGCCGGAGAGCATCACTTTGGTCGAGGAGGGATCGCATCGCGCCGCGATCCGTGTCATCAATCGATACCGCAACTCGACCGTGACCCAGCTTTATGTTCTGACCGCCAATGCCCGCAGGCTTGATATCGAAACGACCATCGACTGGCATGATCGGCGAACGCTGCTGAGAACCCTCAATCCGGTCGCCGTGCGGTCGCGTACAGCGACTTTCGAATGTGCTTTCGGCATTGTCGAGCGGCAAACGCATACCAATACCTCTTGGGAGCAGGCGATGTTCGAGGCGGCGGCGCATCGGTTCGTCGATCTCAGTGAACCAGGCTTCGGCGTCGCGCTGCTCAATAACGCTAAATATGGTCACAGCGCCCGCGGCAATGTCATCGGCATGAGCCTCGTACGCGCGCCGATCTATCCCGATCCGATGGCCGATGAAGGCCAGCAGAGTTTCACCTATGCGCTGATGCCGCATGAGGGCGCCTGGTACGAAGGCGGCGTTCTATCGGAGGCGATCGACCTCAACCAGCCGTTGGTGAGCATGGAAGCAAGCGGTCTTGCGGCCGGCACCGTATCGCCGCTTGGCATCCAAGGCACCCCAGTCGCCTTCTCCGGCCTGAAGCCGGCCGAGGAAGGGGAGGGGCTCATCCTGCGCCTTTACGAACCGGCCGGCCGGCGCGGCCGTCTGTCGCTGACCCTGCCGTCGGGATGGCAAGCTTCGGGGCCGCTGAACATCCTCGAAGAGCCGATGGAGCGCGCAGGCCCTGCCGACATCATGCCGTTCGAAATCCGGACCTGGAAGTTGCAGCGGACCTGACGGCAGATTATTCGGCGCCTTTGCTCCAAAGAGCCGCCTTGTCAGCGGCTCTCCAATATCCGCATCAGTCGGCCCCGATAGCTGTCGAGAATAACGGCGAGCACGATGACGGCGCCGATGACGATCGGCTTGATGTTGTCGTCGGCACCCAAGAGCTGCAGCCCCGTCGACAGCACCTGCAGAATGCAGGCTCCAACCAGCGTTCCGATGATCGAGCCCTTACCGCCCGAAAGGCTGGTGCCTCCGATGATGACGGCCGCGATGGCATTCAATTCATAGCCGATACCGGCAACCGGACTACCGACATTGAGGCGCAGTAGATAGACCATGGCGGCAATTCCGGCGGTCAGTCCGGAAATGGTGAAGACCGCGATCTTGTACCGCTTCGGCTCATGGCCCGATAGGCGGACGGCCTCCTCATTCGTCCCGATCGCGAAGACGAAACGTCCGAACACCGTATAGCGCAGCACGAACCAGCCGATGAGGACGACGACGATCGCGATCAGGAAGATCGATGGAAGAACGCCCCAGAAAATCAGATTGCCGAAATCGACGAAGGCTTGCGGAAGTCCTGTGATGGTGGAGTTGTCACTGACAACGCGGGCAAGGCCGCTTGCGACGTTGAGCATGCCGAGCGTGACGATGAAGGAGGGAAGTTTCCACTTCTCGCAGATCCATCCGTTGATGGCACCCAGGATCGCGCCGGCCCCCATCGAGGCAAGGGATGCAAGAGCAATCGCCTGCCAGGGAGAGAGCCGCGGGTCGATCATGATCGTCGCGCCGATGACGGTGCAAAGCGCCAGCAGCGAACCGACGGAAAGATCGATGCCGCCCGTGAGGATGACGAAGGTCATGCCGGCGGCAAGCACCGTGTTGATGGCGATCTGCACGAAGATCTTCAGGAAGTTCTCCGGCGTCGCGAAATAAGGCGCCGTCAGGGAGAAGAAGATCAAAATCAGGACGAGGGCAATGGCGACGCCGGCCTCTTTCATCGAGATCCGGATGAGCTTGTCCCAGACGCTGGCCTCTTTTGCCTCGGTCGTCTTTTCAATGTTGCCGGACACGACTGTACTCCTTGTAAGCGAGTGAGAGGATCCTGCTCTCGTCAAATTGCTCCCGGGCTATTTCTCCGGCTATCTTGCCGTCCGAGAAAACGATGATGCGGTGGCAAATGCTCATGAGCTCCGGCAGGTCCGAAGACACGACCAGAACGCCTTTTCCCTCGGCGGCAAATTTCCACAGAAGCTCGTAGATTTCCGCCTTGGCACCAACATCGATGCCGCGGGTCGGCTCGTCGAAGATCAGCACCTTGGGGCCGCGGAACAGCCATTTGGCGATGACGACTTTCTGCTGGTTGCCACCCGAAAATGTCCTGACGGCCTGATGGATGGACGGTGTCTTTATCCGCAGTTCGCGCACCAGGCGTTGCGCGGAATCATCCTCCGCCTTGCGCGAAATCAATCCGTTGCGGGAGATCTTGCCGAGACTAGTGATGGTGCTGTTTTGCGCGCAGCTCATATCGAGCATGAGACCTTGTGTCTTACGGTCTTCGGTCGCCAGGCACAGCCCGGCACTGACGGCGTCCCTCGGCGAGGCAATCTCAACCGGCTCGCCGTCTATGCGGATTTCGCCTGCGGCCTTGATGTCGGCGCCGAATATGGCCCGGACCGCCTCTGTGCGGCCGCTGCCCACAAGCCCGGCAATGCCGACGATTTCTCCCTTGGCGACGGAAAATGACAGCTCCGGGCTATGGCTCGTCACTTTGAGGCCGGAGACGCCGAGCGCCTCGCCGGAGATAGTGCTGTCGCCGCGGAAGGCGTCATGCTGCGCGAGTTCGCGCCCAACCATGAGTTCGACGATTTTCGGAATTCCGAGCCCTTCGAGCGGCCGCGTAATCACATGCTGCCCGTCGCGCAGGATGGTCACGTCATCGCCCACTTCGAAGATCTCTTCGAGCCTGTGCGATATGTAAAGCGTGGTGACGCCCCGCGCCTTCAGCCGCTTCAGAATCTCAAAGAGGCGATCAACCTCCTTGGAGGTCAAAGTCGCCGTCGGTTCATCGAGGACCAGAAGCTTGCTTTCGTTGGATAGCGCCTTGGCGATCTCTAGCAGTTGAAGCTGGGCGACGCTCAAGCTGCTGGCAAGCGTCGTCGGCGCCACGTGGAGGCCGACCTCGGCTAGTAGTTCCGCCGCTCTGGTGTTCATTTGCTTGTAGTTCACGAGGCCGTATCGGCGCGGCAGATGCTCAAAAAGCAGGTTTTCGGCGACGGTGAGATTGGAAAGTGGGTGCAGTTCCTGGTGAATGACGCGGATGCCCGCCTTGAACGCCTCGAGCGGAGAGGATGGATGATAGGCTTTGCCGTCAAACAGGATGCGACCATCATCAGGCTTGAAGACGCCGCCAAGCAGATTGATCAGCGTCGATTTGCCGGCGCCATTTTCGCCGAGCAGAATGTGACCCTTGCCGCGGCCGATCTCTATGGAGACATCCTTCAGAGCCACGACGCCCGGGAAGCGTTTGCCTATTCCTTCCAGCTTCAGGATGGCGTCATCTAAAGTCTCTGGCACGTCCACCTCATCAGCGTTTCCATTTTGAATTGGAGATGATGATCTTCCTTGCGTCGCCTTCCGCTGGGTCTAACGCCTCACGCTGAATGCCGACCAGAAGATCGATCGAAAAGCGGATGCGCCGGCAAATGCCGACGCATCCTTTGCCCGCAGCGCGGGTTTATCGACTATTTGAGGTCCTTAGCGGTGACGAGCGTCACGTCCGTCTTGACCCAGCCGGTGAATTTCTCGCCGGCATATTCGCGAAGGCCATACTTGATGCCCATGGCGGCCATTTCCGCGCCGTACTGTTCGACGGTTGCCAGCATCTTGCCATCCTTGAGCAACGGCTTGACGGACGGAATATTGTCGAAGCCGACAACCTTGATCTTGCCTGCCTGGCCGGATGCATCAAGCGCCTTGACCACGCCGAGCGCCATGGAGTCGTTGGCGGCCATGACGCCCTGAATATCCTTGTACTTGGTCAGGAAATTCGTCATCACGGTGTTGGCTTCTTCCGTCTCCCAATGCGCGGTTTTGCTGTCGAGAAGCTCCAGCTTGCCGTTCTTGATGGAGTCCATGAAGCCCGCCTTGCGCTCCTTGGCGTTGTCGGCCTCGGGATTGCCTTCCAGGATCACGACCTTTGCGCCGGGACCCAGATCCTTGGCGAGCGCATCGCCGGCAAGCTTGGCGCCGGCCGTGTTGTCCGGCCCGAAGAAGGCGAGATCGATACCGGCGGCCTTCTTGGCGTCGGCATCGAGCGGCACGTCGATGTTGATGACTTTCACGCCAGCCTTCACCGCCTTTGCGAGCGGCGTGGCCATGGCCTTGGAATCGGCCGGCGCGACGACGATGATGTCGTATTTCTGCGTCACGAAGTTCTCGACGGCATCGACCTGGGCTGCGAAGTCGCGTTCGTCCTTCATGCCGACGGCCTTGAAGTCGAACTTGTCCTTGTTTTCGGCCGCATATTTGTCGGCGCCGGCCTTCATCTGTTTGAAGAACTCATTGGACAGAGACTTCATGATCAGCCCGACCTTCGGCTTGCTCGCGGCAAAGGCAGGCGATATGCCGCAGGACAGCGCGAGCACCAGGGTGCCGGCAAGCCCCAGTTTCAGCGCCGCACGCCGCTTCGCGTTGATCAAGACGGATTCGCACTTTGTAGAATTGGTCATTTCTTTCCTCCCGAACGGTCCTGGGCTCAGCTCCACCTGAGTTGTCTGCGACAATGAACCGTTTCCACATATATTGGGTAGCATGCCGCCAGGAATTGTCAAGGCGCCGATTTTTTGGTGAAAAACAAGTGAAATTGGAGCTTTACCGGTCTCGGAAGATAGGTATGATGAACCGTTTCCACCGGGCTGGTGTTGTTTTCGCGGCGGAGGATCTGCCTGACATGAAGCCTTTTGACTAAGGCGGGAGAGACCATTAGCTGAGGGCCTGGTCAGGCGCCTCCATGGTGCTCGGAAGGTGAAATGAAGGGATATTGGTTCCGTTATGGCGAAGGTTGGAATTCGAGACGTTGCCAAGCTGGCGGGGGTTTCCACCGGGACCGTCTCAAGGGTTTTGAATGACCACCCTTCCGTGACGGATGAATTGAGGGCGCGGGTCAGAAGCATCATCGAAGAGCTCGGTTATACGCCCGATCCTTCTGCCAGAAGCATGCGCAGCAAGATCAGCCGTCTCATCGGCATCATCATTCCCGATCTCACCAATCCCTTCTTCGCGGAACTCGTCCAGTCCGCAGAGCAAGCGGCGGCAAAGCATGGCTATAACATCATCGTCATGACCTCTTTCGACCATGCGGCCAAGGAAGCGGATCGGATCGGCCAGCTGACAAGCCGGAAGGTGGATGGCATCATCCTTGTTCCAAGCAACGATTTCCATGCGCTCAAGCTGCCGAAGGGGCTGCCGATCGTCATCGTCGACCGCTTGCTGCCGGGATATTCCGGCATCGCTGCCGATCATCGCAGCGGCGTGCGCCTCGGCGTCGAGCATCTCGTGAAGCTTGGTCATCGCCGCATCGGCTTCATTTCGGGTCCCAAAGACTCCGTTCCTGCCAACGATCGTCTCAAGGGTTATCTGGATGCAATGGAGGTGGTCGGCGACGGCAGGCAGAATTCGGTTCCGCTGATCGCAGAAGCGGCTTTCGACTATGAAAGCGGGCGGTCCGCCGGAAACTATCTTCTCGCGCGTGCCCGCCACGAGCGTCCAACTGCCATATTCGCAAGTTCCGACCAGCAGGCGATCGGCTGCATGCGTGCAGCACATGATTTGGGGATCCCAATCCCGGCTGCCCTTTCCATCGTCGGCTTTGATGGTATTCCGCTCGCAAGCATGACAACACCACGCCTGACCACCGTGAAACAGCCGATTCAGGAAATAGCCGCAGCGGCGGTCGCCGTTTTGTTGAGCAAGCAGGATGCCCCGGCTCTCGGCAAGCCACTCCTGCTGGCCTGCGAGATTTCTGAGGGGGAAACAACGTCTTCACCACAGCCGGATTAAAAGATGATGCCGGTGATCGTAGATGGCATTACATCTGAATATTGAAGAACTACATGCACGTCTTTATCCGCATGTATTGTCCACGAGACATGTCTTCAGCAGTATCGGAACTGCCTTACAGCAACATAGTTTGTAACCATCAAATACCCAGTGTATTAAGCCAGTCGCTGAGGCTGGATGTCTTCGTCACCCGTGGCAGATGCTCTACCTTGCATTCTCCGGTATGTCTGCGGACCTCGCTTGGGCTGTAGCCGAATTCATGTGTGAAGGCCCGGCTGAAGTTGGCTCCCGATTCGAAGCCGAGATTGCTGGCGATATCTGCAATTTTCTGCCCATTGCTCACATCGGCCAAAGCTGCGCGTGCAGCCAGAAGCCGTCTTCTGCGCACGTAGTTCAAGACGCCACCCGAGGCCTGGAACAATTCGTACAGTCTGGTTCGGGAAATTGCCAATTCACGGCTCAACGCTTCCGGAGTTAGCTCCGCTGATCCGAGATTGCTCTGGATAAAGCGACGAGCTTTCGTCATCAGTCCGATCTCGGAGCTGCGATCGCCGGTCGCATGGCCATTCACCAGCGGCGTGACGCTATGAAATATCATCTCTTGCAGCTGGTTGCGTACACTGTGCAGATCATCCCTTATCAAACGGTTGAGGTTCGCTTCGAGAAAAGCGATGTAGTCCGCTAGCAGCTTGACGCGCGCGCCCCCCAGGACGATGTTGTTGCTTGCTCCAGGCAGTCCGCCGTGATCGGCGAACAAATCGCAAGGTAGAATGAGGGCGACGGATTGCGCGCTTATGGTGCGACCATAAAACGGGCAGCCAAGTGCCCGGATTTCCATCATGCCGGGCTCGTTTTCAACCACATGCCCATTGACGCTGGTCCATGTCTTGCCCGTGCGCAGGAAGGTGATCTGCCAATGATCTATGGCGCTGAAGCGTACTTTCTCCGGTGAGCGTTCATAGCTGAAGGCCGGCGTTTGTTGCTGGATGAGAAGCGCTCCTTCGAGATTCCAGACGGTTTGAGTTGCTGCGAAGCCATCTCCAGCCTGGGCGTTTTCGGGAAGATAAGCGTCTATCAACGGCGCCATATGCTTCTGCCAGGCCGGGAATTGCTGGCTGGGGGCCTCATTGGATGTGGAAAATGGCAGCGACGCGAGCTCTGGCAGATCTGTGGTCTTGCCGCAAATTGGAGCTTCGGAAATACGGGGCCACCGGCGCCTTTCGACAAAAGCCGGCTGTCCGGTTGCAATCTCGGTCTTGCTCCACATCATCGTGGTGATCTTTCGACAAAACATGCCAAATCGGCTGGTGGTCGCCGCGGTATCCCTGCCGCAGTCGGATGAAGGGGGCATGCGCCCATGGGGGCGAGTAATGGGCATCCAAAACAGGCCGCGCGCGGATAGTACAGGCCCCGTCCGGCTACGATCTTCCCCAATCGTCGCAAAACAGCCTGAATTTCAGTCCATCCGGGCGCCTGCCGGTTGGCGAACGGACGTAAAAAGAGAGATAGTTTCATGTCTTGAGCAAAGAATTCTGCCCCGCGGTGCGCCATGGCCAGCGAACCAAAGAAGTCTGTGGATGTCTGAGTCAAGGCTCTGTGCATTAACCGAATGTCGCGCCAAGTTAACACTATCGCAGGCAGCATTGTTGCAGGTCCCCCGCCCGAAGGCTGTAAGGGGAAATTAAGCAGATTTCATTAATATTTTCAAGATATTTATAGAAGTTGCTTAAATATTTTCCGCTGAAATACACGAAGGAAACTTGTCAAGGAGAGTAAACTTATGAGTTTTTGGAAGAACTCTTGCAATCTATCCGCTGCTAATCGAAAAATTGGTGTATCTTTATCGGTAATGCTTGCGATTGCATCTTCGGTGATCATGCATGAACATGCAAATGCTGCCGAGAATGCGCACATAAAAAATAAGACTGTGCAGTTGTACATGAAGAAGTATCAAAAGAACAATGTCGTCTTCTATAGTGGAAGCTCTCTCGCCAAGACGACTTCGGTCTCCGCCGAGGATTACTTTAAGGGCTCTCCCTATATCTGCACACCAAGTGGATTTGGAAGAACGTCGCATTGCTACAATCGCAGCCCGTTTTGAGTTGAGCCGGCTGATGTCGCGCAGTGCGTGCGGCAAAGAATAGGGGCATTTCCCGGATGGCGGTTCGACGGAACAGGTGAGACGCATGCCGTCCGCTATCCAAGTAAAAGCCCCTATGTGAGTATTCGACTTCAACCGGGCAGATGTCTGCGAACATAGTCGCCCGGCCGCAGTTTCAGAACTTCGTCATCATGTTTGATCGGATTATGACGGAACACATACCATTTTCCGCCTGATGCTCGTTTCTGATAGATGATCCCAGCCTTCTTGCGATGCAGGAAGCAGGACACGTTGGGTGCGGCACTTTTCTTGCTGTACCAGACAGCGCTCATGCAGAGCCGCCCGCGATCGGTCGCATACCAGATGCCCCTTGCGTAGGATTTTTGAGCGCCCGTATGCGACCAGGCCGTAAATCGACGGTGATGACGCGAGAAGAAGCCGGCCCCGTCCTTCCATATCCAGGAGCGTCCCGCGTAGAGCTTTTTCAGTTCCTTGGCGCTCATCGGCATGGCGTGATGTGCCGCACGCGCAGTCATTCGATCGATTTGATGCTGTGTCGCCGCGTTCGCGGTGCCGACCAGCAGCATCGCGAACATGGCATTCAGGATGATGAAACGGAACCAAAACATGTGTTTCTCCTCAACCTTTCAGCGTCGCGGTCAATTCAAGAGGGGCGGCGTGGCAACGCGCCAATCCGGCCTGCCCAGACCATCCGGCCAGGGGTAGACTTCACGGTCGTTGAAGTAGACCACTGCTTGCAGGTCGGGGAATTCGGAATGCGGCTTGTTGGCCTCCTCGGCCCACGCGTGAACGTAGCCCTCATTTCCCTGATAGCCCAATTCCGCGATCACGATGGGTTTCTTGAAGCGTTTCACGCGGTCGTAGCCGGGTTTGGTCGCCTCCACAAAGGTCGAATCCCGTCCGAGCTTGCGCTGATCGAACGGCTGGTAACCGAAGACCGACAGCCCGACCACGTCGACGAATGAATCGCCGGGATAGTAGGCTTCAAGCCCGTCCTTGCCCATCGGCGACCACATGTACTTTGCCGTGGGAAGGCTCTTGCGGCAGACGGTGACGGCGTGCCTGTAGGCTTTCACATACTCCTCCGCGTTCCAGTAGGCCCAGGTAAACTGCCCGTTCTTCTCATCCATTTCCTGGGCCCAGCGAATGGTGACGGGTGCATTGAGCTTTGCGGCTGCGGAGCAGATCGCCGTCATGTTGGAATCGTAGCGGCCCGCCAGAATTCCATTGAGAAGATCGGTTGGCGTGACGCGCCAGTCGCGGGCCCATGACCAGGGCTCGACGGTGATCAGCAGCGAGCGCCCGCGCTTGCGGGCATAATCGTCTGCCGTGCCCAGCGTCGACAGATCGACGTCTTCCCAAGGCAGGAAGAGGTGCTCGATCTTCGGACTGGGGTCATTGGAAAAGTCCCCATTGGGATCATAGGCGCCCCCCGGCAGCGACTGGGGTGTGATGATCGGCCTCTTGTCGTTGAAGAGCGGCCGGGTCTCGGCCCTTGCATCCAGGCCGTTGCTGGCAGCGTATACGCCCCCACACAGGGCGCCGGCCGCAAGCAAGGCCGTCGTTAGTTTTGATAAGGTTTTCATATCATTGCCTCCTTCCTCTATTCGGTCTTGCGGACGGTCAAAGAGGTCTTCAAGGCCTCCAGTCGTTGTGAGACCAGATCATCGGCGATCAAGTTTGTCGCCTCATCGGTTTTCTTAGTGACGGGATGGCGAAACACGAACCATGCTCCGCCAGTCTCGCGTTTCTGATAGATCGTTCCATCGAGAATGCGATGGATGAAGCATGTCTTGGCGGGAAACTGGCCGTTTGCGGCGTGCCAGGTTGCCTCGAGACACAGACGGCCGGTGTCTGTCACAGCCCAGCGGCCTTCGGCCCAGGATTGTCCGCCGGTTCCGTCGACCCAAGCCGAAAATCGACGGTCGGTATTCTGCATTCGGCCTGCGCCATCGGGCCAGCGCCAACTCTTGTCGTGATAGAGCATGTAAAGTTCAGCTGCCGTCATGGGTCTTGCTCCATCCGGCACCTTGGTGGTCGTCGCGGCTACGGCCGCATTGCTCCCCGCTGCAAGTCCAAGCACGATCGCACATGCCAGCGATGCTGCAGGGACCAGGGAGGTTTGCTTCCTTGATGGCTTCATATTGTTTCTCCCGTATCGTGGATTGGAACGAGCTTTGGGGTTGCAGCCTTCACGGCTCGCTGCCGGTTTCGTCGCTTGCCGATATCGCGCAGGCTGCTGTGTGTGCTTGCCGACTTACCTATGGCGTAGACGTGAAAGCCAATCCGGTGGGCGGCTTCTGCATCCAGCGCATTTCGCAGGTCTATGAGAACAGGCTGGCGCAGTTTCTGCTTGAGCTGGGCCAGGTCGATCTTTCGGATGGCATCCCATTCTGTCATGACCACGACGGCATCCGCATCTCTCGCGCATTCATAAAGATCCTCGTGGAAATCGACGCTGCTGAGAACCTTTGCTGCATTCTCGATGCCGACGGGGTCGTATGCCCGGATGCGAGCACCCAGGCGCTGCAGCGTTTCGATGAGCGGCACGGCGGGCGCATCGCGCATGTCGTCGGTGTCGGGCCTGAAGGTCAGGCCGAGAATGGCGATGGTCAGGCCGTCAATATCGCCGCCAAGTGCCTTGCTGACCTTCCGTGCCATGCGCCGCTTGCGCATCTCGTTGACGGCAAGGGTTTCCTCGACGATACGCAGCGCCACGCCATGGTCCTGCGCCGTCTGCAACAGTGCAAGCGCGCTTTTGCGGAAGCATGAGCCGCCATAGCCGGGGCCGGCGGCAAGGAGGCTTGCCCCGATGCGCTTGTCGAGTCCCATGCCGAGAGCCAGCTCTCCAACATCGCTGCCCATCTCCTCGCAAAGATCGGCAAGTTCGTTGATGAAGGTGATCTTTGTGGCGAGAAAGGCATTGGCGGCATGCTTGATTAGCTCAGCCGTCCGGCGCATCGTGATGATGACGGGCGTATTCTGGCGTTCGAGCGGGACGTCATAGAGCTCGACAAGCCGTTTGCACGCCCACTCCTCCTCCACGCCCAGGACGATACGGTCCGGAGCGAGAAAATCGTGCACCGCAACGCCTTCGCGCAGAAATTCCGGATTGGAGGCGACGGCGAAGGTGCCTGGCGTCCGGGCCGAGCTGATGATCCTGTGCACGGCGTCGCCGGTTCCGACCGGCACCGTCGATCTTATCACCACAATGCTATCAGCCGAGATAAGCGCCGCAAGCTCGCGCGCTGCCTGGTAAATGAAGGAAAGATCGACATCCGTTTGTCCTGGATGTGGCAGAGCGGCGATCGCTATGAAGACGATGGCTGCTCCTTCGACTGCCTTTGCGATGTCGCAGGTAAAGTCCAGCCGTCCTGCGGCATAGTTTCGTTCCACCAGCTCGTCGAGATCCGGCTCGTAGATCGGCATCCTGCCGTGACGAAGGGCGGCGATCTTATCGGCATTCTTGTCCACACAGACGACACGATTGCCCCATTCGGCGAAGCATGTGCCGCTGACCAAGCCCACATATCCGGTTCCAATAACAGCTATCTTCATGTGCGTTCCCGCCAATAGCGTCCTTCCCGTCATGAACCTCAATTGTCCGTATCACTCACGTGCCAGTGCGGATTGAGCACCATTCTGTGTAATCCACGCCCGCCAATTCCGGCGCCTGCCACCGAAAAACGATTGTCGAACAGCACGTAACCGTCGGTGTCCCAAATCAGTGATTGTACTCCGGCGCGGCCATGCTCCATGATGCCGACAAATGGCAGCGCGGTCAGAGCAAGCAGAGCGCTGGCGAGCGCCGGCCGATAAAAGCGCTTGTTCGTGCCGAGCGTGTTTTCACGCGCATGCTGGACGATGATGACCAGCAGCAGCAAAGTGTAGATGGCGGCATTCATCGTTGCGAAGATATAAAAGCCGCTGCTCTCTTCCGCGCTGACGGACAGCACCGGCAAGATGGAGGCGAGAGAGAGAAGGGCATAGGGCGCAAGGACCCGGAACGGCAGCGGATCGATCTCCGATGTGCCTTTCGGCGTGACGCGGAAATCCACGAACGATCCGGTCGCCCAATCGCGAATGGCAGCCAGAGCGCCTGCGAGTGCCCACGGCCAGCGGGCAAACAGGAACAATGTCATCTCCCAGCTCAGGATCCTGGCATTGACCGGTCTAAACGTATGCGTACTGCGCCAGCGATAAGCAAACAGGATCAGCAGAACGGATTGCGGCACGAAGTGCAGCAGAAAGTCGGGATAGGAGACATCGACGAAGGTCTTGCCTCTAACAAGCGCGATGATCGGCATGACGAACATCAGCGCCATGAAGAGCGAGAAGAGGGAATACCAGAGCTGCGAAAACAGGAACTGGATCTTGAGACGCAGCGGCAGCCGTTTGATCAGGCTTGGTGAATATTGCAGCAGGATCATCATCAGGCTGCGCGACCACTGAAACTCCTGGGTGATGAGATCGGCAAAGGTGCGCGGGCCATCACCATGCGCAATGGCATCGAGCGCATGAATGCCACGCCAGCCATGCGCATTCATCATCAGCGTGGTGGAGTGGTCTTCCGCCAGCTCTGGACCCAGTCCGCCAATGCTCCTGAGGGCCTTGGTGCGAACGGCATAGTGCGAGCCGATGCAAAGCGGTGACAGCCCGTGATTGAACCCCACCTGAAGCGATCCGTGCATGCTGGCTTCCGCATAGAGACGGCCGCGTGCCGACCAGCTTTCATCTGCATTCTGATCGCAAATGCTCGGCGCGGATACGTAGCCGACCGCCGGATCGGCGAAGGGGCGAAGCATCTGAAAAAGATAGCCTTGCTCGGGCACATGATCGGCATCGAGCTGCACGACGAAATCATAGTCTTCATAGCCGTGGTGATCGTAGAAGAAGGCAAGATTGCCTTCCTTGCAGCGGGTGCGCCGCGGCCAGGTCTGGCGGTGATAATCTTTGCGGCCCCGGCGGGTGGAAACCTGTACGCCATGTTTGCGGCACCACTCCAGCGTCGAGGGTGACGGATCCTCATCCGCGAGCCAGGTGTCGTGCGGCACATTCTGTGCCAGCATGGCATCCAACGTCCGGGCCACCACTGCAAAGGGCTCCGATGGTGCCTTGGTGACCACCATGGCGATGCGGCTGCCGGCGGGAGTCCGCAATTGTCCCGTCGGCTTTTCGGCGCGAAAGAAGACGATGATGAAATAGGCTGGAATGATCGTTACCCAGGCAAGCACCAGGGTCAGCAAGACCGATCCCATAGGGTCGACATGGTGTGCGGGTGTAAACCACCAGTTCCAGAAATAGACAAGTGCCGCAAGCCACAGCGTAGCGCAAACGACATATTCCGCGCGCTGGCGACCCTGTAGGACTGGCGTCATCAACGCCCTTTCCTTCATTACTTCAGCTCGTGTCCGGATCGATGTCATCCTCGCATCTCCAGTCCGAAGAAAGGAGCCGCGGTCCGGATGATCGTTTCGATATTCGAATGCAGGGCGCGGAAACCGAGTTTTTCGGCAGCAAGGTCTGAAGCGGCATACAGGGCAGGCGGATCGCCCAGCCGCCGCCTATGTATGGCGACGGGAACCTTGCGCCCACAAACGCGCTCGATCGCGCCGACGATCTCCTTGATCGACGTGCCGTGCCCTGTCCCCAGATTGACGGCAAGATTGTCACCGCCGGCCAATAGATACTCGACTGCTAGGACATGCGCTCTGGCGAGATCCAGCACGTGGATATAGTCGCGCACACAGGTGCCATCCGGCGTGTCGTAATCGTCTCCATAGACTTCCAAGGTTTCGATCGCGCCGGCTGTCGCCAGCAACGCGCGGGGAATGAGGTGGGTTTCGGGATCATGCCATTCGCCGAGCTCCCGTTCCGGATCGGCGCCCGAGGCGTTGAAGTAGCGCAACGCCACATAGGAAAGTCCGTAGGCGGCGGAATAGTCGGCAAGCATATGTTCGGCAATGAGCTTCGTTCTGCCGTAGGGATTGATCGGCTGAGGCATCTCGCATTCGCGGATCGGCAGATGGGCGGGAATTCCGTAGATCGCGCAGCTCGATGAAAAGATCAGCTTATCGGCTTGCGTGCGGCGGCATGCCTCCAGAACCGACAGCGTGCCGTTGACATTGTTGGCGTAGTATTTCGCAGGATTTTCAACGGACTCGCCGACATAGGCCGAGGCGGCGAAATGTATGATTGCCGCAGGCTTGTGGCCATCGATCGCCTCGGCAAGACGGGACGTGTCAAGAATATCTCCTTCCAGGAAAGGCCCCCAGCGCACAGAGGTCAGGTGGCCCGTCGAGAGATTGTCATAGACGACGGGCTCAAAGCCCTGGCGATGGAGGAGTTTCGCAGTGTGACTGCCGATGAAGCCGGCGCCACCCACGACGAGTATTTTTTGCCTGGCCATCACGCAACCTCGAAAAGCTCGCTGCTTGGACGAACCAGCTGCCGTTCGAAGTAGGCGATGGTGGACTTCAGTCCATCCGCTAGGGCGACCGACGGTTCCCATCCCAATTCGCGTTTCGCAACGCTGATATCGGGCCGGCGCTGACGCGGATCGTCGATCGGTAGGGGCTTATGGACGATCTCTGAGTTGGAGCCGGTGATTGCGATTACCTGTTCGGCAAGATCACGCACGGTAAATTCCGCCGGATTACCGAGGTTGACGGGCGTATGGATGACCGTTTGGTCGGCCATCAGGCGGACGAAACCATCGATCAGGTCGGCGACATAGCAGAACGACCGCGTCTGGGAGCCATCGCCGTAGACTGTGATGTCCTGGCCCCTGAGTGCCTGGACGATGAAATTGGAAACGACGCGGCCGTCGTCGGGGCGCATGCGTGGCCCATAGGTGTTGAAGATGCGGGCAATCCTGATGTCGACGCCGTGCTTAGCGTGAAAGTCACGGAAAAGCGTTTCGGCGGAACGCTTGCCTTCGTCGTAGCACGAGCGCGGGCCGAAGGAATTGACGTTGCCCCAATAGTTTTCCGGCTGCGGATGCACCTGGGGATCTCCATAGATCTCCGAGGTCGAGGCCTGGAAGATGCGCGCCTGGTGATGCGTGGCTAGCTCCAGCAGATTGAGCGAGCCGAAAACGCATGTCTTCATCGTATGGATCGGATCGGCCTGATAGTGCGGTGGAGATGCCGGGCAGGCCAGATTGTAGATCTCGCTGACAGGCAGATCGAGTGACGCTATGACGTCGTGGCGGATAAAGCTGAACGTGTCGTAGCGAAGTAGATGCCATAAATTGTCCATCCGCCCGGTTGAAAAATCATCCACGCAGATGACTTCATGACCATCCTGCAGAAGCCGGTCGCAAAGATGCGAGCCGAGGAACCCCGCGCCTCCCGCAACAAGTATTGTACGCCTCTTGGTATTTTTTGGAGTTATGCCTGCAGATTTGAACGCTATGCCCATCAAACCCTCCCGGTACTATAGACACGCAGCCGAGTATTCAGGGCGAAGTAAGACTTCCGCCCTTTTGTCAGGCTTTTACAACTGGGAATTATTTCTGCAATTTACAGCTATAGTTTACAAATGTTTAACTATGCTGTCGTTATCAGGGAATGCAGAAGTTTTACATTCTGTCCATTTTTGCAGCTATCAGCACAGGCGCGCTCGCTTAAAATATTTATGTTGAATGTACGATTTAAACTGAAGTTTTTATTGTAGAATTTACATATACTTCAGTATCATAAGATATATAAGAGATAGCATAGAGTATTGTTATTTATATCCGTCTCAGCTGGCGAGGTCGACAGGCCGAAGAGAGAACTAACCGAAATTCCGCTTCAAAGAAATTCGCGCAATATGTTGTGTCACGATGCGCCTCTTCTCCAGCAAGTTTTCGTATCCGCGCGCGGCGCTACAGCCGAGCGGATGAGCTTTCACACACCCACCCCATGGAACACCCAGAATAAGGGGCGGTAAGCGTTTGATGGCTAGGTGAGGCGCAGATCCAGGCGCGGATGCAGCTTTTTCAGGTTTGGCAATGATTTCATCTGCCAGGGAATTTGCGAGGAGCCGCAGACGGTAAGATGAACATCCGGATGCTTGCGCGCCTCTATCGTCAGTTTGGCAAGCAGGTTGATGCCCGAAGAATTCAAGAATTGCAGACCGGTGAGATCGAAAGTCGCTTTGCCTCCACCCCCATGAAGGATCGTCCTGGCCAGATCATAGACCGGTGCATAGGCATCGGGACCCGCCAGACGCATGGTTCCGTCAAAATATAAGGTACTGCCTTCGGACCAGACGCGGAATGCTTCTTCTTTGATTTCCATAAAAGGCCTCTCGCTGGTTCACGCCGATGAAATCGCCATTGCGGCATAGGTTTGCAGCTTGATCCGCTTGCGCGGACCATCCTCGTCGAAATGCCAGGCCAACTGAACCTGGTAATCACTCATCAATGTCAACAGTCCTAACCCGGATGCATCGTCGCCGGCAAGAACGCTTGCCTCGATCTGCTCTATCAGGAGATCGCCTGGATCGCCGGTCGTAACCCTGAGCAACAATTGTTGGAAGCGGTCGGTCGCTTCGCGGTCGATCAGGTTCATGATCCGCATCCTGAAATAATGGGCATCCCTCAGCGCCTCGATCAGGATCTCGCCCGTGGCCCGGAACTTGATGGAGTTTTCGATGAGCTCGTTGGTCAAATAACCGATATCGTGCCGTACCGTCTTGTATTGGCGTTCGGAAGCACGGAAATCGAGCGCCATCGTTTCCGCGATAAAGTCGGATGTCATGGCCGAATGGCGCCACGCCAGATGAAGAGGTCCGTCGAACAGGCGGATGCGAAGGGCATTGGTGCCGTCGAACGAAACCAGATCTTCCCTGCCGAAAATTGCTGTTGTCATCTCCTCACCTGTGCCGCATCACCACAAGGGTAATATCGTCATGGATCTTGTGGGTCCCGATGTAAGCCATCAAGTCGTCAAGTATGCCCTCGACGACTTCTTCCGCAGTCCCGCCATGCAGGCGGCGGGCATCCTCCAAAAGCCTGTCGAAGCCGAACAATTCACCCTTCGAATTCTCCGCTTCGGTGACACCATCGGTATGCAGGACTATCATGTCGCCTTTCTCGAAGGATACTTGCCGCGTATCGATAAAGGGAGCTATGTCAGGCTCGAGGCCAACAGGAAGACCGAGATCGCCTGTGTCTATCCGCTCCACCTTGCCGTCCTGGCGAATGATGATCATGTCCTCGTGCTGGCCGGATATAGTCAATCTCTCGCCGTCATAGTCGAGGAACGACAGGGTCAGATGCTTGTCCGTCCGTGTTCGTTCGATGTTCTTGAAGATGGCGCGGTTGAGATCGGTCAGAAATTTTGCCGGGTCCATCTCGCCTGCTTCCTGCAGGGCGCGGGCGATCGATTGCACCATCAGCATCAGCACGCCACTCTCCAGCCCGTGGCCGGTCACGTCGCCGATGCCGATCTTCAGGTTGTTTCCGTTCTGGAGAACATCATAGTAATCGCCGCCGACTTCGTCGGCCGGGCGCATATAGGCGGCGATCTCCAGATGCTTGATCGCCGTCAGCTCCTTGGCCCGCGGCAGGACCATGAGCTGGATCTGCCGGGCGACATTGAGCTCGGCACCCAGCCGCAGATTTTCGTTCTTCAATTGGCTGTTGAGGGTCGAAATCTCTTCCTTGGCCGCCTCGATCTCCTGGGTCCGATCCGAAACGAGCTTTTCGAGGTTTTCGGTGTGGAAGCTGATATCCTCCGCCATCCGGTTGAATGCGATACCGGCCTCCGCCACCTCGTCCCTGGTCGAGATATCGACCCTGACGGAATAATCCTTCGCCTGTATGCGTTTGGCGGCGCTTGCCAGCGCGCTGATGCCGCTGGTGACGCGTTTCGAGGCAGCGAAGACCGCCGCCGTGACGATCATCAGCGACACAAGGACCGCCATGATCTGATAAAGCAGGATGCGGTTGGTTGCCCGCGATATCTCGTCCTTGGCGGCAATGAGCGAGGCGTAGATCTCGCGCTCGGGTACCACGATCCCGAGCGACATGACCTCGCTCTTGACCGGCCCGTCCACCCAGAGATTGGTCGGGTGCAATTGCTTGACGACCGCGAGGTAGGGAACATCCTCTCCCTGTTGGCTGAGGGTGATATGCTGGATCACGCCATCGGCGTCGAGCGGCAGCTTGGTGATCGCCGTTTGGGTGCTGTTGCGCAAGGATCGATCGACGCCGGTGACGCCCTTGGCGGCAGCATCGTTGGCGGCACGCAAGCCGATGACCTTCTCGCCCACGGGATTGATTGCGACGACATTTCCATTTGACATGGCGAGGAAGCCGAAGCCGGTCTGGGCGACTTTCACATGTTCGACGATTTCGGCAAGTTGTGTGAGCGTGATATCGGCACCTGCCGCACCGGCTACTTGATGCCGATCCGGCGTCCAGAGCGGATGAAAAAAGCTGACGATCAACTTGCCGGTGATAGCGTCGGTATAGGGCGCGGTCTGGGTGATGTAATCGGCAACGGGGCGGGATGACGGGTTGGAGGCCCATTGCTGCCAGGATTCGTATAGGCCGGGAAAGAAGAATGTCCAAAAATCGGAGCTGTTGTGTCCGGGATAGAGCCGGTCGAAGGTCTGGGCCTGCGTCGTATAGGGAGCGGTCCGAAAAATCGGACGCTCCCTAGGCCCGATATAATACATCTGCAGCTTCGACGCGCCATTGCGCAGCAATGAAGGGGCGACCAGATCGAGCACCGCGCTCCATTCTATGTCTGCCTGCACCTGGGGCAGGGGATGGTGATCCTTATCGAGCAGGTACCCCCAGACGCTGATGACCGAGGGCGTGCCGGGCAGGTTCTGTGACCATTGGCCAGCCGGATCGTAGGTCACCGTTACGGCGCCTGGTGACGCTCTGCTCATGGCAGCACCGACATCGACGCTCCTGGCCGGATTGTCGATCTGCCCCTGCAGGACGCCGGCCAGCGCCTTCACATCGGAATGGACCTGGTCGATCAGCAGACCGACCTCTGCGGCGGTCGAATCCGCATAGGAGCGAATGTAATCCTGGCTCGCCTTCTCCAAGCCTTGTCCCACTTCCGTCGTGGCGTTGCGCGAAAGACGCTGGACGTTCCATAGTGCAAGGCCGCCGCTGACGAGCAGGTCGAAAAGAACGGCACCCCCGACCACGAGTAGAAATTTGGCGCGAAATGAGCGCAGTCCGAGCCGTTGCTTGGCGGTTGACGGGTCTGTCATAGCGGTTTCTGTCCCGAGGAAGCCCAGATCGGCCAGCCGGCATAGCCTCTTGGATGGAGCGCGGCAAAAATATGATCGGCGAAACCTTGTTTGAATCGCTCGATGAATGCGGCCGAATCCCCTCTTCGGACCGCCATCTCACCTGCATAGACATTCTGCCACGCCGTGATGATGTCGGCGAAATCCTGGGGATCGCCGTCGAGATTGGTGACCATGAAGCTTTCCATCCGCACATCCTTGAAGCCAGCATCCAGCAGCATGCGGCGGCCCTTGGGACCCATTTCGACATCCATGTCGAAATGGGCAAACAGCTTCGCGACCTCGTTATAGGTCCATTGGATACTGTCGGCTCTGGGCTCGCCAAGACAATGGGAGTTCTTCTCGTTGGTGATGTAGACCCTGCCGCCTGGCTTGCATATGCGATAGAGTTCGCGCAGCAGAACATCCGGACGGTCGAAGATCTGCAGCGAATGCCTGCAGGTCACGAAATCGAACTGGTCACTCTCGAACAGCATCTGTGATGCGTCGCCATAGGTATATTCGATGTCCTGGACGTCGAAATCATCAGCGACCTTGCGGGCATATTCCAGGCTCGGCAGCGAGTGATCGAGGGCAACGATCCGCGCCGGCTTGAAATCCTTTCGCAGCAGCATGGCGAAATCGCCGATGCCGCAACAGATGTCGGCAACATGCAAACCCTCGCGAAGGCCGTGTCGCGGCAATATCTCGCGTTCGTGCCGCCAGGTCATTTTCGTCTGGGTCCGGAGGATCGGGATGAAGCTCTGGTTCTCCACGAATGTCTGCCCGGGATAGAAGGCCGAATCGTAGATCTCGACGACGATGTTGGGCGACAGATCGCTCAAATGGCGAAACAGCCGCGATGCCCATGCGACGACGCTCGAAGCGACGACCGTCAGCTTGAGATCCGGCCTCGACCGGGTGGCATCGAGGAGTGCATGCGTCAGGGCACGGAACGCCGTATTGTTCATGTGGATGACGCGCTTCAGATTGATGTAGCAGACACCATTCACCGTCTCGATACCGTTTCGCAGCAGGGCGAGATCATCGGCGAGCTCGGCAACCGAATGTGGCCTGAGGACTCCTGACAGGGAGAATTCCTGATTATTGGCATCGAATTGCGCTGTGAAACGGCTAGAGGAGGGGGTGTTCAATTGAGTAGCCTTTCGAGTGCGAGATCCACCACGAAAGTCATGACGCCTGTATGCTGATCGGACAGCTCGATATCGGCATCGTAATTGACGGCAAGGCCAAGAAGGATCGCATGCTCGGCACGCGCGGCGTCATCGGTGATGACATCGAGATAGTTTGCAAGCGCCTGGCCTTGTCCGATGCGCTCGACGATTGCCTGATATGAATCGCGTTGCTCGGCCGAGCAGGGAAAGGTCAATTCGATCCGCTCGATCAAGCCGTTTCGATAGAGGCGGCAGGTAAGTGTGCCGTCGCTTTCTCTGGTATGGAACGACATCTCGAAGAGTTCATTCAGGGCTGACGAAAGCAGGTTGGCATGGCGGATGGGATCGTGGCGATCATGGCTGACCATGCGGGCCACATAAGTGGCGGACTGGTCGCAATGCGACCAGTCCGCCTCGAGAAATTTCCGAATCAAATGCGCTTCGGAAATTCACGGGCTGGCGTGATATTCGTCGAATGTCGTGGCCGGTTGAGTGCGCGCACGCTGCCTTATGAAATCATCGAGCTTGTCGGCGCTGAGCGGAGGGCTGATGCTGTAGCCCTGCAGGCGGTCGCAGCCCTCTTCCCGGAGCCAGGCTGCCTGTTGCTGCGTTTCGACGCCTTCCGCGGTCACCCGCATGTCCAGACCGTGGGCGAGCCCGATCACGGAGCGCACAATGGCTTGGCTTTTGCTGTCCTGCAAAAGATCCCTGATGAAGTAGCGATCGATCTTGATCGTATCGAAGGGAAAATTCTTGAGATAGCTGAGCGAGGAATATTCCGTGCCGAAGTCATCGAGGGAAATCTGGATGCCGAGCACGTTCAGCGTATTCAGCGTGTCCAGATTATTGGTCGTGCGTTCCAGAAGCACGCCCTCGGTGATTTCCAGCTCCAGGCGCTCGGCTGGAAATCCGACGATATCGAGCGTTTGGGAGACGCGATCGGTCAGGCCCGGCGTCAGGAATTCCGCCGGAGAAAGGTTCACTGCAAGCGTATAGTGCGCCGGCCACGCCAAGGCCTCGCGGCAGGCTTCTTCCAGCATCCACTGACCGATTTCGCGCATGAGGCCGTCGGCTTCCGCCATGGGAATGAAAGCTGCCGGCGGAATAATCCCGAGGGTCGGATGCCGCCAGCGCAGCAGCGCCTCAAAGCCGACCACATTGGACGAAGACTCCACGAGCGGCTGATATTCGATGAAGAACTCGTCGCGCTGCAGTGCCACGCGCAGGCTGCGCCGCAGCAGCTCCCTTTGTTCGACCACGATCAGCATGGCCGGATCGAAAGTCCGCGCCCGCCGCCGTCCCTCTTTCTTGGCGGCATAAAGGGCGACATCGGCAGCCTTCATCAGCTGTTCCCCCTCGTTGCCGTCGCGCGGCGCAATTGCAATGCCGACACTCACGCCGACGAAAAGAGAGATACCGTTGACCGTGAACGGTTTCTTGAATTCGGTCACCAGCGCGTCTGCCAGCCGTTCCGCCTCGAAGGCACGCTGTGGTCCGACCTGGATGATGGCGAATTCGTCGCCGGCGAGACGGTAGACCGTTCCGCCCTGGCCGAGCGCTTCCTTGATTCTTTCGGCGGCGAGTTTCAGCACGATGTCGCCGGCACCATGGCCGAGCGTATCGTTGACGGGCTTGAAGTCATCGAGATCGAGCTGCATCAGCGCCGGCCCGATCTTGCCGCTCGCTGGAAGGAGTTGCGCCAGCGCCGCACTGAATTGGCGGCGATTGGGCAATCCGGTCAACGCGTCGTGTGTTGCCTGATGGATCAGCCGCGCTTTTTCACTGTCTTCGGATGACAAGTTCCCATTCGAGCTTGCCCCGTTGGTTTCGATAATTAGGAGGCCTACTCGAATGTAGGAGACGAGAACGTTGCGTTTTCCTCGCCTCGGATCGTCGAGCGAGATCGCGCGAGGTTCACCCGTATCGATTACCTCACGAATGAGCTCGGCAAGCGCCGGTTTTGCAAGTGCCGGATAGGCCTCCCACAATGTCACCTCGTTGCGGGACGCAAGGCCGATATGCTCTTTGAACCTCTTGGAGGAGTCGAGGAATTTGAGATCGAGGTCCCAAAGCGAAATCATCGCCTCTAAACCGTTGTCGGATTCGGACTCATATGGAATTTGCTGCGACCGATCCACTCGGTTCTCAGGCATATGGCCTCGTCCTCCCCAAGCCGGCCACACAAAATCCGGCCATTGTCCAATTTGAGCTGGTCCGTTCGCATCGGAGCATGCGCATCAACAATCGCAGTCTCACCGAGCGTGCGGGCGCAAGTCATAACTTACCAGAACGTGACAGCCGCTTTAAGTGAATATATTACAAGATCTTCATATTTAGCAATGATTGCTAAGACATGTGCAGATTAAATCGACCGCGGCAATATTTTCTGTGTCATTCCGGGTGCTTGAAGATTGTATTCCCTGAGTGGAGGCAGTGCGTCGGTTGTAATGCTTCCATAGGGTGATTCGATTGCTCCATGGCTGTTTCGCGGAGCGTGCCCGCCATCCGTGCTTCTTTTCTGATCGAGGCCAGCGGTCGCTGCCGCTGGCTTCTACTGGAGTGTCCTGCTTTGCGGTTCCATCGCAAGGACCGGCAATTGCGCTTCGCGACCTCCTTGAACGGCTGGGTGGCTGCGAAGCCTTGCCGCCTTGCGGATCAGCAGCTCCTCATTGATGATCGCTTGCATGCCTGCGGTGAATTTACGCGGACTGAACTGTTCTGCATGCGCTTGCAGTGTTTCCGGGTGAAAGCGGTGCTGCATGGCCTCGAAATCGATCACGGCCTTGATCAGAGCATCGACGGACTGTTGGTCGAAGAGAACGCCGGTCACGCCCGGCGCGACCGTTTCCAGCGCGCCACCACTTCCGTAGGCGATAACGGGTCGCCCGCTGGCCATCGCTTCCACTGGAACCATGCCAAAGTCCTCCTCGCCGGGAAAGACCAGCGCACGACAGCGGGCAAGCTTTTCTCTCAATATTGGAAATGGGGTCCGTCCGAGAAAAGTAATCGATGGACCGGCGATACGTTTGAGCCCCTCCGCTTCGCTGCCTTCGCCGATGACGACCAGCTGGCGATTCATCCGGGTAAAAGCCTTCACCGCCAGATCAATCCGCTTGTAGGGAACCAACTGGCCGGCGCAGAGATAAAAATCCTCGGTCGATGGCGCCGGCATGAAATCATCGACATTGACGGGGGGATAGACCACGGTCGCGGGGCGTCGATAATATTTGCCGATGCGGTCGCAGACATGATGCGAGTTGGCGACGAAGCGATCGACCCGCATGCTCGTATTGACGTCCCAGGAGCGTAGCATCGGCGCCAGCATCGGCAATATGAGCCGGGATGCGAGGCCCGCATGGGATCGATAGAAGTGATAGTGATCCCAAAGATAACGCATGGGGGAATGGCAATAGCAGATATGCGTTGCCCGCGGCGGCGGGATGATGCCCTTGGCCGGGCCGGATTCGCTAGAAATGATCAGATCGTAACCGGTGAGGTCGAAGCTCTCCAATGCGAAGGGCATCAGCGGCAAGAGCGATTGGTAGGTCTTGGCGGCACCGGGAATCCGCTGAAGGAAGGAGGTGAAAATCTTGTGCCTGCGAATCTTCTCGGAGACACGGCTTTCATCATAGACGAGAGTGAAGATATCGGCGTCCGGATACATGTCGCAGAGCGCCTCGACCACTTTTTCTCCGCCGCGCATCGATACCAGCCAATAATGCACGATCGCTACCCGCATTGCTCTTCCCTCCATGGGCCGAAACAACATTGGGCAGCCGGCAACTTTTGCGACAGGGCCTACATCGGTTCACCGCGGCATACAAATGGCCGAAGGGAGTAACCAAAAGATTTAGCTGCCGGTGTCTGCCTGCACACAAGGATATGCCCATCCCACCAAGAGACGGCAGCGTCGCCTACCTCCCTGTCAGAAATGATAAGCCCTGTTGCTTCGGTAGGGGATTTACACGTTATGCGTTCAGCTGCTGATCTCGCTGTATGGCGCCTTTTCCGCGTGATGGCGCAAGCGATCAAGAAAGCGAGATTTCAGCTCATGTCCAGAGTGTGCGCTTCAGCTTACCATTCCATCTCCAGGCCATCTCGGCGCATGGCGCTCTGGTTGATGGCGTTGCTTCTTTCCGGCGTGGCGATGCATGGCATAGCGAGTGCTGCGGCCGCCGACGCCTATCGTGTTGGGCCTCAGGCGCGGATCAAGGTCGCCATCGTCGAATGGATCGCCGCAACCGGCGAATACAAGGAATGGACGGCGCTGAATGGCGAATATGTCGTATCGCAATCGGGTTCGATCTCAATTCCGATGATTGGAAAAATGCAGGTCAGCGATAAGACGGTCGAAGACATCAGCGCCGATATCGGCGAGAAGCTGAAGCAGATCACCGGTCTGGCGCTTGCACCGACCGCTTCGGTCGAGGTCGTCAAATATCCGATGATCTACGTGTCCGGCGCTGTCGAAAAGCCGAGTGAGCTGGAATTCAGGCCCGGCCTGACGGTGAAGCAGGCGGTTGCCATGGCGGGCGGGCGTGAGCGTCGGTCCAGCCAGACCGGTGACTACTCGGAGGCGCAGCAGGTCAGCTATGCCGGCGAGATCAGCCGGATGGAGCTGCAGCTGAAACAGCTCGGCGCCCGGCGGGCCCGCCTGATGGCCGAACTCAACGATCAGTCGGCGATCGCATTCCCGCCGGAGATCAAGGCCGCCCCCGAAGGATCGGCCATCTGGCAGATCATGACCAGCGAAGTAGACCTGTTCAATGCCAGGGCGGATGCCTTGCGCCAGCAACTCGCCGCCGCCGCGGATCTGGAAGTGCTGCTGCGCAATGAAATCAACATCCTCGACGAGAAGATGTCGTCGCAGGACGAGCAGGTGAAGATCGCGCAGGACGAGTTGAGCGACATTTCCAAGCTGGTCGACACGAAGATCCTGACCACCTCTCGGAAGACCTCGCTGGAGCGGATCGTTGCCGAGATGCAGGCAGGCAAGCTGGATCTTGTGGTTGCTTCGATGCAGGCAAAGCAGAAGCTGAGCGAGACCGAACGTGATGCGCTCAATCTCAAGGGTCAACGCAAGACCGATGCCGGCCAATTGCTGCAGACTACCGAGACCGAAATCGAGGATACCAAACTAAAGCGAAACACGACGCTGCAACTTCTGCAGCTTTCGGGCGCTTCGCTTTCGAGAAGTCAGAGCTTGAAGGCGCTCGATCTCCAGCCGATGGAATACTGGATCACCCGCAACGGCGACGAGGCCAATGCGATCAAGGCATCGGAAGCGACCGCGCTGCAGCCGGGGGACGTCCTGGATGTGCGTTACAATATTTCCGGAAGCCTGGACGGCACGGCGCTTTCGTCTGCCGATACCGGTCAATCTCAATAGTGATAAGTGAGCAATGTGGGGCGACAATCATGGCAATTCACGAGATCGGTAAGGGCTTGCGCAGCATTCCTTCAAGCGCCAAGGGTACAGGGGACAGCGAATATATCTCCTTTCGTGACGTCTGGCGTTTCCTGCAGCGCCACTGGATGATCTTCGCACTGTTTACGGGGGCGGGTCTCGGCGTCGGCGGCTTCTATATGGCGACGACCCAGCCGGTCTATTTGGCGACCACGCGGCTCGTCATGGATCCTGACCAGGGGCGCATCGTCTCGCAGGACGCTTTCACCGGAACGGTCATCATCGAGGCGGCGGAAATTGCGAGCCAGGTCGAGATCGTCAAATCCGAGGCGATCGCGCGCGCGGTCGTGCAGAAACTCAATCTCACGGAAGATCCGGAAATCGTAGGCGGCATATCCTGGCAGGCGACGCTGCATGACAAGCTGCGCACAATCTTCAGCTATTTCAAACATGGCGATGATGGCAGCGCGAAAGCGGAAACCACAGAGGATGATCTGATGCGCCGCACTATGGCCTCCTTCCTCTCCAGGGTCGAGGTTACCCGCGTTGGCCAGTCTTACATTCTTGAGATCGGATATAGTTCGGTCGACCCGCAAAAGGCGGCCCTGGCAGCGAATGCAATTGCAGAGGCCTATATCAGCACCGGCCTGTCGGAACGGGCGTCGGCGGCGCAAAGTGGTGCCAAATGGCTGGAGACACGTTTGATCGAAGTCGGACGGCAAGCTCGCGAGGCGGCGATGAACGTCGAGGAGTTTCGCGCTAAAAACGGCATCATGGAGATCAGCACGTCGTCCTCCCTCGATCAGCAGCAATTATCGGAGATCAGTAGTCAGGCAGTCGCGGCGAAGGCACAGACGGCGGCGGAATCAGCCAAGCTCGCAACGCTCAACCAGCTGATGTCAGGTGGTAAAGTTGAAGGCGATGTCGATGAGACGATGAACAATCCACGCATACAGAAGCTGCAGGAGGATCTCGGAGCTGCGACAATCAAATTGAACAATCTTACCGGCAGATATGATGCCGATAATCCAGCCATCATTGCGGCGCGGCAGGAAATCGACCGAATAAAGGGAGATATGCGCAAGGAGTTCGAGCGTATCCAGGCAGTCTACAAGGTAAATCTGGAAGTCGCCCAAACCCGCGAAAAGCTGCTCAGCGATGAATTGGCGTCGCTCAAAGACGCCGGAACGGACAAGAATCTGGCAAGGGTGGAGCTGTCGGAGATGGAAAGCCGCGCCACCACCTACCGACGGATGTATGAAAGCATCCTGCAGCAGCTGATTGGCGCGCTGCAAAAGGAATCATTTCCGCTCGGCAATGTTCGCGTCGTGACCGCGGCCGCCGTGCCGCTGGCAAAGAGCTGGCCGAAGTCCTCCTTCGTCCTGCCCTTCACGGCCATGCTCGGCCTTGCGGCCGGCGTCATGGCAGCACTTTTGCGGGATGGCCTGGATCGCCGCGTCAGCTCCAGTGAAAAGCTGCGGCGGGAATTGGGGATCAGCTCTCTCGGCCACGTGCCCGTCTACATGAGCCCATCCTTCCTGCCGGGAAGCATGGCGGCTGCCAATGCCGGCTGGCGACGAACGATGCTGCCGTTGAGATCTGTGCTCGATACGCCCTATTCGCAATTTTCCGAAGCCTTGCGTGGCGTCAAGCACTCGATCGATTCCGCATTTCCGCCGAACGCACCCATGGTGATCGGCATCACCTCGGTCGGCACCGGCGAAGGCAAGACCACGATCGCAACCAATCTCGCGCAGCTCTACCAGCATGAAGGTGCATCCGTTGTGCTCGTCGACGCTGACTTTCTCAATGCGAGACTGAGCTGCGTGGTGACCGAAGCCGGTACGGATTTCGGCATGGAGGCCTTGAGCATCAACGATGTGCCGCGCCGCTATGCCGTCGCCCATGAAGGCGGCTTGCTTGTCGCGAAGGCCGATCATGAGCCCGAGGCGGAGGTCATGCAGGCCCATGGCGGTGTCCCGGTCGTCACCGTCGACGAGACCGAAAAATCCGTGACCGCTTTTCAGCGCTACGGGCATCTGCCGGCACTGAAGGCTGAGATCGACTTGTTGCGCCGGCGATACAAGGTCGTCATCGTCGATATGTCTGCTTTCGAGGATTCTGCCGATACCCGCGTCATCTGCACCTATCTCGAAGGCATTGTCGTGGTCGTCGGGCAGACCAACAAGATGACGGTGGAGAGGCTGTCGGACGCGCTGGCAAGCTTCGGCACGACAACGATCAATATCCTCGGCATCATCGCCAATCGCAGCCATGAGAGGCGTCACCACCAGAATAAGCGTCTTTGGCACCGCAGACAGGACCGCCGCCAGGTGCGTGCATCGGCGAGACGGCTTGCCGGCAGCGTAACGGGTCGTCCCTTGAAGATCGCGCTTGGTATCGCAAGCTCCGGCCGCCGCGATATCCTGTCGTCCATCCTCCCACATGTTGCCAGCCAGACCCGGAAGCCGGACGAGATCGTCGTCTGCCTTTCCTCGCCGGAAGACATCGATCCCAGTTGCCTCAGAAATCTCGACATTCCCGTACGGGTGCTTATCAGCGAGCGCGGACTCTGCCGTCAGCGCAATCGCATCCTCGACAGCGTTCAGGACGCGGATATCGTCCTTTTCCTCGATGATGATTTTCTGATGACGCCTGCCTATATCGAGGAAACGGAACGGCTGTTTCAACTGCAGCCGGATGTCGCCCTATGCACCGGCACGGTCTTGGCCGATGGCATTACCGGGCCGGGCATCTCCATTCGTGACGGCTTACGATTGGTCGGTACGGGACGCAGGCGCCGCTCCGAGCCCTCGATGCAGATCCGATCTGTTTACAATGCCTATGGCTGCAACATGGCGATCCGCATGGCCATCGTCAAAGCCGCGGCTCTTCGTTTCGACGAGAACCTGCCATTCTATGGCTGGCTCGAGGATGTCGATTTCAGCAGGCTCGTGGCCCATTATGGCCAGGTCGTCAGCGTCAAGCAGCTCGAAGGCGTTCATCTCGGCACGAAAGGTGGCCGATCGGGCGGCGTTCGTCTCGGCTATTCGCAAATAGCCAACCCGCTTTATCTCATGCGCAAGCGCACGATGAGCGTGCCGCAGGCAACAATGCAGATCGGCCGCAATCTTGCGGCCAACCTTGTCAAGGTCTGGCGACCGGAGCCCTGGGTCGACCGCAAGGGCCGCCTCAAGGGCAATGTCATCGCACTTCGCGATCTGCTCAAGGGCAGGCTGGCGCCGCAAAACATCGAAGCGCTGGAATAATCCGGTGGCACGCTCATCCGGCCTCGATCGTGTTGTCATCATCAATGACCGTTCCGCCAAGATAGGCGGAGCATCGAATCTGGCGATACTCTCGGCCACTTTGCTGCAGGAAGCCGGGGTGGCCGTAACCTACTTCGCCGGCGATAGCGCCGGCTCCGAACGGCCGGCGGCCGACACCGTCAACCTGGCCGCGCAGCCGCTGATGCAGCAGCCGCGTCTCAGCGCACTTGCCAGCGGCCTTTATAGCCGTCAGGCCTATGAAGGCCTGAGCGCTCTCATGTCGCGCGTCGATACCAAGGGCACTATCTATCATGTCCACGGCTGGTCGAAGATCCTATCGCCATCGATTTTCCGCGCCCTATGGCCGGTTCGCGACCGAGTCGTCCTGCACGCTCACGACTATTTCCTCTCTTGCCCCAACGGAGGATTTGCCAATTACCGGAGAAGCCAGGTCTGCCCTCTGACGCCGATGTCGCTCGGCTGTCTGGCGACAAACTGCGACAAGCGCGGCTATCATGAGAAGATCTGGAGATCGGCCCGCCATATGGTGAGGGAGCATTATTATCCCATCCAGCAATTTGCCGCCAATATCATCGTCGTGCATCAACGCATGCGCGAATATTTCGTTCGCGGGCGGATCGACATGGGCAATATCGAGACAATTCGCAACCCGGTCGAGCCCTTCCTCGATCACCCTACGGAGCCCTGGAAGAAGCGCGACTTCTTCTTCGTTGGTCGGCTGGAGCCGGAAAAGGGATTTGAAGATGCCGCGATCGCGGCGCGGCTTGCCGGTGGAAAGCTGCAGATCATAGGCGATGGCGCCGGCCGCGTTCGGCTGGAACGGGACTTTCCGGAAGTCGTCATTCACGGCTGGAAATCCAAGAGTGAGATGCGGAACATCCTTTGCGACGCGCGTGCCCTCGTCATTTCCTCCCGGGTGCCGGAACCTTTCGGATTGGCGGCGCTCGAGGCCGTGACGAGCGGCATACCGGTGATCTTGCCGGATACCGCGCTTCTCGGCGACGAACTTGCGATACTCGGATGCGGACTGACCTTTCAGGGCGGCAAGGTGGAAACGCTCGCAAGCGAAATGCGCCGGCTTGCCAGCGATGACATACTGCTTCGACGGCTGAGCGTGAATTGCCTCCGCCGATCAGGCGAGCTGGCGCACACACCGGTCTCATGGCGCGATGCATTGCTTACCCTTTACGATCGTGTTCTCGACCGTGCAAACGCTGCCAGAACGAACTTGCGGTCAACCTTGAACGACGACTTTTCAGCCGCCCATCGACTGATCGACGAAGCAGGTTGAGGCTTGTGGGTAGCTCTGTGTCCGGCGTCCTACGCCAATGGGACTAACCCAATGTCCGCAGGGTCAATTGTCAAGGATTGGGCCAGCTGGCAGCTTTTGAAGGAAGTTGATGGTGGTGAGGGGTCCGGAAGATGTTATCGACTTTTGACAGCATTGCCCATCGCGAGCGGGCTCGCCGCGAGGCAAAGCGCACGGAACGGCGCGGCCGCGTCAAGCGTATTGTCGACCTCGTTCTTTCCGGGCTCGGGCTATTGTTTCTGGCGCCGGCGCTGCTTGTCATCGCGATTGCATTGCTTCTGGTCGACGGCCGGCCCGTCATCTATCGCCATACGCGCATCGGCCGCGACGGACGCCCGTTCGACTGCCTGAAATTCCGCACGATGCGCAAGGATGCCGATCGGCAGCTGGCGGAGCTGCTTTCGCGTGACGAGGCGCGAAAGCAGGAATGGCTATCGACACAGAAGCTGACGAACGACCCGCGCGTGCATTGGCTCGGGAAATACCTGCGCATGAGCAGCGCCGACGAGCTACCACAATTGGTGAACGTTCAGCGCGGTGACATGAGCATGGTCGGGCCCCGGCCTATCGTTGCCGCGGAGCTCGATCGCTATGGAGCCAATCTCTATTGCTATCTGGGGCTGCGGCCGGGGATCACGGGCCTCTGGCAGGTCAACCGCCGTGCCGATACCACTTACGAGGAGCGTATCCAGTTCGATCTGGATTACTTCCACAGCCGTTCCTTGCGCACCGACTTTGCAATTCTCGTAAAAACGGTCGGCGTCGTGCTGCTCGCACGCAACGAAAAAGAACGTCTCACAAAATGAAAAAAGCGACTACGGCAATCCAGACGACAAGGCAGAAGATCACCAGACTCCAACGAAGCAAAAGTTTCTGGCGCAATCCACCCGGCTGTCCCGAGGCGATGCGATCATGGTTTTCGTCTTTCATAAGCGGCTCTGCATGGTGTTTCATGACGATTGCCGGCAAGCCCCTTTTCTATTGCCGAGAATTTCGATCGGACCCTGGCGTTCAGGGTAATAATTTCTCTGAAACAAAATCGAATAATTCCGGCACACCCCGCCTGCAGGCAGCGTTTCATTGCACGGAATCATGTCCTGAATGGGAACACTATAGACTTTATCTGGTGCAAGGCTGGAAACAATTGTGGATTATCATGTTACATTTCAACGGGATTTCTCAACCGGGCGGTGCGAAGGTCGGCTTTGCTCGCATTTACTTGCCTCGACGGTGCGCTGATGGATAGCTTTCCGTTTCGCCCCAAGCGCGCCGTCTGGACGGGCCTGCGTCACTGGCTGCGCGCCCGCATGCCCGCCATCATCGGCGACGGAGCCTCGACGCTGGTTTCGAAAGTCGTATCCCAGGTCGTTCAGCTCCTCATATTCCTCGTCGCCGCCCGCGTGCTGGAATCAGCCGAATTCGGTCTTTACGCATTCAGTTCGGCTATTGTCGTCATGCTCGTCGTGATCTCAGAAGGCGGATGGGGCGAGTTCGTCATGAAGGCCGAGTGTACGGATCGCGAGCTCGACCAGATTGGCACGCTTTCGATCGTCGCCGGGGTGCTCGTGACCATCGTCGGGCTGCTTGCTTCCGCCATTGCCTGGCTCCTTTTCGGCAGGCCGCATGAAGCGCTTCTCCTCGTTCTTTTCAGCTGCTGGTTTTTGCCATCGTCTCTTTACGCGGTTTACGATGGGTTGTTGGTCGCACG
Organism: Rhizobium pantanalense; assembly: GCF_030182525.1. NCBI lineage: Bacteria > Pseudomonadati > Pseudomonadota > Alphaproteobacteria > Hyphomicrobiales > Rhizobiaceae > Rhizobium > Rhizobium pantanalense. The sequence continues at coordinate 216,996 of NZ_JAQJCH010000012.1, forward strand.
TGGCCTGCTGCGCAAGCAGGCCGCCATCCGCATAGCAAGCGAAGTTGCCGGGCTCTGCGCTGCGATGCTGGGGCTGTGGCTCGGCTGGAACGTGTTTTCGCTCGCGACCGGCCGGCTCGTTTCGCAGCTCGTTTGTCTTGCCGGTTCGGCAGCCGTGCTTGCCTGGCGTCCCAAGCTGCATCTCACATGGCCTTTCGCGCGCGAGATTCTCGAATTTTCTAGCCATATCCTGTCGAACCGGCTGATCCTCTTTCTGCGATCCTATTCCGGAACGCTCGCGATCGGCAGCTTTCTAGGCCTTGCGGAGGCAGGCTATTATCGCGTCGCGGAACGTATCGTTGCGGCATTTTCCGAACTCATCGGCGAACCGGCGCGAATGCTGTCCTGGACCCTGTTTCGCCGCGCGGCGATCGTGATCGGGGTGGACGGAAGACAGGTTCGCGACGCCGGACCCTCTGCAACGATCTTCATGACGGTTCTCATGGCAATTTCGACACCGATCTATCTCGGCCTTTCGCTCATATCGTCCGATTTGATCGACATCGTCCTCGGCGAAAAATGGGCGCCAGCGGCGATTCTGGTCGCGATCCTGTCGATAAAGCAGATCCTGTTGATGCCGGGCTACGTCACGGAAGCCCTGCTATCTCTGTCGGGCAACATTAGGCGCATGCCTCCAACCCTGCTGTTGAATGCGGTGGTCTCCGTCTCCCTGATCCTGCTTCTGGCGCCTTTCGGCGTGGCCGCTGCTGCCTGGGGACAGTGTCTGGCGTCGTTGATCTCCTTTTTAACATCGATGCACCTGCAAAAGAACTATGGCGGCCTTCGATGGGGGCGTGTGCTGCGCAAGAGCGGTTATCTTGCCGTTGCCATCGTGTTGATGGCGTCAGCGGTTTACGGGCTCGGCTATTTCGCCGGATCGCTGAGCATGCAGCGCGTATTGACTGTACTGCTGCAGGTTGTCTCGGGTGGAGCAATCTATATCTGCACGTTACTGGCTCTGGAGAAGATGAGCGGAGGCGCGGTTTCGATTCTCTCGGGCAGGCAGTGACCGGCGACGACAGGATGGATAGAGATAGGGGATGCAGGATGACGGCTTCGTTGCAATCCAATTTGTCATGGTCGGCACATGCGCGTTCGGCCTTGAAGAGCGCCGCACAGACCGCCGCTAAAGGGCTTTCGCCACTGCGCCTTGCCAGAGGACGGCTGAACTATCTCTTGCCCTTTCCACGGCGATTTACGGGCGCCTATGGCACCTATGACGCTGCCATTTCTGCCGCCCGCAGGCAGACCATGGCCGGCTATGATCACGATGAGATCGCAACCGTCGCCTTCGCCAAAATGTGTGAGGTGACGCCCTGGGACTATCCGGTGCTGTTCTGGATCCGCAATTTGCTGCACGAGATCGATGGCCTCGTCGACGCCGGTGGGCACATGGGCACGAAATATCGAGCCTTCCGTCCTGTGCTGCCGCTCGACGACGCTTTTCGCTGGGTCGTCTACGATCTGCCGGCTATCGTCCGCGCGGGGCAGAGCCTTGCCGAGAAGGAAGGCCTGACGAGCCTGTCCTTTGTCGATCGGATTGGAGACGCCGGCGAGATGTCACTGTTGCTTGGATCGGGGCTGATGCAATATCTCGATATGCCGCTGTCCGGACTGCTATCGCAAATGCCCTCCCGGCCGCAGCACCTGATCCTCAACAAGGTTGCGCTCCGCAAGGGTCGCACCGTCGTCACGCTCGAACGCATCGGCAGGTCCTATGTCCCCTATCACATGCGCAACGAGGCGGACTTCATCGACGATATTGCAAAGCTCGGCTACAAGCAGGTCGACCGCTGGTCCATTCCTTCCCTGTCCCATGCCATAGACACGCACCCGGAACTCGGTCGCAGCGAGAGCGCCGGCTTCTATTTTCGGCTGGGCTAGGATTAATTCCAGGAAAAGTGCTTGGCTGTTTTCCGTCAGGAAGGACGAAAAAAGGCCCGATCACTTTCGCGATTCGAGCGGAAGGTTTTAGCCGTGATGAAGCGACAGGTCCGCTTCGCCTTGATGATGCGGTCTGCGCGATTGCTTCGTCGCGTGTCGTTGCCTGAGGTGATCGGCGAGTCGGATAGACAGGGCGAGTAGCATCAGCGTCGGATTGGCATGACCCGGCGTCGGGAACACGGAGCTGCCGGCAATGAACAAGCCATCGATGCCGTGAACCATGGCATCGGTATCGACGACGCTCGTTCGCGGATCGCTTCCCATGCGGGTGGTGCAGGAAGGGTGGGCCATATCCATGAAGACGGGCAGGGTGTTCTCCCTTGCCGCGATCCAATCCGGCAGCACTGGTTTCGGTAAGCCAACGCGAACGAATTCGTTCGAAATCAATCCTGCAAGCCGTTTGACACTTGCTATTTCGCGCTGACCGATTTTCCAGTTGACTCGCGGCAATGGCTGACCGAAGCGATCGCGCTGTTGGGCGAGCATGATACGGCTTTCGGGATCGAGCTGTTGCTCGACCATGACGTCGAAGCGCAATTCCGTCGAGCGATGCGGCAGGCCGCGCTTGCGCACGAGGCGTTCGTAGAGCCCGGAGGTGATCATATCAGCCGATCTCGCGACTGTCGCAAGATCTCCCATGACGGTCTTGCCCCCACCCTTCGTCAAGCGCTTCAGTGCCGCCCAGGGATCATCCCGAGCATGAAGCTGCACCGGATAGGCGGCGCAGTTGGTAAGGCCTTCATATGCCTGAATTTCTGGGCTTAAGGACAGGCCCCTGAGATAGAAATGCGTGCGCCCCCCGTGGCTGAGGCCATAGAAATTGAAATGACGTGCGATCGCGTCGATGTCGCGTCCCGTGAAGCGGCAGAGCGATGTTCGGGGGTGGTCGCAGAGGTAGCGGCCGACAACATCATGCTCATTGCCTATGCCCGCCGGCAGAAGGGAATTGGATGCGAGCAGCAGGCGTGCATTCTCGACGCCCCCAGCGCAAAGAACGATCGTGTTTGCACAGACAGTCGCGCTGCGACCGATGGCGCTCCGGAGATTGAGGGAGGTCACCCGCCGGCGCTGGCTGTCGACATTGATCTCGGTCACCGTGGCATGCGTCAGGAAGCTTATGTTCGCGGCCTTGATATAGCCAGCAAGTCGGGCAAAGCGCGTCGGTTCGGCACGCGGATGGCGCATGTGGCTGAATTGCCAGAAGAAAGGCTTGAGAAGCTGCTTGTTAAGACCGAGATCGTCCGGGCGTGAATGGAGCAAAGCAAAAAGGCGTTCATCGTAGAGGTTCGGCCCGAGGTTGAGCAGTTTGCCGGCACGATCGAGAGCAGGCAGCAGCTGTTCGCGATCGATCGGCCAGCCGGAAAGCGGCAGCCAGGGCCGGTTCAGGAAATCGATGTCATCGAAGGCAGCGCATTTGCCGATCCAGGTATGGCTGCTGCCGCCAAGCATGCGATTTCGAAGCTCGAATGCGGGAACATCGTTCAGCCATGCCAATCTGTCGGTATAGCCCCGCCCTTCGGGTACGGCATTCGCCGAAACGAATGGCTCGCCAATGTTCTCGACGGAATTCAGCGCCTGGATTTCCGCCTCGTAATCCTGGCCGCCGCTCTCGATGACAAGGACACGAATGCGGGTATCGGCCAACTCGCGGGCGATCGCAATTCCGGCCGGGCCGCCACCGATAATCGCAATATCGGCATGTATTTCAATCCCTTCCGGCATAGATCTCAAGTCACTGGTTATCATGATCGTTTTCCCGCTGGTTTTCCCATTTTTTTACCAGCATCGCGAGCGTGCGGATAACTGTTCGATTGGCATAGGTACGTGCGATATCTACCGATTTCGGATAGGTGATCTGATCGGTTCCGGCGGCTTTTTCAGTCGGAAGTCCATGCTGAAAATGCGTCAATCACAGGCTAGGCTCTCCAGCAAATGCCGAGTTTCCTGGGAGCGAAAATCATGGCCAAGGTGGGGTTACGGGAGTGGTTGGCGCTCGCGCCGGTATTTGCTTCGGGCAAATTGGCACGCTACAGCGACGAGACCGGCGGCCCGCTCGGGCGCTTCGAAGCCGACTTTTCCACCAAGTTCGGTGTGCGCCATACCTTGGCCACGAGCAGCGGAACCGGCGCGCTGATCTCGGCGCTGGTTGCCGCCGGTGTCGGTCCCGGGGATGAAGTGCTCGTGCCCGCCTATACCTGGATCGCGACAGCTGCCGCTCCACTGGCCGCCGGCGCGGTGCCGGTCCTGGTCGATATCGACCGCACGCTCACGATGGATCCGCAGGACATCCTGCGTAAGATCACGCCGCAGACGAGGGCAATCATCCCCGTCCACATGTCGAACATGGTGTGCGATATGGACAGCATCATGCGCATTGCCCGCGAGAACAATCTCGTGGTCATCGAGGATGCCTGCCAGGCTGTCGGATTGCATTACAAGACCAAGCGGGTCGGTACGATCGGTGACTTCGGAGCCTTCAGCTTCAATCAGTTCAAGAACATCAATTGCGGGGAGGGTGGGGCCGTTGTCACCAACGACGCGCGGCTCTTTGCGCGTGCCCGGATGTATCACGACATCGGCTCCATGTTTCGCGGCCATCTCGACAATGCCAACGAGCCGCCCATGCTGGGGGTGAATTTCAAGGCGAGCCAGATTCAAGGCGCCATGTTGAACGTGCAGTTGAAAAAGCTTGATCCGATGATTGCCCGCATGCGCGAGCGCTACGATGTGATGAGCGAAATCTTCGCCAAGAGCGGGCAGATCATGGTGGGGCCTCACAACGATATCGGCAATGCGGCGGGCCTCCACGTCATCTTCGAGACGTCGGAGGAGGCCAAGCGATTTGCCGAGGAAAACAAGCGCGGTGTCTATCGGCTGTTCGATTCCAGCCGCCATGTCTATACCAACTGGCAACCTGTTCTGCAGCAACGCACAGGCCATCCGGCGATGAACCCCTTCCACTGGACCGATCGGAAGATCGAATACACACCGGAACTTTGCGCGCAGACACTCGATATCCTGAAGCGCAGCTGCCGCATCAGCCTTGGAGAAAACTATCCCGTTGCGTTGGTCGCCTATATGGCGAGGCGGATGTCGCGGCAGGCCAAATCGAAGAACGTCAATCTCTTATACGCAACGATCTGACATGGAAAATATCGGGCCCGACACAATCGATGTCTGGCACTGGAAGCTGGACATGCCGTTGCCTGACCCCGGCATGTACATCACCTTGCTGTCGCTCGACGAATGCGTTCGGACCATTCGCTTCGTCCATGATCGCGACAGGCATCGTTTCGTCGCCGCCAGGACCGGGATGCGGGTGATCCTCGGGCGCTATCTCGGCATTCCGCCGCGGTCGATAGGCTTCGACTATGGCGATAACGGCAAGCCTTACGTCGCGATCGGCGGCGTTTGTCCCATCCATTTCAATCTCAGCCACAGCGCCGACCTGGCCGTCCTTGCTGTCTCCGATCGTTATGAACTCGGCATCGATATCGAGGAAATTCGGTTCCTGAAGGAAGATATTGCGAAGTGGTTCTTCTCCCGCAAGGAGTATCAGACGCTTCGATCTCTGCCGGCTGATGGCTATCTGGATGGTTTCTATCGCTGCTGGACGCGCAAGGAAGCATTCATCAAGGCCCATGGTGCCGGCTTGTCGCTGCCGCTCGATAGTTTCGACGTCGCCTTCGACAGATCGAAACAATCGCGCTTGGAACGGCTGGAGGGAGACGAGGATGCACCGCAAAACTGGGCCATTCTGGAGCTTGCGACACCGGCCAACTTCGCTGGCGCCGTTGTCGCCTCGACCGGCGGGCACCAGGTATGCCTGCGCTATCGCAATGGAAATATCAGTCAGATGGTCAGCCGCGCATCGAGAATGTAGCGTCCGTCGGCGGCGTCGAAGTGATGGCAACCATGGAGCCCGGCCTTGAAAGCCGGGGTGACGGTGCGGATGCGGCGCTCGCAATAGTCGTCAAGCGTGAGTCTCTCGATCTCCATGATGTTGAGAGCATAACCATAAATGCCGTATGCATTGTGCTGCGAGGGCCGCAAGAGCCTGCCGCCACGTTCGAAGATGCGCCCTGCGCCTCGTGCCTCGGTGCTGCCGATGACGACCGGATTTCGCTTATGGGGCCTTATGCCTGTGAGCGCGGGGCCGTCGACCTCGAACAGATAGAGCTCGCTGCAATGGTCTTCATAGGCATGGAAATCTGACAGATTGGTGAACAGCCACCATTTGCCGCCATGGCGGATCAAGACGCTATCGGCCGGCGATTGACCCTCGAAAGCCGTGGCATGCAGCTCCCATTTCAGCGGAAACTCACGGCAGCGCCAGACCTCGAGCCGCCGTGCCTGATGCGTTTCCGGTATCATGAAGATCTCGTCGCCATCGCGAAATATGAATGGATAGGAAAGATGGTAGGGGCGCTCCAGCGCCACCCCGACCTGTATGAGCGCATCGCCGTCGAAACGGCCGACCGCGATATGCGCCTTGCGGTCACCATGGGAATAAGCCTCATAGAACAGGTAGCATTTGCCATCCTCCTGAAACAGGAACGGATCGGCCTTGATGCTGTTATCAGAAGGTGGGATTTCGACCGCCTTGCTCGGATCGAAGTCATCGATGTGACCGTGTCCCGTATAAAGCGTCCATATGGCCGATTCGGCGCGGAGCCTCGTCCTGATCGATTTGAATGCCTTGACCGAGACCGATCCCGCGACGATGCAGCCATAGCGAAAGAGGTCAACGAGTGATGGTGCCTGCTCGACGATCGAGTTGGAGAAGGCGGAGGGGTTGAACCGCCTGGTGTCGGCGAGCCGCGTCAGCTCCCGCAGCAGAAGGGTGACGCTTCGCTCCCGCACGAAGGCACTCAATCGCGCTGCGCTGGGCTTGATGTTGAATGACGCCCGCGCAATCTCGAATCTGCCGGCTTTGCCGCCGCACTTGGCATAGAGGACCAGATCGGCAGCCGGCGCACGGGCAAGGACCTCGGCATAGCCGTACCAATCCACATCTGCCGATCGCCGGTCGGAGAGGTTGAAGGCCCATTCTCCGAACGGGAGAGCCGCGATCGCTTCGTCGCCCATGCTCATTGGAACCATGCGGATGACGAGGTCCAATTTCAGACGACGCAGCGATGCCGCCGTGATGTTGTCGGGAGTGCTTGTCTTGTCGCCATTGGATTCGTAACAGTCGATAAAATGACGCCGGCTATTGAAATGCTTTGGCGAATAGACGGATTGACGCGCAAGAGCCTGAGCCTCCAATCGCGCACTCCAGGACAACAGCTTCGATGCCTTGCCGTCGCCGAACGGATGAGGATGGGTCAGCACGGCTGCAAGCTCCAGACCCGGGGCACCCAGAATTCGGTCCAGGATCATCAGCTCCCAGTTTTCGAGCGCATGTCCGCGCGCGACGAGAATGCCGACCCTCAATGGCTTAGTCTCGTTCATGACTGTTTCCTCTATGGCTCGACCATTTGCCGGATATGGTCCGAGGCATTGGCGGCTGCCTAAAGCCTTTCCGCTTTTTCGAGTCGCGAAAGCGCTCTATCCTTGTGTTTTCACGTAATTCCGGATTGAAAGCCGCGATGCACTTTTCCCGGAGTTGATCTAGCCATCCGCGAGTTTTCCCGAGAGCGTCGACGCCAGGTCGCGGATGCCGTTGCTGGTCAGCGAATCCTCATGCCAGCCGTCGATATCGACCACCGCGCAGTCCTCTCCGACCGCCTCACCCCATCCAAATCGCATTTTGCGCGCCCGAGGATGGGTCGCGCTGCTTCGAAGCAGAACGACGCTCTCATCCTTTGTCTGCGGCGGCTTATAGCGACGCGCTGCCGTCACCAGCAATTTCGTAACGGCCTCGTTCGCCTCTTCTTCCGGAGAATATTGACCGGCCTTGACGCCGAAGATCCTCAGAAGCGCTAGGGAGACTTCGAACTCCTTGAGATAATCGATCAGCCGGATACGGCGGGACAGCAGTTTCCGGGTGAAATAGGCAAGACGCTTGCGCCGTCGCTCCCGGTGCCATCGCGCTTGCTCCCGCTTGGGCAGCGAAGCGAAATAGCCTGGAGCCCAGGCATCGATGAGGGCCGTGACGCCGACGTCCATGCCTCGCGCGCGCAGTTGCCGGCTGATTTCCATCGCAAGGACGCCATTGACGCAGAGTCCGACGATGGCAATGCGGCCCGCGGCCTTGCCGATTTGCATGGCATCGATCGCATGGCCGGCGATATCCTCGATGCTGAGGCGGTCCAGGCCGCTCGTCAGATCCGCATGGAACATGTTGACGTTGTAGACCGAGATCTCGTCGGGCAATTCATTGGCAAGACGGTAGTACAGGAACGGATGGTTGAGGGTATAGACCGTCCCGGTCCCCACCCCATGTTTGCAGGTAATCAGCTCCCATGGGTTTACTGCTTTTTCCCGCGGTTTCTCGATCTCCTCGCTGTTGAAGATCGCAGCTGCAAAGCCCGCAAACGTCGGCTGTTTGAATAGAAGCTGCAATGTCGGGCTTGCATCGAATCTTGCGCGTGTTTCCGATAGTAGCCGGAGCGCGAGGAGCGAGTGGCCACCAAGCGCGAAGAAATCATCATCCGGGCGTATTTGCGGAACCTGTAGGACTTCCTTCCAGATTTCAGCAAGCGCTTCCATTCGCGTATTCGATGGCGATTTGCCTGTGACGGCGCCATCCACCGACGCAATCTTGGCGGAAGCTGCCAGGTGCCGCCGTTCCGGCGCAACGAGCGAAGAAAGCGGCGCCTCAGGGCGATCGAGAGCAATTTCATAAGCGTTCCTCCATAGTTGCAGGAGGCTTTCGATGGTGCTGGCTTCGAAAAGGTCGGCATTGTATTCGATCGACATGCGCCAGCCTGTCGGCCGTCCGATCATGATGAAGCTGAGGTCGTAGATGACGCCGGGGGATTGCGAGGGCGAGCTGATCAGCTCGAAGCCGCCGTAGCGGCGATCCTCGAGAAAGGCTTTCTGCAGATTGAAGTTGACCGAGATCAGCGGGTTGCGCGCCGGATCGCGCACCGGATTGACCAGTTCCACGAGCTTGTTGAACGGCATGCGCTGATGGTTCAGCGCCCCTTCGATCGTCGCGCTGACGGAACGAATATGTTCGGCGAAGCTGACATCGGAGCCGAAATCGAAACGCAGCACCAGATTGTTGATGAAGACGCCGATCATATCCTCCAGATCGCTATGTTCACGGCCGGCGATCTGCGAGCCGAAGAGCACGGTCGGAGCCTCGGTCAAGCGATGAAGGGCTGCGCTGAGGACGGCAGCGCCGAAGCTATATTGCGAGACGCAATGAGCGCGTGCGGCCGCGTCCATGCGATCGGTGAAGGCGGGTGGCTGGACAATGGAGAGAATATCGCCGTGATTGGTTTTGACCTGACCGCGAGGCCGGTCGGAAATGACTTCGAAATAAGGGGCGCCGAGCAGAGTTTCGCGCCAGAAGGTTTTTTCCGTCTCGAAGCCGTAGCTCTGCAGATATTCCTGCTGCCAGAGGGCATAGTCGCCATATTGCAAGGGCAGCTCGGGCAGGACCGGTGCACGCCCTGCATCGATTGCGGCGGCTATTTCGCCGACTTCCCGCCCGAGGACCCGGATCGACCAGCCGTCGAAGCAGCTCTGATGGGCCGTGATCAGCAGGAAGCCGCGCTCGTTTTCCGCCATCAGCAGCGTGACGCGGAATAGGCCCGGCATGCTGAGATCGAAGGGCGCCTGCGCCGTCTCCTCGCCGATCGACAAGATCCGTGCCTGGCGCTGCTCCGGCGGCATGCCGCGCAGATCGATCACCGACATCTTGAAATTGACGTCGCTGACGGCCTGCTGGAATGGCTGACCACTTTTCTCGATGAAGCGGGTTCTCAATATTTCATGACGCTGAATGATCTTTCGAAATGCAGCTTCGAGGGTCGCGACCTTGAATGAACCCCGGATTTCCCACCGGACCGCGACATTGAGCGCCGGGTTGCCGGGATTGAGCTGATCGAGAATCCAGCAGCGCAGCTGTGTCTGCGTACAGGGAAATTCGCCGATGATCTGCGGTTCGGCGAGGGAACCGCTAGGACTATTGTCGACTGTACTCATAGAGATGCCCCCAGGCCGCGGCGTGCGCCGTTACGAAAATCTCGCAGTGATGGAATGTGAAGCTGAACAGGATCGGACAGAGCTTCCGCCTGGCTGTCGGCAAAGGCTGCCAGCGCGGCAATCGTCGGATGGCGCAATAGATGTTTTGCCTCGAGCGACAGCCCATTGTCGCGCATGCGGGCAGCGATGCGGAATATGGCAAGTGAATCGGCACCCAGCGCGTAGAGATTGTCGTCGATGCCGATGTCGCCAAGGTTCAGCACGTCCTGCCAGATCGCCAGCAGCCGTTGTTCCATCTCGGTTTTCGGCTGGACCTTGGTTGGCGCGGCACCACGCTGCGGCACGCCGCGCTGTTGCAAGGTCTTGCGGTCGAGCTTCCCGTTGCCGGTCTGCGGCAGCTCGCTTTCCATCACCCAGAAGCTTGGCACCATATGCGCCGGCAGATTGGCTTTGGCATGTGCCGCGATATCGGCTGCAAGTGCATCGCCGCCCTCCGCAGTCGGCACGATGTAGCAGACCAATGAACGATCGCCCCTGGCGTTTTCGGCGACGACGGTCGCACATTGGCGCACGCCTTCCACCTTGGAAATGACGGCTTCGATGTCGCCAAGCTCGATGCGGAAGCCGCGCAGCTTAATCTGCTGGTCACGCCGTCCGAGCAGCTGCAGCGAGCCGTCGGCAAGCCGCCGTCCGACATCGCCGGTCTTATAAAGCCGCATCGGCCTGCCGATGGCGAAGCAATGCGGGACGAAAGCCTTCTCGGTGAGATCGAGGCGATCGAAGTAGCCCTCGGCAAGCCCGTCGCCTCCGATGTGCAGTTCGCCGATGACGCCGACTGGCGCGATATTCTCGCTCTGGTCGAGGATGAAGAGCTGGGTGTTGGCGATCGGATGGCCGATCGTGATCGGTTGATCCGCATCTGTGATGAGCTGCAGCGACGACCAGATCGTCGTTTCCGTCGGGCCGTACATGTTCCAGAGCTCGCCGCCGATCTGAAGCAGGGAGCGTGCCAATTCCTTGGGCAGGGGCTCGCCGCCGCAGAGCATTTTCAGTGTCCGTCTCTCCTTTAGGCCAGCTTCGACCAGCATCTGCCAAAGCGTTGGCGTGGCCTGCAGCACCGTGGCATCATGTTCGTCGATGAGCTTAACCAGTGCAAAGCCATCCTGGACCTGGCTGCGGCTGGCGATGACGACCTTTCCGCCCGATATCAACGGCAGGTAGAGTTCAAGGGCGGCTATGTCGAACGAGATTGTGGTGACTGCGACAAGCGTGTCATCCGCACCGAAGCCGGGCTCCTTCGCCATGGAGAGAAGGAAGTTCGTCAGGGACCGATGCGAAACTTCGACACCCTTCGGCATGCCGGTCGAGCCGGAGGTGAAGATGATATAGGCGGATGCGGTCGTATCGACAGGCAGGGTCTTCAGGACAAGGCCGGTCATCGAGTTGATCGCCTTGGCATCCTGATCGAGCCGGATAACAGGGATATCCGTCGCTGCGAGCCGAGCCATATCGTCGCTATCGCAGATCAGGCCGCGGATACGGGCGATTTCCAGCGTCTGCCGCAGGCGCGGTTCCGGATGTGCCGGATCCATCGGCACGTAGGTGTGCCCTGCCTTCATCACGGCAAGGAGGGCGACGATCATATTCAACGAACGCTCGACCAATATTGCAATCCGCTGGCCGGGGTCGGGAAGCGCCATCTGGAGGTAGAGGGCCAGCTGATTCGATCGGGTTTCCAGCTCGCCATAAGTGATCGACTGGCCGTCATGTTGAGCCGCAACGGCATCCGGATGTTCGGCCGCACGCCTGGAGAAGAGCGAGAAGACGAACTGATCGTGATCGTAAGGCATTGCCGTCCGATTGAGATCGTCGACCAGCCAGGACTTCTCCGCCGCGGAAAGCAGAGGCAGCTCGCCGATCCTGTGATCCATATCCTTGGCCAAGGCTGCCGCCAGTGTCGAGAAATGGCCGATCCATCGTTCCACGGTCGTGCGGTCGAAGACATCGGCGTTGTAGTCGACATCGATGCGGATGTGGTCGCTCGCCTCGATCATGTTGAAGAACAGGTCGAAGTTGGAGAAGGCCTTCGCATTCGGCTCGATGGTCGGCGTTAGATCGCCAAAGGACGATCCGCCGGCCATGCGCTCGAGGTTGAACTGGATCTCGGTGAGCGGCAGGCGGCGTGGATCACGCTTGGTATCCAGTTTGCGCACCAGCGTGCCGTAGGTGTAATCCTGATGTTCAAAAGCCTGGAAGACGAGCTGCTGCGTTGCCTTCAGATGCGCTGCAAACGGCTCGGTCAGCGATACAGCTTGACGCAACGGCAGCAGATTGACGCAATGGCCGACGAGAATCTGGCCGTCAAGCAGGCTTTGACCGGCCGAGGGAATGGCGATGACGATGTCATCCTGGCCCGATAGCCGTGATACCATCACCTGGAGGGTCGCCAGCAGCGTTGAAAATAGTGTGGCGCCCGACTTCGCCCCCCTTTTCTTCAGCGCCTTATAGACCTCGGTGCCGATATAGCCGGTGCAGCTTCCGCCGGCAAAGCTGCGATATTCCGGCCGCGGGCGATCCAGCGGTAGATCAGGAAGATCGGGAACCGTCTTGAACTGATCGAGCCAGAATTGCTCGGTCGCCTGCGATTTCTCCGGCCTGGGCGAAAGGTCGGTCGAATAGGTGGCAAAGGAAAGTGCCGGCTGGAATTCCGGAACATTGCCGGCCTTATAGGCCTCATAGGCCGTCGCCAGTTCTTCGATGAAGGTGTTGATAGACCAGCCGTCGCAGATGATGTGATGAGCCGTGAAGACCAGCACATGCTTTTCGGGTGCCAAGCTGATGATGCTGGCGCGGACAAGAGGGCCGTTGATCAGGTCAAAGGGCGTATGAGCATCATCGTCGATGAGAATGGCGAGGCCTTGCTCATCGATGTCTTCAAGGAGTGGCAGGTCGAGCCTGAAATCCGGAATGAAGCGGAAAGACTCGCCGCTGCGGTCGAAGCGAATATGGAAGGCGTCGTGACGCGCAATGACCGTATCGAACGCCTGCCGGATGGCCGTCTCGTCCAGGGTTCCCTCCAGCGTCAGCGAGAAGGACTCGTTGAACGAGCAGGAGGCTTCGTCACCCGCTTGGGCTGCAAGCCATATTTCCGTCTGCGCTTCCGTCAGCGGTGCGGATTGCGGCCTTGCGACAGATGCCTGTACCGGCATTGCAGGTTGGGATGGCTCCTTGATTGCCGTGAATATGCCGACCGCCTGCATGGCATCGAGACTGTCGCGGAAGGCTTTCGCGATGGAGCGGAAGTCGTCCTCGCTGTGGGCTGTCGTCAGGAAGCAGGGGTAACCATCCTGTATATGGACGCCATTCAGTCGCATCTGCGCATAAAACAGCGCGCCGAGGGGGTCCTGACTGGAGAAGTCGGTGGCAAACCAGCTCTTGTAGCCATGAACGACATCGGCGATGCCGCGTCTGGCAAGATCGGCCTTGATTTCGGCTACGAGTGCCTCCGTTCGCTCGGCGACACGGCCGTAGAGGGCCGAACCCTCTCCCTGGATGTGATGCAACACGGCTTCGGCGGCGGCAAGCACCAGCGGATGACGGACGAAGGTGCCGGCAAAGAACGTCGGTGCCGTCATGGGAACGGAATTGTCGCCGTAAGTCCAATGGCCGCCGTCGAGTGCATCCATGAAACGCGGGCTGCCGACCAGCACGCCGATCGGCATACCGCCGCCGACGACCTTGCCATAGGTCGCCATGTCGCCTTTGATGCCCCAGATCGCCTGCATCCCGCCGGGATCGACGCGGAAGCCGGTGACGACCTCGTCGAAGACGAGGGCGAATTCCGACCTGGTGGCGATATCGCGCAATTCCCGGACGAATTCGCGCGGCTGCAGTTCCGGATGGCGGCTCTGGATCGGTTCGATGATGACGGCCGCTATATCGGTTGCATTGGCGCGGATGAAATCGAGGCTCTCCGGCGCACCATAGCGCAGGACTGTCATGTTCGACACGGAGGCCATCGGAATGCCGGAGGCAACCGGCAGGGCGATCGGCTTGTCGGAGCGATTGCGGCCCTTGACCAGAACCTCGTCGAACTGGCCGTGATAGTCATTGGCAAAGACCACGACCCGATCGCGGCCGGTGACGGCGCGTGCAAGCCGCATCGCGGCCATGACCGCTTCCGAGCCGGTGTTGCAGAAAGTCACCCGCTCGTGGCCGGTCACATCGGCGATCATCCTTGCGACATCGCCGGCAAGCGGCGTCTGCGGGCCGATCGCAAATCCGCGGTCGGCCTGAGCCTTGACGGCGTCGATGACGAAATCAGGTGCATGGCCGAAGGCTGTCTGCCCGAAGCCGTTGACCAGGTCGACATATTGGTTGCCGTCGATATCCCAGATATGGGCGCCCTTGGAATGATCGCAGACGATCGGAAACACCATTTCCTTCCAATCGGCGCGGAAGCCCGATGCGGATCGGGGGTCGGCCAGGTATCCGCGATGCTCCTGCGTGAATGCCTTGGATTTGGCATTCTTGGTTTCATAGGCCTTGGTGAGATCGGTAATGAAACCCTGCTTGGCGGCGGAAATCTCCGATGTCACGCTTTTAGCATTTGGACGATAGAGCTTGATGCGCTCGGTACCGAAATCGCTTTCGACGGGAGCTGCGGCGGGAGTGGACGAGGGCTGGCTTGCTGCAGCTTGCGGCGCCAGCAAGACGGGCGCTGCGGATAAGACGGGCGATGTGGGAAGCCCGCTTGGTACGACGGCAGCCGGAGCACCGCCCTGCATGGCTTGCAACATCAACAGCTGTTGGGCAAATAGCGTTTGCGCCATCTGGATCTGCGATTGCAGCACCGTGGCGAGATCCGATGCCGCAGCCGACATCGATGCGACTTGCGGAGCGGGCGCCGTCATTGGTGCGGATGATGCCGATACCGGCATGATCGGCATCGCCGCTGCGGCGATGGGAGAGGCTGCCGGTAACGGATCGGCCGTCTTCACCGGCTCAGGAGGCATTTGCCGATCGATATGAACGGCCAGATCGGCGACGGAGGGAATATCGCTCAGCAATTCCCGGAAGGAGATTTTGACCTTGAAGTCTTTCTCGATGCGCTGCGCGAACTGGCCGACGAAAAGCGAGTCGAAGCCGAGCTCCAGGAATGTCGCTGCCCGCTCGTCCGGCCCGAGTGTTTCGCCCGACATGTCGCTGAGCAAGGTCAGAAGAGCCGCTTCCAATTGCGGCAGACGGTTGGAGGTGGAAATGGGTGCTGCAACATTCATTGCTCGATTCTCCCCGGTAAGGTTGACGTCAGAGACAAAGGGTTCGGCGACCGGCCGACTGTCTGTTTCGGCATTTGGGCGCTGGGTCGATGCGCGACGGGCCGATGACGGAGCATCGATCCAGTGGCGCTGCCGCTGGAAGGGATAGGTCGGCAGGGACAGCCGCTGCCGTGTCGCGGAAGGATGGGTTGGCCAGTTGAGACGGCAGCCGGCCATCCACAGTTTGCCGTGAGCTTCTGCAAGCGTCGCCGCGGCGGCGGAGGCCCGATCATGTTCCGGCAGGCTTTGTACGACGGCGGCAAGATTGTCACGTGCGATCGTCTGAGCGGCAAACACCGACAGGGTACGCCCCGGCCCCACTTCGAGAAGAACCGGCTTGCGGTCGCGGCAGAGCGTGGCAAGCCCGTCGGCAAAGCGAACGGCGTCGCGGCAATGCATGGCCCAGTAATCAGGCGAGGTTGCCAATTCGGCGGTCTGCCAATCGCCCGTGACACCGGAGATGAAGGGTATGGTGGCCGTGCCGTAGGTGACCTTCTCGGTCTCCTGGCGTAGCGCCAGCGCTGCGTCATTCATCATCGCGGAATGGAAGGCGTGCGATGTGTGCAGCCTGCTGAAGGCGATCTCAGCTTCCGAAAGTGCCGCGCAAACTGTCTCGATATCGGCAAACGGACCGGAGATGACGCAAAGTTTCGGAGCGTTGATTGCGGCGATTTCCACCGCGCCGCGCAGGTAGGAGGCCGTCGTTGCGGCATCGGCACGAACGGATACCATCGCGCCTTGTGGCTGATGCTGCATCAACCGGCCGCGATTGGCCACGAGACGCAGGCCATCCTCGAACGAAATGACGTTGGCGAGCGTAGCGGCAACAAACTCGCCAACGCTGTGACCGATCATGGCATACGGCTTGACGCCGCGGCTGAGCCACAATCGGGCAAGCGCGTATTCGACGAGATAGAGGCAGGGCTGCGCGATGCGGGTTTCGCGCTGCTCGTCGGTGATGGCCTGCGTCGCGGAGCCGGTGTGGCAGATGTAGTCGCGCAGATCGAGCCCGAGCGTCATTTTCAAAAGCTCGGAACCGCGGTCGATCCAGCGCGCAAACTCCGGTTCCGAGCGGTAAAGCCCGGCACCCATGCCGACATATTGCGCGCCTTGGCCTGGGAACATGAAGGCGACGGATGGCTGATCGGCGGCGACGAGAGGCTGGTAGCTCTCCGTCGTCAGCTTGAGGATCGCTTCCTCGATATTTTCAGCGGCAACGGCCAGCCGATGGCCGAACTCACGCCGTCCGGTTTGAAGCGTGTGGGCCAGTTGCGCCATCGAAAGCTTCGGGTTTTCGGCGAGATGGTCGCTCAGATTGGCGCGCATCTCGGCAAGCGCCTGCTTGTTGCGGGCCGAAAGGGGGAGAATGTGAGGCCCCTCTACCTCTTTCGACGGAGCCGGCGGGTAGGGAGGCTCCTCCAAAACGACGTGAACATTTGTTCCGCCTACGCCGAAAGCGCTGACACCCGCCCTTCGTGGCGCTTGTCCCTGTGGCCACTCGATTGCCGTTGCCGGAATGTAGAAGGGACTTTTCTCAAGATCGATGCGGGGATTGGGCTGCTGATAATTGGGCATCGGTGGGATTTTCCCGCTGCGCAGGGCCAAGGCCGTCTTGATGAGGCCTGTCACTCCGGCCGCCGCGTCGGTATGACCGATGGTGCCCTTGACCGATCCGAGCGCACAAGTGGCCGGCTCCGACCCATCCTGCGCGAAGGCGCGCGTCAATCCGTTGAATTCGATGGGGTCGCCGAGCGGTGTCGCGGTGCCATGGCATTCGATATAGCCGATGGTCGAGGGATCGACGGCCGCATTTGCGAGAGCCGTGGCAATCGCTTCGGCTTGGCCTTCCACACTCGGTGCCGTGAAGCCCACCTTGTCGCTGCCGTCATTGTTGATGCCATAGCCGCGAATGACCGCATAGATGTGATCGCCGTCCTTGAGCGCATCTTCATACCGCTTCAGGAGGACGACGCCCGCCCCGCTGGCAAAAACCGTTCCGGCGGCGTTGGCATCGAACGGCCGGCAGGTTCCGTCGGGTGAGGCCATGCCGCCTTCCTGGTAGATGTAGCCTCGCTTTTGCGGAATGGTGACGGAGATGCCGCCGGCCAGAGCCATGTCGCAGCTATAGGTCAGCAGGTTCTGGCATGCCTGGGAAACCGCGAGAAGCGAGGTTGAGCAGGCGGATTGCACTGTGAAAGCCGGACCGCGCAGGTTGAATTTATAAGCGATACGGGTCGCCAGCGTGTCGTTGAGCGCGCCGACAAGCTCATGGAAGCAGCCGATCTGGTAATTCGATGTGAATTCTTCCGCCTTGGCGCGATCGCGCAGAACATTGTTGATCAGGTAGGTCGGCATCGAAGAGCCGGCAAAAACCCCGATCAGGCCGTCATAGCGTTGTGGATCGTAGCCGCCGTCCTCGAGGGCTTCCCAGCATATTTCGAGGAAGATCCGGTGCTGCGGATCGGTAACGGCGGCTTCGCGCGGAAACATGCCAAAGAACTCGGCGTCGAACATATCGGCACCGTCGAGATGGGGCCTTGCGGCGACATAATTCGGCTGTGCCCGTTCCTCGTCGGTAAACGCGTCTTCGATCTCATCCGGCGAGAAAAGCGAAAAGGCGTTCTTTCCTTCAATTACAAGCTGCCAGAGCGCCTGCACCGAGGGGGCGCCGGGAAAGCGGCCGGACATGCCGATAATGGCGATATGCCCGGAAATTTGCTCGCTCAGGTCCTCATTGTCTTCGAAATCACGCTGATTGCCATTGTCCTGGTGATTCCCTTTCATAAGGAGCTCCTGCGGATATGAGAGATCGCCTTTTTCTGCAGCGCGGCACGCTGCGCCGCGGCGGCAAGACGGCTTGGGCCGGATGTGCGGCCATCCAGGTGAAGTGCGAGTTCGCGAATGGTCGGATGACGCAGCAACGCAACCACATCAATCGCGTGACCGAGCGTCTCTTCGAGACCGGCATGAATTTCCATCAGTTGAAGGGACGTGCCGCCGAGATCAAAGAAGTTCCGGTCGAGATCGACGCCGTCGAGCGCCAACGCGTCTTGCCATAGCGTCATCAGCAGTTCCTCCGTCCGGCTCCTGACATCTTGGGGCTTTGTCTTGGGTTCGACCGGAGGAGGTAGCAATTTCGAACGATCGACTTTACCGGCCGGCGTCAGCGGCAAGGCGTCAACGATGACCGTGGCATTCGGAATCATATAGGCGGGAAGGGCCGCGCGCAGTGTCGCCATGACGCTCTGCGCCAGATCGGCGCCCGCGCCCACATGGCTTTCCTTCGGGCATAGATAGGCAACGATGCGCTTGAGGTTCTCGCCCTGCATGTGGCAAAGCACGATCCCGTCGGCAAGGCGTGGGTCACGACGGAGTGCTGCCTCGATCTCATCGAGTTCAATGCGCTTGCCGTTGATCTTGATTTGCCGGTCGCGACGTCCCTTGAAGGTAACGGTGCCGTCCGGCTTCAGGCAGGCCACGTCGCCCGTCAGATAGAAGCGCGTCACGCCATCCCTGGTTTCGATGGTGACGAATTTCTGTTCCGTCAGCTCCGGTCGCTTGAAATAGCCGATGGCGAGGCCGTCCCCCGATATCGCCAATTGGCCTTCAATGCCTGGAGGAACGACACGCAATTCCTCGTCTAATATCGCGATTCCGGTGTGAGCGATTGCCTTACCGATCGGCAGCTCAGTGCCCGAGAAGCTTGGCAGAACCTGAAAAGCGGTGGCAAAGACGGTCGTTTCGGTCGGCCCATAGGCATTGGTGAGCCTGCAACCGGGATAGCGCTCCAGAAAGCGGCGAGCGTGAACGGCCGAGCCGACATCGCCTCCAAAGAGGATATGGCGAAGCTTTGGCAGGGTTACGCGGGCATGATCAGCAAAAAGATTGAACAGCCCCGTCGTCAGGAAGGCGATAGTGACGCCTGTCTCCCGCATGAAATCGGACAGCCGTGAAATCGAGAAATCGGTATCGGGCATGACTGCCAAGGCGCTGCCGTTGAGGAGCGCACCCCAGATTTCGAGTGTCGATGCGTCGAAGGAGATGGTGGCCGTATGCAAGACGACGTCATTACGGTGGAAATCGATATAGTTCTGATCGAGAACGACCCGCGAAATACTGCGATGGCAGATCATCGTTCCCTTGGGCCGTCCGGTCGAGCCGGATGTGTACATGATATAGGCAAGATCGCCGCCCGTTATCTCGATGGACGGCATAGTCGCGCCGGGCCGGCGCGCCATTTCCGTGATAATGGCATCCGCTTCGATGACCCTGCCGTTCATGCTCGGCACGGCGGCCAGCTTCTCGCCATGGGCGGAGTCGACAAAAATGACCTTGGGAGCACATTCCGCGATGACGAAGTCGAGATGCTCCACGGGAAAGGCTGGGTCGAGCGGGAGATAGGCGCCGCCGGCTTTCAGTATAGCCAGCGTACAAATGATCGCATTGACGCTGCGCGGCAGGAAGAGGCCGACAATATCGGCCTTGTGGACGCCTGCCTTCATCAAATGCAATGCCAGCGCATCGGATATGCGATCCAGGTCACGATAGGTGATGCGGATATCGCCGGAAACAAGAGCTGTTGCCTCCGGTACCGCTCTGGCCTGTTCGCGCAGCATCTGATGAAGGCAAAGACTGCGATCGTAATGCATGCTTGCTGCGCCAATTGCGTCTGCCTGCGCCTCGCGGTCAATCATTATCGCTCTCCGAGTTGTCCTGCGATGGATGACGGCATGTTGCGAAATGCTTCGTCGTCGATCGCAGAATTTCACGCTGGAGCAAAAGCACCAGCTGGTCATTGGGATGATTGTCCGCACCACCGAAAGTCGTAAGTCATAAGGGCGCGTAGCCATTTTGTCGGAAAGGTCCGCCATGGCTGCCGCACCCCGGCCGAAAGCATTATGCGCGGCGTCAGTCCTGACCATCGGGCGAAGGTCATGTAGTCGCTGCGGTTCGGGAAGAATTGCTGGAGAGTCCGATAGTGCAGAGGCTATTTGAACTGATAGGCTCTGACGTAATCGACAAACATGAAGGATGGGTCGGCCGCGGCCATCTTGGATATGCCGTCGACGATACCGAGGTCGATGAGCATATACATCGGCTGGCGATGTTCTGGCGGAATTTTGGTTTTCCAGACGAGATTACCGTCGAAATACATGCGTATGAAATCGGAATCGATCTTCACGCCATAGGTGTGCAAGTCAGCAGGATTTGCGGTGGCGAATACGTTGACGCGGGAAAAGGCAGAATCGTGCCGCCCATCCCGATGCCAGACATGCACCGTCGAAGAGTAGGCGCCGGGCTTATCGCCGTAATATTCGATGACATCTATCTCGGCGGTAGCCTTCGAGCGATCCTTGCCGATAAGCCAGAAGGCTGGCCAGACACCTGGCCCATCCGGCAATCGCGCCCGCATCTCGAAGTAACCATATTGCTGAGAAAAGCCATTTCCATGCTCGTCGACCGAGGCAATCAAGCCGGAGCGCCATAGACCTTTGCTGTCGCGTGCAGCGGTAATGCGCAACATACCGTCCTGTATTGCGAAGGGAAAGTCGCCGCTCGGATCCGAGAAGCGAGCACCACCGAAGTCGCCATTCCATGGTGTGTGGGAAATCCAGCGGGTACCAGGACCCCAGGCGGAGATGCTGAGATCGTTGAAGGCATCCTCAAAGGTGAGTGTCATGCTGCTGACATCGAGCGTATCGCCCGTATCACCGGCGCGAACAATTCCTACATCCATGATCGAAACTAATGCAGCCGCAATTGACGCGCGAAGAAATACGCGGCGGTTGCTCCTGCATCGAACATTAGATATCGGCGCGAACTGATCCATGCATGCAAGCATGAACGGTACAATTTCTGCGGTATAGAACGTATTTCGGCCATAACGTCCACCAAAAGGCTTAGGTGCGGCGGAAATACAGCTGCATGGCACCGTGGTAGTTTGCGGCGACATTGAGGCAGAACAACCGGATTGCCAGACATGAATGCCATGGGGCTCGTAACACTGATTGTAGGAGTTGTTGCGCTGACCGCGCCTGTGCGATGGTCGTTCATCATCATGGTTTTGTCGACGGTATTCGGTGCGGCGGCAGCCTTTAGCATACCCGGTCTAGGTGGTGCATCGGTACTCGTTCCGAGCCTGTTTCTGATATTCTTCGCCGCACGGTTGTTTGCGGCCCACGGGGAGGGACCGCTCCTCGGCGCCCTGGCTCCCTGGCGTCCAGGTTTCTTTCTGCTGCTTCTGACGGCCTTCGGAATCTTCTCTGCGATTTTCTTCCCGCGCATGTTCCAAGGCATGACGCAGACGATGACGGTCGAACGATCGATAGGGGCACGTAATCTGATTGCGTTGGTGCCGTTACGCTTCTCTTCAAACAATATCACTCAATCGGTTTACGCGTTGGGCGGCCTCATCTGCTTCATAACGACCTTTGCCTTCTTTCGGCGTCAGGGCACCCCTTCGGCCTTTATCAACGGCATGTTGGTTGTCGTCGGTGTCAATCTCGGCTTCGCGCTCGCCGATATAGTGACCCATTTCACCCATACGGACTTTCTGCTGAGTTTCGTGCGGACAGCCAATTACGCACTCCTGACCAATGCCGAAAAGGGCGGGCTGAAGCGCATTTCAGGAACTTTTCCCGAAGCCTCGGCCTTCGCCGATTTCACGCTCGTGCTGTTTGCCATCGTCACCAGCCTCTGGCTTGGGGGCATCCGCTCGAAGGCCACGGGCACTTTCTCTGGTCTGCTGCTGGTTGCGCTGATCCTGTCGACGTCGGCGACCGCACTTGTCGGGCTCGCCGCCATCCTGCCGATCCTCAGCCTGCAGTCATTTCTGGCCTCCCGTCGCGAACCCGGCGCCGGCCGGCCCGTTCTGATCGTGTCCATTCTGGCGAGCATGCCGCTCGTCGTCTTCTTCGTTCTCATCGTCATGCCGGAGCTCGCGCATAATCTGCACGATTTTCTGGACGAGATGCTCTTTTCGAAGGCCGATAGTCAATCAGGGCGCGAGCGCTTCATGTGGAACGCCATGGCTTACCAGGCCTTTCTGGACACGAGCGGCTTTGGCGCCGGCCTTGGAAGCGCGCGGGCGTCGAGCTTCGGGCTGGTGCTGCTGTCCAATATCGGTATCTTCGGCACGCTGCTGTTTGCGATATTCGTCGCTCGGCTGCTCATGGCCGACTTGGGCGTCTCGCATCCATCATCGCGGGAAACCACTGCGGTTCTGCGCGCCGCCAAGGCCGGGATCATCACGGTTCTCATTTCAGCGGCCACGTCCGGTACGGTGTATGACCTCGGACTGATGTTCTACATCCTCGCTGGCTGCATTTCCGCGCTGAGTGTCGGCGCACTGCAGATCCGGAGCGACTACAGCCCGCAGTTGCGTACCATCGGGGAGCTGCAATGAAGATTGTCGTCTTCAACGTCAAATACAGCGAAAACCTTGGCGACGGGCTGCTTGCTGAATGCATCGAATCCGCCTTAGCGAACGGCAGGGATGAGATCGAAGTGGAGACGATCGATCTTGCCGGACGTCAGGCCTTCGCGACAGGTCATGGCGGCCGCAGACGGCTCGTGCTGGGATTGCTCCATCGACTGCCCGCAGGCGCCCGTCGGCGGCTTGTTCGCGCAGTCCTGGAACGCAGGCTGCGCGCGCTTCGCGGACAATGGGAAGAGAAGGTTGCGGTTGCCGATGCCGTCGTGATCGGCGGCGGGAACCTGTTTCAGGACGACGATCTCAATTTCCCGTTGAAGATCGGTGCTGTGCTCGATTGCGTCGTACGGTACGATCGGCCGCTGGCGATCTATGCGGTTGGGGTCGGCGGCCACTGGTCGGAGCCCGCATATCATCTCTTTGCCCGATTGAAGCAAGCGCGCCTTGTTCATCTTTCGGTGCGGGACGGTTTTGCGCAGGATACCTGGCGCGAGCACTTTCCCGATGGGCCTGGTGCGAAGATCGTGCGTGATCCCGGACTGCTGATCCAGGCCTCACGGGGGCATGAGGGTGCGCGCGTTCCGTTCAAAGGCCCTTTGACCATAGGTCTGTGCGTGACAGATCCCATCGTCCTGTATCGGCACGGTGCCGTTCAGACCGCTGGTATCCCCTTTGCCGATGTTGAAGCCTACCGGAATCTGATCGAACTTCTCCTGGATGACGGCCAGCATGTGGTCTTGTTCTGCAACGGAGCCAAAGAGGATCAAGCCTTTGCGGAGCGTATCGGTGCTTCTGTCGCCAAGCATCGTATCGTCAGGTCCGGCACCCTTGATATTTCCAGACGGCCGCGGCTTCCGATCGATCTCATCCAGATCATCCAGTCGACGGATGTGGTTCTAGCTCACAGATTGCACGCCTGCATTGCCGCCTATGCACTCGGAATTCCGCATGTCGGCTTGGCTTGGGACAGGAAGGTCGAAGGCTTCTTCAACTCGGTCGGGCGCGAAACCTACTTCATAAAGGGAACATCGCCGCCGCCGAAGCACGTCGCCCTGCTCCTGAAGGCAGCACAGCAGGAAGGCATAGAGGCGCGCCGCCATCGCGACACGATTTCGGAAGCCCGCGCCGGAATCTCCAACATGCGGCGGCATCTGGTCGAGCGCGACCAATGTGCTATGTCGCAAATATAGGTGCACGCAAAACGATACAAGAGGCGGTTAGTATAGATTTTGTGACGCGGACGGAAATACTAAAAAGTATACATAAAGGCGTCGAATTTTGTCCCGCTATGGCGGTAAAAATTCGAGGAACAGCGGATATCGATTTGCAATAAAGACATCGTGGATTTTCTATGGTATTAAATACTTGGAACTCACGAAAAATATATTTTCGAATGGCACTTGGAGCATTCGAAATATGCTTTTCGTCCGAGGGGATGACGGCATGGCAGCGCAGCTTTCAATTGAGCATATTCGCAGCCTCGGTGGTGTAGCGCGGACTTTTGTTGCAGGTAGTGCGATCTGCGACTACGACAGCGATACGCCGCGTCTTCTCTTTGTGCTCGATGGGTGGGCCTCGCGCAGCAAGATGCTGCCGAACGGCACGCGTTTCATGACGGAATTCGTGTTGCGTGGCGATATGATTTCGACATCCCTGACGGCGCTTTCGCGCGAGACCGTGCGAGCGATCACCAATGTCACGGTGATGGTCTTCCCCGACTTCACCTCTCTGCCGAAGATCGAAGCACCAACGTTTTTTTATCGTATCGTCATTGCTGAACTGGTGCGACATCAGGCGCGCATGTCGGAGAGGCTCGCCAATATAGGGCGCCGTGACGCTCTGGAGAAAACCGGCTACCTGCTGCTCGAGCTCGGGGCACGCATCGGCACCTCGCGAGACTATGCAAACGCAGAATACTTCGATTGTCCTTTGACCCAGGCGGATATTGGTGACGCGGTTGGCCTGTCGACCGTGCACATCAACCGCGTCCTCAGGGACATGCGTGAAGCGGGCCTGCTGTCCTTCCGCAACGGCATTGTCGCCTTTCTCGATCGGCCGCGTCTAGCCGATCTCGTCGACTTCGACGAATCCTGTTTCGATACAACTATGGTTTGAGCAATACTTTGTCTCCATTACTAATGGAGCAAGAAAGAATTATTTTATGCAATATTTAAATTCATTATTAACATATGTTAATGCGCGGAAAAACAAAATAAGCAATTACTACGGTAACATAAACCTAAAAAGAGGGGAGAAATATGGGAACTCAAGAAAAGCCTCGGCTTAAACGGATGTTATTCTCTTTAAATCGAGTAAATACTCTAATGGTTGCAAGAAATACAAAGGCCATTTTAAAAGTTGGGGGTAACGGCCATGATTGGACAATCGCTCACAAGTGAAAAATTCACGTCAGACACGGGCGCACGCATCATTTCAGTTCGGACATCCGACACGTTGAGGCCATTCATCGCATCCGGCACGCCCGGGATCGATGAATGGGAAGACTATATTCTTCTCATAGATTCTCGCGCTCTCGATCGCGAGTGCCTGTCGAAAAGTCTGACCGAATGCGATAGCGCCATGCATATCGTCACCGTAGGTTCGCTCGACGAATGGCAGATGCGCAATATGCAAGTATTACCGTCCGCGGTTCTCTTCATGATCGGCGGCCGCAAGGTTTCTGACGCGGATGTGAGTGCCAAGATCTGCGCTCTGGTGGAAAGATTCCAGACGAGCCCGGTGATCGTGGGCGCTGATGGCGACGAGCTTGCGCAGTTGCTGCATGCGCTGGAGTGCGGCGCCCGTGGCTATATCCCGACCAGCGTCGGAATCAAGGTTGCCGCCGAGGCGGTGGCTCTCGCACGGGCGGGCGGTGTCTTCGTGCCGGCAAGCAGCCTGCTGGCTGCCAAGGAGGCGATCGCACCCGTGGCCAGCCGCAACTGCTGCCTAGACAGCCTCTTTACGCCACGCGAAGTCGTCGTCGCGGAGGCTTTGAGGCGAGGCAAGGCAAACAAGATCATCGCCTATGAGATGGATCTTTGCGAGAGCACGGTCAAAGTGCACATTCGCAATATCATGAAGAAACTGAATGCGACGAACCGGACGGAAGTTGCCTACAAGATCCGGGAACTCGTTCGATAACAGGCCGGCCGACCGCGGCCATCGATCATGTAAATAATGCCGGAAAGCGCCGTGTCGCTTCAGCTGGAAGCGATCGGCCCCGGCGCAGGGAATGCCTTGCAGGGCAGGTTCGCAAAACCCCGACTCTTAAAGCCATAGTCAGTTGACGGAAAAGTGCCGGCGGCTGATTCCCGCCGAAAGATCACAGGCAAAGGCCGAGTTCCCGCACATTTGAACTGCCTTGCCGACACCCTGATAGACCGGCCGCCGTAGACATGTTTTTCCGGCGTTTGAGCTTTGTGTCGTTGGCGCGACGAGCGGGGCAATATCCTCATCGTTGCGACGGAATGTCGAAGGACGACCGCATTCGGCAATGCCGATATTGTTTGGCGGCCGAAGTACATGCAGGCTCTTGGTAATTCCAGCAAAAGGGAAAGCGGTTTAGCGTGCACAATTGCGTGAAAGCAATTGGGATGAAGCATTTCCCACGCTGCGCCCAAAGCAGAAATGCTCTCGATCAGCGTTGGGCGACGCGCAGGGAAGCAATCTCCGCAGGCTTGTCGTCGATGATCGCGCTGACGGTCAGGAGACCTGGCTGACGCAATCTTAGCGGTGAAAAGACAAGGCTGGCGCCGACAACAACGTTGATCGGAATATCGCTCGTCTCCGCATCCTCCACGACATCCTTCTGCTCGCTGAGCTGAGCGGCATCCAATCGCTCTTCAAGAAGCGGCTGACGGTCGCCAGGCGCAGTGCAGCGCAAAACGATCGATCGGTAAGGTTCCGTCGCCAAGGTGATCAAATTCACATGCACGCAGAATTTCGGCAGTGAAAAGGGAAATTCCGGCAGCATCAGTACGCCGCTATAGACGCCGATGAAGCTGAGCTTTTCGCCGATTTCGGTGCGAACGTCGTCGCAAAAGATGCAATATCCATAGCGCATGTGTTTCAATCGTCCCGATCGTTGTTGCCACGAGCAATTATCGTGCGGATGGCCCTTGAAGAGCTCCAGGAAACCGCTCCGCCGGAACGAGCGGGATGAATAGCCGCCCGCGTCTCCGCTTCGGAGAGGTAACCGCCGTCTGCTGCCGACCCCTTGGGATCGCACAGCTCAATGTGGATTTCCTTGTCGAGCGCCCAGGCGAGATCCGCAATCGAACGAAGCGGAAGCTCTGTCTGCCCGCAGAGATAACGGTTCAGATCCTTTCGGCTGACGCCGACCAACTCCGCAAGTCGCTGCTGAGTAAACCCTTTCTGCGACCGCCTTTCGAGGACGGCGGCGGCCAGGTCGCTACGAACATCTGCGATGAAACGGCTGGCCGCCCGCGCCCGCGCCCCTATCTCAAACCGAAATGACATCTTCCGGATTTACTCCCTCTACGCACAACGCATCATCCACACCAAGCGTGCGGCGCAATCGGCGCACCTCCAGCCGATAGCCGCGGTAAAGATCATGGTCCTTCACATGGTCGGCCCAGTCTCCAAAGACGGCGACAAAACAGTCGCGCATGGCGAACCAGCCGAATATGCGGAAATCGACAGTCTTCAGTTCCCAAACCGCATTTCGTTCGACCCGGATTGCCCGGAATTGTCTGCAATGAATGAGTGGTTTCCCCGAAACGAAAGTATAGAAAAGAAAATCCAGCTGCTCGACAGGCCTGAGGACCGCTCCGAGCGACGATGGTTCGTCCTTGCTTACGCGTTCGCTCAACCAGTTCACAAAGCTTGGCGTCGCGAAAAGCAGCCGCTTGGGTGACTGCTTTCGACCAAGCTGAATCTCAACTTTAACGATTGCTTCGGATGCCACGAGACTGTCAAACGTAGCCATAGCTGTCAACTAATCCATTATCATGTGGCAAGCCTTTCATCGAAGCTATCTATGAGTAGCATGAATTGCTGCACACTTGGATTGTATCTATCTAGCTTTCATATGGGTTAGAACGCCTAATCAAAGAAGAGTATAGCTCATACGTCATAGCGATACACATCTAATCCGTTACTCATTTCGAGGTAGGCTATTTCTATTTCACATAGATCTGCGTTGCTGTCTTAGTCCGAACGGTTCTCTTGTTCGGTTCTCCTTCCGCGGCCTATTAAAAAGCTCGAGGGCGGCGAATGGTCGCTTGCCCCGTCATGGAGAACAGGGAGGATCACATGAGGACGATTGGAGCTCTCGCCGTCTTGCTGGCAAGCACGTCTTTGACACTTGCCGGACCACCGTCGCCGCCAGCCGAAAATGAATCGTTTATCGGCCAGGTGGGTGCGTTCAACGGTGCTTTCGTCAGTCAGAACACTGGCAATAATGATGCTCTGACATTCCAGAATGGCGTCGGCAACTTCGCCGTCACCAATCAGGACAAGGCCAAGTCCAACACATCAGCCATCTTGCAATTCGGTGACGGTAACGTCGCCTTCGCCGACCAGAAAGGCAAGACGAACGATCAGAGCACGTTCCAGGCCGGCGTCATGAACTTCGCCTCGACCCTGCAGCGGGACGGCGCGGACAACAACTCGACGATCGCCCAGTTCGGCTTCGGCAATTCTGCCTTCGCGGATCAGTCAAAAGGAGACAACTCCCAAGACACGTTGCAGGTCGGTGGCTTGAACTTCGCCTCGACGAACCAAACCGACGGCAAGCACGGCGGAAATGACTCCAGTACCATGCAGTTCGGCTGGGGTAACGGCGCCATCGTCGGCCAGGACGGCGGCGGCAATGACCAGACGACGCTGCAGGTCGGCGCCGGCAACTTTGCCGTCACCTCTCAGTTCGGTGTTATCGGCTTCAACGGCAATTCGTCGTCGACGACGCAATTCGGTTGGGGCAACATATCCTTCGCCGATCAGGCGGGCGGCAACAACTCGCAAGACACGTTCCAGGCGGGCGCGCATAACTTCGCCATGACCGGCCAGTCGTCGTTCTTCGGCACGAACAAGGCGACCACGGCGCAATTCGGTGTGGGCAACACCGCTCTGACATCCCAGATCGCCAATCCGCTCGGCTCCAACAATTCGATGATCGTGCAGGCCGGCTATCGCAACACCGCGATCGCCTCGCAATCGGGACTGCAAACCGTGTTCCCCGTCAGCGGTTCGAACCTTCAGGGAACCATCCAGATCGGTTCGGGAAACTATGCCGTTACCTCTCAGACCAGCTCGAGCGGCCTGACAAACACGTCGGTTACGGCCCAGTTCGGCTATCGCAACACGGCCGTTACGGTCCAGCACTGAGTGAGCCGATGGAGGAGGCGAAAGCAAATGTCCGCCTCCTCCTTTAATGCAGCTGAACCAGCCATGTATGCCGGAATCAATGTCGGGCGATCAACATTCATCTTGCTTCTGAAATCCTTCTTGTCCGCGGCCTTGTTGTTCGCGTACGCCGCTCCTGCCTCGTCTCAGGCCGAGTTTGAGTGCCTGATCAGAGCAGACAGGAGGGATGAGTTTCTTATGGTGCGGGCGATTGCAAAGTCTGTAGTAGCAGTATCCGGAACATACAGGCTGGTTCTTTTCAAACATAGCGCAGCAGGTTCAAGCCAGAGCATTCAGCAAGGTAGCTTCGCATTAAAGCCAGGAGCAGAGAACCTTCTTGCCACGACAATGGTCGATGCAGAAAACGGGGTAGAGCTGAGTGCAAGACTGTTGATCGAAACCGATCGAGGTACATCACAATGCAGATTATCAGAATGAAACGCCTGAACGATACGAAATTCGCGCTCGGCGCCGCTCTCGTCTTGGCTGCTTCGTTCTGCCAGATTGCAACGGAATGCCGAGCCGAGACGGCCTATGTCGCCCAGATCCCGGTGAATGTCACGACGACGGTGCAACTCGGAAATCTGCCACCTCAGCAGCAGCAACAATATCATCTTTCGTCGTCCTACCTTTCAGCAGGTATGGCCAGTACGCCGGAAGCAATCATAGTGCCACGAGGCAATAACCTGGCAAGGACGCTAGAAATAGGAACGCGCAACAGCGTGTATCACCTTCAATCAGGAACGGGTAACAGCTCGACTGCCGGTATCATAGGGAACTACGGCAATATCAACGTCCTGCAATCCGGCAATAATCTGAAGTCGAATGTCGTACTGCTGAATGGCGCAGGCCTGAACGTAAGTGTTCTTCAGCCTGCTGGTTCGGCACCTGTCAATGTGCTGATCGCGCGTTTGCCGGGTGGCGGCTTGCTTATCAAACGTTGAGTGGGCGCAGCAGCCTTTGAAAACAAGGGAGGGGAATAGTAATGAGAATAGATGCGGCGATGATTACAGTTGGTTTGTTAGCCTTGATGACGGCGCCGGCTATGGCGGGGCAATTGGTCTATCAGCCGACCAATCCGACATTCGGGGGAAATCCGTTGAATGGTTCATTCCTGCTTTCGACGGCACAGACGCAGGGTGCCGGCGTCAAGTCGGGGCAGCAGCAGACGCCGGATCTCTCCGGTCTCGATAAGGCCTTGAGCAATCTTGGGAATGTCAATCAAGGTACGGGCTCAACCGGAACATCTCCGGTCATCGTGATCCAGAGCGGCCAGGTGCCGGCCAATCCTTGAGCCAAGTTGATTGCGTCATCGTTCGGCGTTGTTGGGAGCGATTTATTCGAGCGGCCATGTCACATGTTGGTTTTCCTGTCGCAGCCATTCTATGCGGGTTGGGTCTTGGCAGCTGCGCCGCCGCGGGCAGCAGCCTCGACCCTATGAGTACTCCAGCGACGCTTATGCCTGCCACCAAGTCAGGTGTGGCATTGGAGAGTCTGCCGCCACCCATACAAAAGCTCGATGTGGCGGTCTATTCGTTTCCCGATCTGACAGGACAGAACAAACCGAACGAAAACTTTGCCGAATATTCCCGTGCTCTGACGCAGGGCGGCGCGCAGCTGTTGACTGACGTGCTGACCAAGGCTGGTAACGGCGACTGGTTCAATGTCGTCGAGCGCACGGATCTGCAATCACTGCTGCAGGAGCGTCAGATCATCCAGAACACCAGGTCGGCGGTTTACGGCGCGAAGGCTGGCGGCATCCCGCCGCTCCGGTTTGCTGGCGTGCTGCTGGATGGCGGTATCATCGGCTATGATTCCAATGAAACGACGGGCGGGATCGGTGCCAATTATCTCGGGATCGGCGGAAACACGCAGTACCGCAAGGACATTGTGACCGTATCCTTGCGGGCCGTCAGCGTCAGTACGGGCCGGGTGCTAGCCTCTGTCAGCACGACCAAGACGATCTATTCCGTACAGTTGCAGGGATCGGCGTTCCGTTTCGTCGGCGTCGACCAGCTGCTCCAGATCGAGGGCGGTATTACACGAAATGCGCCCACGACCTTGGGCGTCCAGGAAGGTATCCAGCTCGCAGTCTATTCGCTGATTTTCGAGGGCGTAAGGAACGGGCTGTGGCAATTCAGGGATGCGGCGGCCGGCGCGGCGTTTATGCGATATCTGGACGAACATCAAAGAGCCATGACGTACAAGCTCGATGCCAACGGTCGGCCGATCGGCCCGGCAGTCGCCGTTCCCGCCGCCAGCGCAGCGCAACCGGCCGTGGAGGCCGCGTCCCAGCCCATTGTGGTCAAGGACAGGCCGAAGAGCTCATGATCGTTGCCGGCGCCAGATCATTTTTTCCGGCAGATCTCAGATTGTGCGTTGTCAGGTCCGCAGGTCGCCGCTCCATTCTGGATGCTGGCATTCGGATTTGGTTTGACCGGAGCCTTGGCGGCAGGTCCTTTCTCCAGGTTACCGTTCGTCCTCGGCGGAATACGTCCTTTCACCTGGGGAATTTGGGTCTCAGAAAATCCGGAACGTCGGATAATGGGTTGGCTGCTTGCTAGGACATCGGCTGAGCCAAGCGTGCCGGCAAGAAGCAAGATGGTCGTAACAGCAATGATTTTACTGGGATGCATCATGTCGATACTGTTCCTGAATCGCACTCTCGAGCCGATATCGAATTCTCGGCTCCGAACATGCCGCTCTCGAAATTTCAGCTGGCCGAAAACCCTTCGGTTCCATATTTGCTGCTGCTCTTATCGGCGGTCTCGCTTTGGCCGCGCGCACGAGACGATCGCCCGCTGCATATCTCATTGTCCGCCGTCGAAATGCAGTCAGCGTGATACTGTGCCCGATCCAACCGTCGGCAAGTGGCCATCGGTCGGTGCGGGTGCGGCCCGCTCGGTCACGCCATTGCCGACATTCGGAAAGATGCTGCTTACCAATCGGACGTTTGCCTGTGTTCGTGATGCCCGCCTTTGCTTGCGCGGTGTCGCCCGGCGATTAGTCGGCAGCTGGTGGGCGGGCATGACGGATGTCTCCGGCAGCTGTTCGACGAAGGCGGGATTTGCTTCCGCGGAGGAAGCCTGTTGCAGATAACTTTCGTCGCATACGGCGCCCTCGGTCAGCGCGAGCATGACGATCAGGGAGTAACCGAAAACGAGTTTTGATGTCATCTGAATCGTTCCCCTGCGTTTTATCAGGATATTAAACGCCTATATTTCCCCCATTGAATAAATGAATTGAAATTCTTCGAAATTTTATCTTCTTTAAACGAATTTGAAATTGATCGATATTCGACATTATTTCAATTTTACTATAAAATTGCAAACAAAATCGGGAGGATGGCATGAATTTATATTTGAAGACATTAGTCTGTTGCGTGGTTTTCTCGCTTTGTGGAGCGGGTGTTTCCTCCGCGCTTGGGGCTGATAATAGCTCAGGGGCGCCGCAATCGGGGCCTCAAGATGTGACGCCGGATGCCGGCAAGACCAATCCATCCAATGCCGTGGCGCCAGCTCCGGCTACATCCGCACCGGCCGGTCCGCAAATTACCGAACAGAAGTTCGATGCGTGGACATTGCAATGCGCGGCCGACAAAACGATGAAGCCGCACTGCCAGATCGTCTACCGATTGACGTCACCGGATCAAAAGCAGGTGTTCATGGTCATCAGTATGGCGCGTTCCGCGGACAAGAAGGTCGGCATGCAGATGGCTCTTCCGCTCGGTTTTGCTATTCAGGGTGGTGTGAAGATTGGCTTCGGCAGCAAATATTCGACAATGGCGAAGGTATCGCGCTGCACCACGCAAGGATGCCTGGTGGAGGGGTTGTGCCCACCCGAGATGCTAGCCGCCTTGATGAAGGAAAAGTCGGGAAAAGTCTCGATCCGGATGATGCAGGGAAACATGGCGGAGCTTCCAATCTCTCTGACCGGCTTCGGCGCCGCCTTTCAGGCAATGCAGGCAGATAGCGGATGATGATTGAGACGCTTCCGTCCGGTCGCACGTCACCTTTTTACGGCTACAAATAGAAAGCTTCCGATATCACTGCCAGCGGGCACAAAGTGATCTCCGGAAATTCAGGATCTTGCCGACTTCCCATGAATTGGTCGGCTCCACGTCCTCACGTGTTTCCGGAAGGGCGGCGAAGGCGACCGCTCGCACGATCTCCCTCGCCGCTTCATCATCAGTCGACGCTACGTTCCGCTCATCGCCTGCAGGTCGGCGACATCGATGCCATGCGTGTCGAACCACCATTCCGGCGGCATGTCGGGATATTTTTCGCGAAGGCGCAAATATCTGGAGCGCAATCGTTCCTGACGCACGACTTCCTGTTCGAAAAAGGGATGGTCCAGTGCTCCGACCATCACATGAATGCGGCGAAGGAGCTTTCGCAAGACATATCCCTGCTCCTTGTTTCCCGGCTTGTAGCCGCTCTCCACGATCGTCGTGACCGTGTCGCGCAACGTGTCGAGTGCATCAGCCGGCGGAGTGCCGTTCACGATCATGTCGAGGCGTTCGGCGCCGAAACCGACGTCGATACAGGTTCCGAGCGGATTGACAATGTTCCCGATTTCGATGCCTTCCTTATAGAACTCTGTGCAATATCCGCTGATGCTGCCGTCGCTCCAGGTGCATTCGTCATCCGGAATAACGGGAATGCGGCCGCGATAGAACGGCGTCCATTCTTCGAGGCGATCCGGATGGATCGTGACATGATCGGGCACGAGGCCAAGGGTTCCGAGAAACTCGAGCCAGAAATCGATGGCGTCGCCGACAGTCATTTCCCTGAACGAGAAAAGCCCCAGCATCGTGAAATGAAGGAAATGCGTTCCGTCCCCGATCTCGTCGAAATCGCCCATTCTCAAGCAGGCCTGAGTGTTGGCGACAGTACCAATATGGGAAGGGTCGGTGAAGAGGTGTTTGTATTGCTGCATCCCAGCGTTGCAGAAGAGCGTGGTATTATCGTGCGGCCTTACGGAGTCTATGCGTGTGAATTTGATGCCTTTGGCAAGGCAGAAGTCTTGATATTGCTGGATCAGGCGTCCCGCGATGACATAGGCAACCTCCTTTGCTGTTCGTGTGCCTTCCTAAAACATAGCGACACGATGCGGGATCTGCAATGCGAAGATGCGAGTTTCACCTTGCCGGACAGAAAGAGCATGCTGCTTCAAGAGGTGGATATTCTTCACCTTTGCTACATGCCTGTCTTGTTTTTGCTGTAGATCTGGTCCGGTGTGCTGACGGCTTTTTTGGACGGGAGCGGCGAGATTGCTTCATCGATCGGTTTGGTGTACGGCCTTGGCCCATAGTGATCGCAAGCGATCGCCGCACGACGGTCGCTGTTCTCAGAGAATGCCAGCCGCTCATCAATGCTGATTGTCCATCAATTGCGCTCCGTCGTCGAGCACACACTGAAATATCATGGTTAAACAGACAAAACCCTTCATTATCGAAATCAAATCCTCCCGCCGAACGAAAGCAAAGCCAGTCGAATCGGCAAGATCGATCTGGGGAGAGCTTGCTGCCGATCTAAAGCAGACCCTGGCGCTGGAGCAGGAAACGCAGCCAAGCGCGTCTGCGCCCGCGGATTGCGCGGCGCAGCCGACACCGGATTCCGAGACGGTTATCGATCATGATGAAGCAACGGCTTCGCAGCCCGGGTTTCAGTTTCTTGAAAAATGGATTGCAAGGAAGGCTGAAAGGCCGAAGGCCGGCTCGCAGGGCGTGGTTGAGGCGTTCCTCGCGCGGCTTGACCAGCAAAAGATCCTGCTTGCGGAGTTTCAGTCGGATCCCGACGGTTTCAAGCGCTGGCGCTCGGCGTGGTTTCGCAAGGTCGCCGGGGGTTTCGGCGTGAGCGTCAGCCATGACCTGATCGATGCTGGCGGCGGTCTGCGACATGTCGTCGTCGATACGCTTGATGGCGTCTCTCAGTTTCTCGAGGATCTCCGTCACCACGCGCAAACCGATCTGGATTTTCAGCGGGCTTTGGAGGCGAACCGCCGGCAGCGCGCAGCCCGGCTGGCTGGCGGCAAAGCAATGTGACGGCTTTTCGGGACAACGGCGTGTGCTAGGTCGAAGACCCGGAGTGCGGCGCGATCTGGCAGATCGGCTTCAGCCGATTGATAGCCCGATCTTCGGTATCCTTGCCGTAAAGCCGCCACGCGTTTTCGCGCGGCTGGCTTGCGGTTTTCGAGAGCAGGCGGGCCATCTACCGGTGGCGTCTCAGTATTTCACGTTTTTCCTCTGGGCGCGCCATGCGGCGCTCCCACAGGATGAGCAGGAAGCTCGAGGCGATGATGAGGAGGGCGCCGGCAAAGACGTTCGTCGCCGGAATCTCGGCCCAGATCACATAGCCGTACACGAAAGCCCAAACGAGGCCGCTATATTCGATGGGCGCCAGCGTCGAAGCGGGTGCGTATCGAAAGCCCTCATAGAGCAGAAACTGCCCAATCGTAGAGATAATGCCGAGGGTCAGCATCAGTGCCCAGCCGCTCGCGTCAGGGGTCTTCCATGTCCATGGAAATGACAGGGCGCAGGCAATGCCGAATATCAGGCTCGTGGCATACATCTGGGTAAGCGTGGTCTCGCTTCGGCTGACGAGCCGGATCAGGATCGTGCTCCAAGCCCAGCAGAAACCCGCGACGATGCACATGGCGGCGGGCAGGAGGTTGGGCGAATGGCTTGGATTTGCCGCGATCGCCACGCCGATGAAGCCTCCTATGCAGGCGATCCAGCGGCCCGCATGGACCTTCTCCTTGAGAACGAAGATCGACAGAACCACGACGATGATCGGCGCCGAAAAGTACAGTGTCGTCAGTTCTGCCAGACCCAGATAGCGGGCCGCATTGTAAAACAGCAGCCAGGCAAGCAGCATCAGCCCGGCGCGCAGGGTGACCGTGCCGCGATAGGGGCTCTTGAAAATTGACGGATGGCGCCGATAACGGACGAGTACGCCTGCAACCAGCACGATGACCAGACTTCGCATGAAGAGGATCTCCGGTACTTCGTAGCTGGCGACCAGCCACTTCACCATCGCGTCCTGAAGTGAGAAGCAGGCATATCCCGCGCAGGCGAGCGCAATCCCTGCAATGGGTCCCTTCTCACGGTTTTCGGAAATCATATGGCCTCGCAGGGTATGTCGAATCGATATGGTCGCTTCCCATTGCAGGAAGCAGTTCGCGGTATAGTGGCGCGAGCGATCTTCTGGCTAAGCGCTTTCCCTCGAACTGACAAGAGAGCCACATATCATCATGCTGCCTCAATGGTGGTTTTCCTGACCGGCTCCGATCGAGGATGGAACGAAACGCCTTCTACGATGTTCCCCAACTGGAAAATCCCGGTGGTGACACTCCTTGGGAGGACATCATGCCTGACCTCAGCGATATCATGCAGGTGGATGCGGATTGGCTGGATATTGTCGTCCGTCTGGTCCTGGTTATCGTCGCCGGAGGTCTGATCGGCATCAATCGAGAGATGGGCGGGCACGCGGCCGGGTTTCGCACGACGATTCTCGTCGGGCTTGCCGCGTGCCTGTCGATGATCCAGGCTAATCTCCTGCTGTCCACATTGGGCAAGACGTCACAATCGTTTGCCTCGATGGATGTGCTGCGCTTTCCACTCGGCGTCCTGACCGGCGTCGGCTTCATCGGCGGCGGTGCCATCCTTAAGCGCGGAGATCTCGTCACCGGCGTAACGACGGCTGCGACGCTGTGGATCATGACGGCCGTTGGCCTATGCATCGGCGGCGGTCAACTCATTGTCGGTTCGGCCGGCGCCCTCATTGCATTTGTGGTGCTATCGCCGCTTAAGCAGTTCGACAGGCTGATCCCGCGCAGGCAGAAGGCGCGTATCGTGATAGAGCGGCCTTGCGATGCCGGCGTTGGGATCACCGATATGCAGGCAGTGCTTGAACCGCTCGGATATGTCTTCTCTTTTGTCGGCAAGGCGGCGGGCTCGACCGAGGCAGTTGCGCATATTTCCTACGAGGTGCGATGGCGGCAGGCAGGGCTGGATGGCGGCGGTGCGCAGCTGCTGACGTCCCTTCAAGAGCATTATAAGGTCGTATCTTTGGAAATGCTGACCACTGGAACTTGAGACAAGTCCCAGATCGGAACATTCCGCAGCGGTGAAAGTTTGTCCCTAATCAAAGAGGGAGAAAACCATGACCGAAACCAAGCAACAGGCAAAGGATTCTCCGGAACGCGGCGATATACGCACACTTCAGGCGCTTGATCAGGCAGCCGGTGGTTCGGGGGATATCGCAGCCGAGGAAACGAAGCGACATTCGTCAGAGGAAATTCCGCCTGAGCATGGGACCGATGACGCACGCTGCGAGGATTCAGCCGAATGCGATCGGCAGCGCAAGCAAACGGCCGATGAAGTTTCCGTCAAGATTTCCGATATCAGAACGATCTCCCGATCAGGGGAGGTCGGGGACGGCAGGATCTCTGAAGACCTGCCAGCCAAGACCTCTACGCTGGTGCAGGAAAGAACGGATGGGGAAATCCGTACCGAAATCGAAGGCAGGTTGAAAGCCGATCGATTGCTCAACGAGGCGAGCATCTTCGTCACCGTCAGCCACGGGCGCGTCATTGTCGAAGGATCCGTCGAAAATCACGAGGCCAAGCAGCGCGCCGAGGCGATCTCCCGGCAAGCCAGCGGCATAACTGGGCATGACAGCAATCTTACCGTGCGCAAATCCTCATAGGATCAGGACTTCGACATGCGAATGCTTCTGCTCCTCATTTTCGGCTTCATGATCGCGTCCATTCTGGCGATTCTCGTCATCAAGCCGTTTACGTCGAGCGATAATCGAGACTCGGGTGCCGTCACACAGGGTCCCATAGAGCAACCCGAACCAAAGCCATAAGACAGATCGGCATTATTCGCCTGGCTGTTGGCCGTTCTGCTGTTCTTTCGGCTGATCGCCGGGCTTGATGACAGGCGTGTTGCCGACCTGCGGCGCGGGCTTTTCCATTTTGCTGTCGCCAACTGACGGTGGTTTCAGCACGCCGCCGCAGTCGGACAGCTTCTGGCTGGAATTGCCGTCCGGCGCCGACGTCTGCCCGCTTTCCGCATGCTTGTTGTCAGCCTGCCGGTTGGTATCCTCTGCCTTGCATCGATCGTCGTTCGGTTGCTGTTGTGCGAACACGAAATTCGATGACACGACAGCCGTTAGCGCCGTTATCAGCAGGAAGCGTCCGGATTTGGCTATCATGCTGCGGCTGTTCGAAAGGCGCGACCACTCAGACCTGGGTGGAGATGATGGTGTCGACGCCGATGGTGCCTTCGGCGACACCGCGCTGACTATATTCTTTGCCATTGTTCACCTCGATGAGGGCATATGGTTTTTGTCGCGAAAGACGCTTGCGGGGGTCGTCGGCCGCGATGGAGACCAGACGGTGAAGCTTCAAAGGCTTATCCATCTTTCATCTCCTCGAACATTGGAAAGGCTACAAATCGGATGGGTAGGAAGCTCGACTGCCGTTTCGTTGGCTATGGAGAGAAAGCGGAAAAATCTCCATATTCTTCAGCACCATCGCGTCCGCTTGGCACGATCTGTAGCCTCGTTGGGCTAACGCCGGGCTTAGCGCATTGTTCCGGTTTAATGCCGATCGGATGCGGGTGCTCCTCGATGGAACCATCTTTCGACGTCTCTGTTAGGTCCATATGGAATTTGTAGAGATGGAGGCTTGCCATGGCATTCGAGGAACCGAAGAAGCCCCAGGATCAGAAGAAGCAATTGTCCGCGACCGAGGCCCGCCAGGGCGTGCGTGGTACGCACCTGTCTACCATCTTGATCGCGGCATTGGTTCTGGCGGCAATCGTATGGGCCGGCGTTGAAGTTTGGGGTCGTTATATCGAACCCAACAAACCGCAGAACCCGGCGCCGACAATAAGTTCCTCCAGCGGGCAGCCGCAGACGGGCACGATAGACAATACGCCGCCGGCAGGGCAATCCATTCAGCCCGCTCCAACCGATCGAACGGAGAACAATCAGCAGGGAACGAAGAGCACACCGGCCCAACCAAATCGCGACGGAACGCAGAATTAGCACGCAGGCTTCCGAGATTTGGGGGATGAATGTGCGTTGCGGATGTCCGCTCCTCTGTGAGGGGACCGGATTTGGGAGCGGAACGGCTCTGGAACTGCCGATGACTGGAAGTTATCCGACACGTCTGTCGTCGGAGAGTGTATCTTCCCCGCTCTCCTGAGCATCGTTCGCGGATGGACGTATTACAGTCGTCCGTCGAAATCTCGCGAGCACCTCTTCGCCGTCGGCGGAGGCTCGCGTTCTCTCCATGATCTCGCGCTCCTTGGCCGCCTGTTCCCAGTGATGGTGGCTGCAGCCCCAGGGGCGGCCGGCTGCTTCCCAGATGGCGTAGGCCCTCTTGCTGATCCACTCGAACCGTTCGTCCGTCATTTTTTCCTCCTTCATGGACGCTCCCACAACTGCGGATGAGTGCGAATGTTCCCTATGGGGAACAATAATGATTCTGATGTGTTCCACCTTAAGTTCAGAACTTCACAGGCTCATGAATCCATGACAGCAAGAGGAGGATCGAATGGCTTTGACGTTGATCAGCAAGGCCTTTGCTGAGAATGCGCCGATACCGAGCAAATACGCGCTGGATGGGGAAAATATATTTCCGCCGCTTGCCTGGGGCGGCGCTCCCAAAGGGACCCAAAGCTTCGCCTTGATCATTGAGGATCCGGATGCGCCGGCGGGAACATTCCGCCATTGCGGCATCGCCAATATTCCGGCGGAATGGACCGGCTTGGTTGAAAACGTGGATGCGATGCAGGAGCAGGCGCTGCGTTTCTACAAGAATGATTTTGGCAATGCCCGCTACGACGGTCCGCGTCCTCCGGCAGGCGATCCGCCGCATCGGTACGTTTTCCGCCTTGCCGCGCTCGATGTACCGCGGATGACGCTTCCCGAAGCTGCTGGCGCGGAAGCCATGTGGCAGAAAGTGAAGAAACACATGCTTGCAGAGGCAAGCCTTACTGGCAGCTACCAATCGTAAGCCACGCTTTGCAAGCTGACACGATCGGCGGTTCCAACCGCCGAGGGATGGTTGCGATGAGCAAAAGGGACCAAGACGGTTCGCACAAGCAGGAACCGCGCACGTTTTCCGCAGAAGATGCCCGTCAAGGCGAGATCATCCTGAAGCGACGGTGGCAGCGTCTGGTGTTCATCGGTGGGCTTGCCGCCGTAGTCCTCGTGATCCTGCTGGTGCGTTTCGCTGGCTAAGCCACCAAAATTTCAACCTGATCCAAAGGAGACATCATCATGCCAGCAAAATCGAAATCACAGCAAATGGCCGCGGGTGCGGCGCTCGCCGCCAAACGTGGCGAAAAAAAGAAGAGCGAACTGAAGGGTGCGTCGAAAAGCATGGTCGACTCGATGAGCGAAAAGGAGCTTCACGACATGGCCTCAACCAAGCAAAAGGGAAAGCCGCAGCACGCGTCCAAATCCTGAGGTTTGGCCGCTGCAAAGCGGTATTTCCGGCTTGCTGTCGATGTCGGTCCAGTTCTATCGTTTCCATCGCCAGTCGCGAACCTCCGGCATATCCTCGCCGTGCAGGCGGACGTAATCGCGGTGTTTGCTGAGCTTTGCCTTCAGGCCATCCACGACCTCCGGTACCTTTGCCGATAGGCCGGTAATACGGTTGATCGCCTCCAAGGCGAGATGGTAGCGGTCGAGCTCGTTCAGCACGGTCATGTCAAATGGCGTCGTTGTGGTGCCCTCCTCGATAAAGCCGCGAACATGGATATTGTCATGGTTGGTGCGCCGGTAGGTGAGGCGGTGGATCAGGTAGGGATAGCCGTGATAGGCGAAGATCACCGGTTTATCGGTCGTGAAGATCTGGTCGAAGGCCTGATGATCAAGGCCGTGCGGATGCTGTTGCGGGTCCTGCAGAGCCAGGAGATCGACCACATTGACCGTGCGGATCTTGAGATCGGGGATCGCCTCGTGCAGCAGCATGACGGCGGCAAGCGTCTCCATGGTAGGAACAT
Organism: Rhizobium pantanalense; assembly: GCF_030182525.1. NCBI lineage: Bacteria > Pseudomonadati > Pseudomonadota > Alphaproteobacteria > Hyphomicrobiales > Rhizobiaceae > Rhizobium > Rhizobium pantanalense. The sequence continues at coordinate 258,220 of NZ_JAQJCH010000012.1, forward strand.
CGCCGGCGCAGGCCATCACGACGTCGGGGGCGATGGTGTTGTCCTCGTAGCTCGCCCAATCCCAGATGCCGACGCCGGCTTTACAATGAGCGGCCGCTTCATCGATGCTGAGCCACTGCGATTCCGGCTGCTTGCCGGCAACGATGACGTTGATCCGGTCATAGGTCCTGAGGCAATGATCGCCCACCCACAGCAGCGTATTGGCGTCCGGCGGCAGATAGATGCGCACGATATCGGCCTTCTTGTTGGCGACGAGATCGACGAAGCCCGGATCCTGGTGGGAAAAGCCGTTATGATCCTGCCGCCAGACATGCGACGTCAACAAATAGTTCAGCGACGAAATCGGTTCGCGCCACGGCAATTCGCGCGAAACCTTCAGCCATTTGGCATGCTGGTTGAACATGGAATCGACGATATGGATGAAGGCTTCATAGCACGAAAAAAGCCCATGCCGACCGGTGAGCAAATATCCTTCCAGCCAGCCCTGACATAGATGTTCGCTCAGCACCTCCATCACCCGCCCGTCGCGGGACAGATGGACATCGTAATCCTCGATCGCCTCCATCCAGACCCGATCCGTGGCTTCGAAGACGCTGCCGAGCCGGTTCGATTCCGTCTCGTCGGGACCGAAGATGCGGAAATTCTGCTTGGCATCATTGAGCTTCAGCGTGTCGCGCAAGTAGTGCCCCAGGATTTCGGTGGATTGCACCTGCCTGCTGCCGCGCTCGCCGATCTCTATGGCATAGTCCTCAATGGGGGGAACCGAAAGCTCCTTGCGCAGCAGACCGCCATTGGCGTGGGGACTGGCGCCCATGCGTTTTTGGCCACCGGGCGCAAGCGCCCGCAGCTCCTCCTTCAGCCGCCCGCTATGATCGAAAAGGTCATCCGGATCATAGCTGCGCATCCAGTCTTCCAGGATCTTGCGATGATCCTCGTCGCCTCGGCAGTTGGCGACCGGCACCTGATGTGCCCGCCAGAAGCCTTCGACCTTCTTGCCATCGACTTGCCTGGGGCCGGTCCAGCCTTTCGGGCTTCGCAGCACGATCATAGGCCAGCGCGGCATGGCTTCGGACGACGTCTTTTCGCGCGCGTTTTTTTGTATGTCGCGGATGCGGTCGAACACTTGGTCAAACGTGCCGGCCATCGCCTGATGCATGGCGGATGGTTCATGTCCCTCGACGAAGAAGGGTTCGTAGCCATAGCCCGAGAACAGCTCGCGGAGATCGTCGTCGCTTTCACGGCCGAGGATTGTCGGATTGGCGATCTTGTAGCCGTTGAGGTGGAGGATCGGTAGGACTGCGCCGTCACGCGCCGGATTGAGGAACTTGTTGGAATGCCAGCTTGCCGCCAGAGGTCCGGTTTCGGCCTCGCCATCGCCGACGACGCAGGCAACGATCAGATCGGGATTGTCGAAGGCAGCGCCATAGGCATGCACAAGCGCATAGCCGAGCTCGCCGCCCTCATGGATGGAACCGGGCGTCTCTGGTGCGGCGTGGCTCGGAATGCCGCCTGGGAAGGAAAACTGCTTGAATAGCCTCTGTATCCCCTCCGTCGTCTCGGAGATATCCGGATAGATCTCGCTATAGGTACCCTCGAGATAGGTGTTGGCGACCATACCGGGGCCGCCATGGCCGGGGCCACATATATAGATGACGTCGAGATCGCGCGCCTTGATGATGCGGTTGAGATGGGCATAGATGAAGTTCAATCCCGGCGTCGTGCCCCAGTGGCCGAGCAGCCTCGGCTTGATATGCTGCGGTTTCAGCGGTTCGCGCAGCAGCGGATTGTCCATCAGATAGATCTGGCCGACCGACAGATAATTAGCCGCCTTCCAGTAACGGTCGATCAATGCGAGGTCTTCGGGCGAAAGCGGTGTGGTAACGGCATTCATCTGCATCTCCTCGTTTTCGTCAAGCGATCAGGGCAACGGCCTCTTCTGCGATCACCCGTTCCTCGTCGGTCGGGATCACGAACAGCTTCACGCGGCTGGATGCCGCGTTGACCGAGGTCAAATTGCTGCTGTTTGCATTTTCATCGATCTCGATACCGAGCCACTGCAACCTTTGTGCGACGCGCGTCCTGATCTGCGGCTGGTTCTCACCGATGCCCGCGGTGAAGACGATGGCGTCGAGACCGCCGAGCGTGGCGCATAGCCGCCCGATTTCGCCTGAGATGCGAAGGCAGAACAGATCAATGGCTTCGGCCGCTTCCGGGCTCTCGTCATCGAGCAGAACCCGTGTGTCGCCGCTGATGCCGGAGACGCCGAGCAGGCCGCATTGATGGTAGAGGAAGTCCTCTATCCGTTCGGCCTGCGACATTCCTGTCCTCATGAGGTAGAGCAGGGCGCCCGGATCCAGCCAGCCGGGGCGCGTCGCCATCGGGATGCCGTCGAGTGCTGAGAAACCCATGCTCGTGTCGCGGCTGATGCCGTTTTCCATCGCACACAGGCTGGCGCCGCTGCCGAGATGACAGGCGACGACCTTGCCCTTCGCTGTTTGCCGATCGATCTCTCGAAGCTTCGCGGCGATGTATTTGTAAGAGAGCCCGTGAAAGCCGTAGCGGCGCACTCCGTCGTCATGCATGGCGCGCGGTATCGCCAGCCGTCGCACGACGTCGGCTTGCGACGAATGAAAGGCCGTGTCGAAGGAGGCGGTCTGAAGAACGTCCGGACGCAGCGTTTTCATGGACCGAATGGCGCGCAGGGCCTGGGGCTGGTGCAGGGGTGCTAGGGGTACTAGCTTCTCGATCCGCTCGATCGCAGCGTCATCCAAGAGGATAGCCTCTTGAAACACCATGCCGCCGTGGACGACACGATGGGCAACCGCCCGGAGCCTGCCGGGAAGGTGAGCCAGCAAATGATCCAGCGTTTCGGATATGACGGAGACGAACTGCCCGCTATTATCGCCCCGGATCGCCTTCTCGTATTGATCTTTGCCTATGGAATAGCGGAGCATCAATGGGCTTTGATCGAAATCGATCTTGCCGCGGCCGACATTCCTTGGCCCATCGGTCGCCAGCTCGAAGACCCCGATTTTCAAGGTCGAGGAGCCGGCATTGAATGTCAGCAAGACATCGTCGGACATGTCAGCCTCAAATGAAGAGTGTCGACTACCGCAAGTTAGTGCGTTCGCCTGCGGAGGCAACCGTGCATACCGTCGCATGCTGCTCTTTCTCGCCAACGAGGCTGTCATTCATTGGCAAGCCAGCGAAATGCGTGCCGAAGAAATGCCTGACCATTCGCGATGATCGGGGTTCCGTGCGCCATCAGAACCTTTTTCGTGGGCCAGGCCAAAATATGGTCGAGCGCTGTGCGGGCGACCCGGCGATCGGTGAATGCGATGCGAAATTTGCGGGGCACGGATGGTTCCGGCGCCACCATGAGATCGAGCCGGGCGACGAGACCTCGCCAGCCCCTGAACCACTCCTGCGGAAACTGCTGGAGGAGATCGGCAAAGATCGCCGTCTCGCTGCGGTGGTGAAAGAGAACGGCTTCCGTCGTTATCCGGTTTCCCTCGATGATGGCGATATCGATCTCTCCCGTCCAGGCAGAAAACGGCGTGTCACGGCGAAGGTCCTCATCAAAAGCGATATCCCTACGTTTCTCCCGCAAGCCGGGCGGCGCATAGATTTTCGCTTCGGGAAAAGCTTCCCGCCATTCGGCAAGCCATGTGTGATGCAGCGAGTTCGGCGGCACGAGGTGTCGCACGACGCCCAACGCTTCGATCGCGAAGCGAAGGTCGCTCGAGAGCTTCACCGGCGACCAGAGGACCAAATCGTGGTTGCGCAGTCGGATGACGGCCATGCGCGTGGGATAGTGAAATCCCGCTGCGGCCGTTACGACCGGGCCATCGGCAGTCCAGATATCGGGGCCGAATTCCTTCAACATGACAGCATCCGATTTATTTACACTCGTGTAAAATTACACTATTGTATAAAAATGACAATCATGAAGCGTAGGGAACGATCGAGGAAACTCATCCTTGATGCCGCGGACGCGGCTTTCAGGGAACTTGGATTCGCCGAGACCTCGATTGAGGAAATAGCTGGCCGTGCCGGCCTGACGCGCAAGACAGTCTACAATCTTTTTCGCTCGAAAGAGGAGATCGCTCTCTGCCTGATCGCACTGGTCGAAGCACAGGATGCCGGCTATCGCGTGAGAATGGCGGCAAACGAGAATGTCCTGTCCCTGCTGGAACTGGTACTTTTCGACAGCGCAGGCTGGTGCCTTGCCAATCCGTCGCTTGCAAGGCTTGCTCTCAGTCCCGCCGAACGGCCATCGCTCGACCCGCCGTCCGGTCGGCCTTCGTTTCAGGGGCTTGTGAGGGACATTCTGGCTCTTGGCCAGCGCCAAGGGATCATTCGCAAGGACGAGGATCCCAATTTCATGACCCTTGTCCTGCTCGGCGTTTTTGGGCAATCCATGCTGACGGCACTGTCGACGGGATCGTTCAGCGGGCTGGAAATCAAGCGCATTGTCCGCATCCTTGTCGAAGGTATCGGCTCGGCTGCGCAGCCCTTAAGTTGACGGCCCTCACGAGGCTCGCCACGCATCCGCGTGGCGTCAGACCTCCATCACGTCTTCGAACGCTTCGGGGAAGCTTTCGCGCGCCACTTTCTCGTTGATCACAAGCATGGCTTCGTAGGAGAGCGGATCGAAGTCCTTATCGGCTGGCAGGACTTCGCGCCCGAACAGGAGGTTCAGCCGAGCGGCATCGAGATTGCCGCGCTCGAAGGGTTCGGCTCCGAAATGGTGCCAAAGCGCGTGCAGGAATGCGGCGTCGATCCGGTGTTCCTGTGTTCCCGGCCGCGCGCGGCGCGGCAGCTTTTTGATCGGCGTCACGCCTTTCGGGTTCGCACGGCGAATGGTGAATTGCACGCCCGTGCCCGGCATTCCGGAAGGAAAGCCGCGGTGTTTCGTCATATCGGGAAGCTTGCCCATGGCTGTTGCTCTCTCCTGTTAAGCAATCGGGTGCGCCTTTTCCGATGTCAGGCAAGCCGATGCGATGGAGAAGGCCGTGGAGACGCACTCTGTCGTGATTTCCTTCTCCCAGTCAATTGTAAGACCCAGGCTTTCGTTGTCCGAAGGGACGCATCCTGGCTCGACAATGGGGCGAGTTCTCTACTTCGAACGTAAAGATTACCGCTCGCGAGTAAGTGGAGCCACTTGTTGAGAAGAGTCATGCGCCGAAAAGTTGGGTTCCACGTCAAGCAAATGATACATCAGCGCAGCGAGCGCGACAAAAAAGACATGCCTAGGATGAAACGAAGGAATGTCAGTCACAGGTAGACCATGATGATCGGTGCCAGACGTGCCAACATCGAAAGCCAATCGATAAGCGTGGGCGTCTTCTGATTATACATGATGTTTCCCTTAGGGACTCTCGAAGTCGTTCGTTACATCCCCGTTCCATCGGAGGCCCATGCCTGCCGAGGGGGCCTTTTGTGTCGATAGCGGCTGCCGCATGAACAAAATGGGCGATTGGTCGCTGTCGGCATCGGAAGACAACATGAATATTGTGCAGGTTTCGTGGAGACGAGATGCAAGCTCGGTGGATCGATTCCTGATGCTCGTCAGCTCCGGTATCCATTTTACTTTTACGTAAGCTTCATTAAACTTCCAATTGAATGTGCTATTCGCTGGGGGGAGAACGAATGAGCGATCGTGCAGATGTCGTCATCGTCGGAGCCGGCCTCTCGGGCCTTGTTGCCGCTTGCGAGCTGATAGAGCGCCGAAAACGGGTGATCCTTATCGATCAGGAGCCGCGCGCAAATCTCGGTGGTCAGGCCTTCTGGTCGCTCGGCGGCCTGTTCATGATCGATACGCCGGAACAGAGGCGCATGCGTATTCGCGACAGTCTCGATCTCGCTCGTCAGGATTGGCTGGGGGCGGCGGGTTTCGACCGGGCTGAGGATTTCTGGCCGCGTGCCTGGGCGGATGCCTATCTCAATTTTGCCGCCGGCGAGATGCGCAGCTGGCTGCGTGGGCTCGGCATGCGCTGGTTTCCGGTCGTCGGCTGGGCAGAACGTGGCGGAGCCCTTGCCGACGGACATGGCAATTCCGTGCCGCGCTTCCATCTCACCTGGGGCACGGGTCCCGGCGTTCTCGAGCCATTCCTAAAGCGGGTTTTGGCGGCAGAGAAGGAAGGCAAAATCGAGCTGTTGTTCCGTCGGCGGGTGACGCGGCTGATCGGCGATCGCAATGGCATAACCGGCGTGGAAGGCGAGCTTCTGGCGGAGGATAGTATCTCCCGTGGCCAGCAATCGAACCGTGATGTCGTGGGGGACTTCCGCATTGAGGGTGCCGTGATCGTGGCAAGCGGCGGCATCGGCGGCAATCCGGAACTGGTTCGCCGTGCCTGGCCCGTTGAACGTCTTGGCGCACCCCCGGAGCGGATGCTGAGCGGCGTGCCTCATCACGTGGATGGCTTGATGATCGGTCATGCCGAGGTGGCCGGCGCGCGGCCGATCAATGGCGACCGGATGTGGCACTATACCGAAGGCATTGCCAACTGGGACCCGATTTGGCCGAACCACGGTATCCGCATCCTGCCAGGCCCGTCCTCCCTATGGTTCGATGCCAATGGCAATCGCATGCCGGCACCTTGCCTGCCGGGCTTCGACAGTCTTGCGACGCTGCAGCACATCTGCAAGCTCGGCCATAGTTACAGCTGGTTCGTCACCACGCAGAAGATTGTCAAGAAGGAGTTTGCCCTTTCGGGCTCCGAACAGAATCCGGACCTCACCGGACGTGATATCCGGCTTCTTCTGCGCAGCCGCTTGGGGCGGTCGGCTCCGCCGCCGGTGGAAGTCTTCAAGGCGAAGGGCCGGGATTTCATCGTTGCTGAAACCCTGGAAGAACTGGTCGCCGGCATGAACCGTATCGGCGACCACCCGCTCGACCTTGCCCATCTGCGTTCCCAGATCGAAGCCCGTGATCGCGAGTTGGACAATCCTTTTGCCAAGGATGCTCAGATCGTTGCGTTGAGACAGGCGCGCGGCTATCTCGGCGATCGATTCATGCGCACGGCCCCACCGCATCGCATATTGGATGCGAAGGCCGGCCCATTGATTGCAGTGCGCCTCAACATTCTTACACGAAAATCCCTGGGCGGGCTGGAGACCGATCTGGATAGCCAGGCGCTTGGGCAAAGCGGCGCGCCCATACCAGGATTGTATGCCTGCGGCGAGGCGGCAGGCTTTGGCGGCGGCGGATATCACGGTTACAATGCGCTGGAGGGTACATTCCTCGGAGGATGCATTTTCTCCGGCCGCAAAGCGGGACGAGCAGCATGAACCGATCGAAATGGGTGGTCTTCTTAGGGGAGGGTGTCCGACGACACTGCGAGGGCATGCAGTCTCGTCGGACGCTGTAATGACCGGCTCGGGGGTGGCGTCCAAGCCGGTAGAGTAAGTCATAGCATCTACCAGAGGTTTATTTAACCTACCCGAATGGACGGCTGGAAGCCCTGGTGGCGAGGAAGGGCAAATGGGAGATTATTCATGCCGGGCAGTCGGCTTGACAAGGTTCGCTAGCAGCCGCTTTTCGCCAATGGCGCGAACGCAGAAGGTATAGAAGGATCCTCGCCCTTTCGAAATAGCCGGGCGTTGCGGGCGAGCTGCCATCGTCATGTAGGGACGAAGCCTGGCGGAACTCGCGACCGAAGCGGAGCGGCTCGGCGTTGCCGGCAATCTCGTGCCTTGAAGTGAACTGCCCGTCGTGGATGGGGCGAGGCACGCCAGCGAGTGGCCCGTGATATTGCCCAACCATCTCGCTTGACCCGTCCATATGGGTTTTGACGACGACGGAAGCCCACACTGTAAGCGCCAAAGCGCTGACAAAGAGAAGCAGGGGAGAAGGGCAGCGAGGCAACATTCGGGGATCCAGATTGTTGCCAAGCCACTAGAAGCCGAAGATTGCGTTGGCATTACACATGCACAAGCAAGTCGAGCCATGCCCGCAATGAGGATCACAGCAGATTTTCTGCGATCCCGGATCGACCTCTATGCGATGCGGGGCAGGCATCAGACGCTGTCATTTTTGCCGAACCAGAAGTCGAGCTCGCGTATGCGACGCTTGTCATAGGGTTGATCCGGCGATTTGATCTGCCAGTTGTCATCATTGGCAAGACCGGTCCACTTGGGCGCGCCGCCCTGTTTCTGAACGGATTGCCGCCAGCGATACTGGGCATAGATCTCCATGATCTTGCCGGCATATTGGCTGGCAAGATCGCCGTTGCCGGTGATGATCACCAGGTTCTCGTCGTTCACGCCGCTGGCCTTCGGGCCCATATTGTGGGAGCCGGTCATGACGACGGGATTGGGACCATATGGATCGACGATGACCACCTTGCTATGGACCATGGCGTGGGCCGTCGGCAGCTTCAGAACTTCCTTCTGCCAATAGGCGAAACGGCCGGGGATCGCGGCGGGCAGGACGACGTCGGCATTGGCGTCGATCCGTTCACCTCTGTTGAACAGCACGACAGGGTTTTTCGCCGTGCCGGGATTCTGGTTGACTACGCCCTGGATGTAGAGATCGGGCTTGAACGAAGGGCTCGACGGAGACGCAAGCTCGATGATGTCGTTGAGAAGCGTGCCGCGAGGACCCGGATTGAACATGGCGAACAGAATGCCCTGCTGAGCACCACGGATCAGCTCGCCTGCCTGTTCGAGATCGAGACCTTCGCGCATTGGCGTGAACCAGACCGTCGTGTTTTTCGCTTTCGGCGTTGTTCTAGGCTCGGCATTGCTTTGATAGAGTGCGGGCGGAGAATCGTTGCCATCGGCGGCAAGCGTCTTCCACTGATCAAGATAGAATTGCGCGACGGCCGGGTTGTCGATGAGAAGCGCATTGTTGGCCTGCGTGCAAAGGCCGGTCATTGTCCAGTTCGTGCTGCCGGTCCATACGGCTTGCGGCGATTTGTCGGCGCTGCAGATGACGAGGAACTTATTGTGCGCCAATGCCCGCGGCGCGCTCATGCGATCCCTGATATCGCACGAAGACAGGTCGGATCGGGCGTCTTCGTTTTCGTCCTCTCCCTTTTTCTTGACGCTGCCATTGCCCAGCACGATATGGGCGCGTTTCTTGAACCCCTGCAGCAGTGGTATGAGTTCTGGATCGTCCAGCTCGAACAGGGCGGCATAGATATGACCGCTGTTCGACCTGATATCATTGAGGAGCGATACCAGCTTGTCGCGGATCGGCCCTGCTAGAAATCGGCGGATCGGGTCTTCCGGATCGGCGATCGCCTTCTTGAGTTTAGTGGTGGGGGCCTCTTCGGGCAACACGCGCGCAAGCCACTGGCTGGCGACGATGCCCCGGTTGAAATAGCAGCTGACATGGCCGCTGGTTTCGGCTCCGATCTGCATGGCATCGCTCCAATCCGATACGTGATCGGCCGATTCCTGCAATGCCGTCTCGGGTCCGACCATGGCGGAGACCTTGTAGGCGACGACATCGCCCGGATTGACGGCGAAATCGGACCACAGATATTTCTGGATCGGCCATTCCGTGGTCGGCTTGCGCGTGCCTTCCTCGACGGCCGCTCCGTCGGCGAAGCCGACCCAGCTCGCGACGATCTCCTCGTGATATCCATCGGCGTCGACATCCAAGACCGTGTTGGGACTTTGCGGGCTTCCGGGCGCCCGCTTGATCTTCCGCCGCAAGGCAAAGCCACGGCACTGGTCGATGAAGTCACTGCGCCAGGCGATAAGAGCACTATCGACACCGGGATGCACGATCAGACTTATGTTCATTGTACCTCTCCCTGGATGGCTGCTTCTGTTCCTCTCATTGCGGCGTAGCGGATTTGCGCCGATACCTGACCGCGAAGCCTTAATCAGGCGCGTCTGGTGGTCTAGCCAGTTGAGTGGCTCCATCCTACTTTGCGTCACGGCCGTGACGATCTCATGAATTGCTCTGGGCATCTTAAGGACGGCGCAATGCCATCCTGATTTAGCAGTCTTTGCAGCAGCCGTGGAACGAGTGATCCATAGCAGCCTATGAAAATTTCTCTCGAAGTCGAAATGTGATCTTGCGTATCGAGGCAAGTGCGGCAAGAGTTCCGGATCTCCTGGCGCCGGTGGGGCGCGGCGCGAAAAATTTCGGCAGACCGTATGAAAGCACCCAAAAGAATCGGCATTCTGGACGTCGCCCGGCTGGCTGGCGTGTCCGCGACCACCGTATCCCGCGTCCTGAACGGCCAGGCTGATAGCCGCATCAGCCTGGAGACGCAGGATCGTGTCAGGGCGGCGGCAAGCAGCCTCGGCTATGTTGTCAACCGTCTGGCAACGTCGCTCAGAACACATAGGACCGGTGTGTTCGGGGCGATCGTCAACAGCCTGTCGGGCCATTATCAGCCGCATCTGACAAGCCGCCTCCAAATCGTGGCACAGCGCCGTGGCGTGGAACTGCTGGTGGCGCAGGCCAAGGCGGAGGCCGGCGAGATCGCCGGCCAGCTGCGCCTGTTTCAGCAGGATTTTTTCGATGGCGTCATCATGGTCAGCGACCTTCCGGGCCAGCAGGCGCTCTGCGATCACCTTGATCTCATGGGTAAGGCACATGTGACGCTCGGCGCGGGGCTGACAGGGCCACTTCCCGCGGTTCTCACCGACGACCGGCAGGGCATAAGACTGCTGTTCGATCACTTGGTGGAGCTCGGACACCGCCGCATCTCCTTCGTCTACCGCATCAGCCGCAGCGCTCTTCGTGATCGCCTGTCGATATTCCAGGAGGCCGTTGCCGGCAGAGCGGGCTTGATTTTCGGCGACGTCATTTCCTTTGAGAAGGGCGAGCGCGACCGCAGGCTCTTTGCGGATCTCTTGGCATCGCCGCAATGCCCGACGGCGCTGATCTGCGGCAGCGACGGGCTTGCGATCGAAGTCGTCGCCTTCCTGCGCGATCTCGGCCTTCGGATCCCCGCCGATATTTCCGTCGTCGGCTATGACAACGTACCCGATACCGCCTATTGGGCCCCGCCTCTGACGACCGTCGCACAGCCGACGGATGCACTGTGTGAAGCATCGCTTGATCTTCTGATTGAGCTTTCAAATCTTCCGGCGGATCTGCGCGTTGAAAAGCGTCCGATCCGGTTCGTTATTCCCGAACTTGTCATACGTGCGTCATCGAGCTCGCCTAGCTTGCGGCCACTTTCCCTTGCGTAAAAGAAAAGACGATCTTGAACGCAAGTGGTCGTATTTTATATGCGCAAACGTTTGTGCAGCGATTTTTAAATTGCTTTAACAGGAAAGTGTGTCGATGTCCGATTACCTGCCCAGCGGCTTCAACAGCCCGGTTACCCGCCGCACAACCCTTCTGATGGGAGCCGCGGCCGGCCTCTCGGCTTTTGTCCCGGCGTTGTCGGCCTCGGCTGATGAGAGCACCGACAAAAGGCCTGAACTGCGCATCGCCGTTCAGATGAATCCGGTGTCGCAGGAGCCCGTCGATGCCGCCAGCAACGTCGCCTTCCGCAATAACTTTTCCATCCACGAGACGGTGCTCGCGCTCGACATGCGCGGCGATTTCTCGGTGAAGCCCAATCTCGCGACGTCCTGGACCTGGATTTCACCGACCGTGCTCGAAATGAAGCTGCGTCCCGGCGTGATCTTCCATGACGGCCGCGAGATGAGCGCCGAGGATGTCGCCTTCTCCTTCGGACCCGAGCGGCTCCTGAACAAGGACGCACCGGGTTATCCGACCTATCGCACCAATTTCACCAGCCTCGACCATGTCGAGGTGGTCGATCCGCTGACGGTCCGCTTCGTCACCAAGTTCCAGGACCCGATCTTCCTGCAGCGCCTTGCATCCTATGCGGCCGTTGTCATCAGCAAGGATGCCTGGCAGAAAAACGGCGGCAACTGGACGACTTGGCGGCAGAAGCCGGTCGGCGCCGGCCCCTATAAGGTCGAAAGCTATACGGCCAATGAGAGCGTCGTTCTCGCCGCGCACGATCAGGCCTATCGCGGCAAGCCGGCGGCCAAGCGCGTGACCTTGCGCATCGTGCCGGAGGTTTCTTCACGCATCGCGGGCCTGCTGGCCGGCGACTACGACATTGCGACGGACCTGCCGCCCGACCAGCTTTCGGTCGTCACCGCGAGCGCCGATCACGAGATCGTCGGCGGTCCGGTTCCGAACAATCGCATTCTGTTCTTCGACAAGAACAATCCGGCGCTGAAGGACCCGCGCGTGCGCCAGGCACTCATCCTCGCCATCGATCGCCAGGCGATTGTCGACACGATCTGGAACGGCCGCACGAAGGTGCCGAACGGGCTGCAATTCGAGCTCTACGGTCCCGTCTATCTCAAGGATTATCCGGCCTATCAGTACGATCCCGATCGCGCGATGCAGCTCCTGAAGGATGCCGGCTATAATGGCGAGGAGATCGAGATCCGCTCGCAGAACAATTACTACACGGCGGAAAACCCGGTGACGCAGGCCGTTGTCGCCATGTGGCAAGCTGTCGGCGTCAATGCCAAGATGAAATTCGTCGAATCGGGCAAGCTGTTTGACAACTCGCCGACCCGCGCGACCGGCAACTGGTCGAGCACCGGCCAGGTTCCCGACCCCTATATCTCCTTCTTCACGCAGTTCAGCTCCGCCGGCAATCTGAGCTCGTTCAAGATCTGGCAGAATGCCGATTTCGATGCGCTCGGCGCCAAGATGGAGCAGGCTGTCGATCCGGCCGACCGCGCCAAGATCTTCCGCGACATGCTGCATCTGATCGAATGGGAAGATCCGGGCGTCACCGTCCTGCATCAGAACGCTGTCTTCTTCGGCATCCGCAAGGGTATCAAGTGGCAGCCTCTACCGGCCTTCCAGATGGATCTCGGTGCCGGCAGCCTTTCTTTCGAAGAGCAGAAGAGCTGAGCTTCGACGCGATGGGCGTTCCCCTTCTTTCCGTCGACAATCTGAGTGTCTCGTTCACAACGGGCGCCGGACGGTTTCATCCGGTCAACAACGTGTCTTTCGACCTTGCCGAGGGTGAGATCCTCGGCATCGTTGGCGAGAGCGGTTCGGGAAAGAGCCTCACCTGTCTTGCACTCGCGGGTCTTCTCGGGCCAAGCGCCAATGCCACGGGCTATATTTCCTTTCAGGATGCCATGTATGATGCGGCCGAGCTCGGTCCACGGTCAAGAGTGAAGCTGCCGCCGATCGGGCTGATTTTTCAGGAGCCCGTTTCCTGCCTCGATCCCGTCCGCACGATCGGCTCCCAGATCGCCGAGGCGGCTGTCAGCGCCGGCATGTCGGCAAGGGAGGCCAGGGACGAAGCGCTCCGGCTTCTGGCCGAGGTTGCCATTCCGCAACCCGAGACGCGCTACAATGCCTTTCCCGCGCAATTTTCCGGCGGCATGTGCCAGCGCGTCATGATTGCCACGGCGCTCGCCATGCAGCCGCGACTGATCATCGCCGACGAGCCGACGACGGCACTTGATGTCACCGTGCAGGCGCAGGTTGTCGCTCTTCTGGTCAAGGCGGTGCGCGAGCGTGGCATCCCCATGATCTTCATAAGCCACGACCTAGATCTCGTCTCGGAGGTCTGCGACCGTATCGCCGTCATGTATGCGGGGTCGCTGGTCGAGATCAATCGCACGGACGATCTCTACGACAATCCGCGCCATCCCTATACGCGCCTGCTGCTGGAGGCCATGCCCGGACGCGGCAGGCCGCTGGAGAGGCTTGCGGACATCCCCGGCGAACTGAAATTGCATGACGACCTGCCGCAGGCCTGCGCCTTTGCGCCCCGTTGTCCGCGGGCGGAGCCGAACTGCGCGACGATGGTTCCGCCGTTGATTGCGGGTACGGCAGCCCTTGCCTGCTTCAATCCATGGAGTGTCCATGATGCCTGAGAAGCAAATCGCCGCCAATTCAGAGATGGGAACTGCACTTGCCGCCCGCGATCTGCAATTTTCCTACGCTCCGGGCTTTTCCCTTTGGCCGGGACGCGCGAAGGCATTTCGTGCGATCAAGGATGTGAGCCTGGAATTGAGGCCCGGCGAGACTCTAGGGCTTGTCGGTGAATCGGGTTGCGGCAAGTCCACGCTTGCCTCGCTGCTCTGCGGCGATCGTGAGCCGACATCAGGCGAAATCACGCTATTCGATCAGCCTTTCAAAAACCTGATGAAGCCGAACCGGCGTGGTCTGGCAAAACATCTGCAGGTCATTTCGCAGGATACGATGGGCGCGCTTGATCCGCGCCGGAGCGTCGGTCATCAGATGATGGAAACGCTCACGATCCACGGCATAGGCTATCCAGCAAGCAGGCTCGATCGTGCGGCGGAAGCGTTTAAAGCTGTCAGCCTGCCGGTCTCCGCCTTGCAGAAATTTCCCCATCAGCTCTCCGGCGGTCAGCGCCAGCGCGTCGCCATTGCTCGTGCCCTAGTGGTCGAACCACAAATTCTGCTGTGCGACGAGCCGGTCTCGGCGCTCGACGTTTCCGTGCAGGCGCAGGTGCTAAACCTCCTGCTCGAATTACAGCGGGCGCGGGGCCTGTCGCTGCTTTTCATCAGCCACGACGTCCGCGTGGTCCGTCATGTCTCGCATCGCGTCGCGATCATGGAGGCGGGACAGATCGCGGAAACCGGTCCCACGGAGGATATCTTCGCGAACCCTGTCCACCCCTATACCGCTAAGCTCCTGTCGGCTGTTCCTCGCGGGCGGCGCGGCAGGGCACGGCAGACAGCGGCCATGCTTGAAACGCTCTGAAGGAACACGCAATGCTTCAATCCATCCTGCGGGCGTTTCTACGAGCGCTTGTGACCTTGTTCCTGGCGATGACCTTCACCTTCGTCATTCTGCGCGTCAGCGGTGACCCGCTGCATTCGCTGTTGCCCATTGAGACGCCGCCGGAAGTCGTGGCGCTGATGCGGCAGCAATGGGGTCTCGATCAGCCACTTTACATCCAGTATTTCGCCTATCTCGGCCATCTCCTGCGCGGCGATTTCGGCACGTCGCTATTGAATGGACAGGATGCCCTGGCGCTGGTTCTGTCGAAAGTCCCGGCAACGCTGGAATTGATGGGCGCTGCCCTCGTATTGGCGTTCGGCGCCGGCGTGCCCTTCGGTATTCTAGCTGCACGTAACCGCGGCGGCCTGATCGACCGCTTTGTCATGGCGCTTGCGGTGCTGATGCATTCGCTGCCGAATTTCCTGATCGCCATTCTGCTCATCCAGCTTTTCGCCGTCTCCTTGCGGATCTTGCCGAGCGGCGGGGGATCGACGATGGCGCATCTCGTCATGCCCGTTCTGGTCATTGGTCTTTACAATGCCGGCATCATCGCCCGCTTCGTCCGCTCGAGCGTACTGGAAGTGCTGGGCCAGCGCTTCATATTGGCAGCGCGCGCCAAGCGCATCGGCGAAAGTGCTCTTCTGTGGCGGCATGTCATGCCGAATGCGGCCTTGCCGCTTCTGACCATGCTCGGCTTCCTCGTCGGCGGCATGATCGGCGGCGCGGCCGTGGTCGAGAGCGTCTACGCCTGGCCGGGTGTCGGCCGCTTTCTCGTCTCCTCCGTGGCGCAGCGCGATCTGAACATCGTGCAGACCATCGTGCTGCTCATCACGGCGACGATGGTGACTGCCAATCTCCTCATCGATTGTCTCTACATTCTCGCCGATCCGCGTCTGCGGCATCGCGTATCGGCCTGATCGGCCGCCTTGAAAGGTATCAGCCATGGCGAATGCAGCGACCGGCGCCGATGCTTCCCCCAAAACCAGATCGGAGCGATCTTTTCGACCCAGGCTTCGGTTCGATCTGATGACGGCCATTTGCGCCATTATCCTCATGACTTTCATCACGGTTGCGATCTTTGCCAATGTGCTTGCGCCTCACGGCTTTGCGCAGATCGATCTTCATGCCCGCAAGGCGCCGCCGATCCTGTTCGGCGGCTCGTTCACGCACATTCTCGGCACCGACGAGCTTGGGCGGGACATTCTAAGCCGCATCTTCTACGGCTTGCGTACCAGCTTGCTGATCGCGCTCGGCGCTTCGGCGATCAGCCTTGCGCTCGGCACTGTGCTCGGGCTGCTTGCCGCTTTCGGCCGCGGATTTGCCGATATGCTGATCCGTGTCGCCGTGGATTTTCAGGCGTCGATGCCGTTCCTGATCATCGCGCTCGCCGTTCTCGCCTTCTTCGGCGACAATCTCTGGCTTTTCATGGCATTGCTCGGCCTCTATGGCTGGGAGCGTTACGCGCGGTTGGTTCGAACCATGGCCGGGCTGGAGCTCGAGCGGGGCTATGTCGCGGCGCTGAGACGAAATGGTGCAGGAACAGGGCGCATCGCCTTCCTGCACGTCTTGCCCAACATTCTCTCCGTCGTCCTCGTTAACCTGACGATCGTCCTGCCGGAAATCCTTTTGCAGGAATCGGCGCTGAGCTTTCTCGGCCTCGGCATCCAGCCGCCGCTCGTCAGCCTCGGCAGCATGGTCGGCGCGGGCCGAGACTATGTGATGACCGAATGGTGGATCGCGATCCTGCCGGGTATCGTGATCTTCATCCTGTCGCTGTTGATCAGCCTGATCGGCGACTATCTGCGCGACGTTCTCGATCCGACACTTCACTAGGTTGCCCCTAAAGAACCGACTCCAAGGAGACTTGCATTGCCTTTGCCCCTTCACGCCGCTCGTCATGGTTCGCTCCGCATCGCTGCTCATCGCGGCTTCAGCCGGCGCTTCCCGGAAAACACCATTCTCGCCTTCCAGGCGGGTGTGAACGCAGGCGCCAACGAGTGCGAAATCGATCTCATGCTGACGCGCGACGACCAGATCGTCGTGATCCACGACAGAACGCTTGATCGCACGACCAACGGCTTCGGCTTCGTTGCCGATTATGATCTCCAGCACATTCTTTCGCTCGATGCCGGCGCGAGATTCGATCCCCGGTTCGCCGGAACCCGCATGCCGACGCTTGCCGATACCCTGCTGTGGGCCAAGCAAACGGATACCCGCCTAGCGATCGAAATGAAGGAACCGGAGCGTGCCGATCGCCTCATCGATATCATGATCGATACGCTGCGAGAGCTCGACGCGTTCGACCATGTCGCCATATCCTCCTTTGATCATATAGATCTGCGGCGGGTGAAAGAGCTCGAACCGCGCCTGCAGACGGAAGCAATCCTCCACCATCGCCCCGTGGACATCGTCGCCTCGATGCGCGCCGGCGGCATTGATGGCGTGTCGCTGGAACTGAACCGCTTTCATCGCGTCGATGCCGAAGCGCTGCAGGAAGCCGGCATTGCCGTGCGTCTGAGCCTGCCGCTGCCGGAAAAGCTTGCCATGTTCTGGCAGGGTGGCCGCGACCTGCTTCCCATGATCCGCAGCTGCGTCAGGGATCGGCTGGTCGATGCCCTTATCGGCGACGATGTGGATTTCCTCTGCATGCTGAGCACGAGCGCCTGAGAATAGCGCCGCCGATAGGCGCTTGACTTATTCATAGCCCGTCAGCTATTGATCTAATCAATAGCCAAAGAGTTATGAATTGGTATGGCAAACGCCCATGATCCCATTTTCCGAGCGCTCGCCGATCCGACGCGGCGGGCGATATTCGAGCGATTGTGTCGTGACGGCGATCAGACCGTCGTCGCACTTACGGCTTATGCCGGTGTCTCCCAGCCAGGCGTTTCAAAGCATCTCGCCGTTCTGAAACAGGCGGGGCTGGTATGCGACCGGCATGAAGGACGCCAGACGCACTATAGCGCACAACGAAACGCTCTTGCGCCGTTGCGTGACTGGACGAGCGAAATGGCCGGTTTCTGGGAAGACAAGTTCGATGATCTCGAAAATTTGCTCGATCGGATGAACGCGGCATCGGGCGAGGTACGCGCTGTCGTGGTTGAGCGCGAAATTGCGCATCCGCGGGCAAAGGTCTGGCGCGCACTCACACAGCCGCATCTGATCGCAGAGTGGCTGATGAAGAACGACTTCGTTCCCGTCCTGGGACACCGGTTCAGCTTTCGTGGCGACTGGGGCGGCGTCCTGGATTGCGAAGTGCTCGTCGTGGAGCCGGAGGCCAGGCTGTCCTATCGATGGAATTTCGCACATGATGATCCGGCTTTCGATCTGAGGAGCGTTGTGACCTTCACGCTCACGCAAACGGACAAGGGAACGCATCTGCGCATGGAGCAGATCGGCTTCCGACCGGACCAGAAGCAGGCCTATGGCGGTGCCCAGGTGGGATGGCGGCAGTTCCTCGAAAGACTTGAACAGGTGCTGATAGAAGTGAAGTGAGACCCATTGCTCGCAAGCCCGGGATACGATCATGCGAGCATGTCCGGCCGCTTACTTTCACCAAGCTGACAGTGTGGATGTTGCAGATAGCCGGAATATGAAGTGGATGAGGACATGATTACCGATATCGAGGACTTCTTTACCAAGGGATGCGGACGCTGTGAACGCTTTGCGACACCGGACTGTTCGACGAGGCAATGGATAGACGGTCTGAACGAACTGCGCCGGATCTGTCTAGAGGCGGGGCTCGTCGAGACGGTGAAATGGGCCCATCCATGTTACATGCACGAAGGGCGCAACATCGTCATCATCGGCGCCTTTCGCGGTGATTTTCGCCTCACTTTCTTCAACGCGGCACTCATGAAAGACGCGGAAGGCGTGCTCGAAAAGCAAGGGCAGAATACCCGGCATGCCGATATGATCCGCTTCGTGAGCAATGCCGCCGTGGCGAAGATGGCGCCCATCATCCGAGCCTATCTGAAGGAGGCGATGGGATACGCGGAGGCCGGCCTTAAGCCGGCGAAAGAGGTGAGCGATATCGAATTGCCTGACGAGCTGATTGAGGCGCTGGATTCCGATCCCGAATTGGCGGAGGCTTTCCATGATCTGACACCGGGGCGAAAGAAAAGCTACGTGATCAACCTCGGTTCCGTGAAGAAGTCCGAAACACGGACTGCGCGAATTGCGAAGTTTCGCAATCATATTCTCGCCGGAAAGGGCGCGCTGGAGCGGTAGCCGACGTTAATCCCTCCTGCTTCTCGATCGTCCCATCCACCGATGAGATCGAATGGCTGCGCAATCCCAAGTCAGTTGGGCTTGGGATAATACCAAGCATAGCCAAAATGATAGCGATCCGGCTCCCTGCCATAGTAATATGGAAGGGCGACGTCCTGTTGCGGCGGCAGCTCCGCCGCCGTTCCGAATTTCGATGTGAGCCATTGCTGCAGTGCATTCGGCATGGTTGATTGATGTCCGTCCCGCTCGTTCCAGACCAGCAGGACCGGTCCGTCTCCTATGGCTTGCCGGCTTAAATCCGACGCAGGATATTCCGTCGATATGATCGATGTGTGCGGCATGTTCACACGCAGATTGCCGGCCTTGAGCCAGGTCGTCGTCACGACTGCCGAGGGTTGTTTTCCTTCTACGGTGACGACTTTGTCCACGAAGGTGGCGTAGGGCGCGTTCAAATGCTCATAAGAATGGAAAAACCGCGCAAAAAGGACACCTCCGGCTATGATCAGCGGCAGCGCAATCATCATGACGATGGGTACATAAAGGAATTTCTTTATATCGGCTTGGCTTTGCTGTCCCGCGGCATCGAGCTTCAGACAGAAGTAGGCCGGTAGCAGAAACAGGAAGGGGAGCAGCCAGCGGTCGCGAAACTCCGTAAGCGTGATCACCAGTATCAAGACCAGCAGGATCGCGACGGTGCTTGAAAGTATCCTTCCGGCGAAATCGCTCCATTCGCTTCTGGCCCGCAGCGAACGCAGGAATGATTGACGGAAGAACAGCAGAAAGATCACGCTGGTGGGAGCAATGATGGCGACGCTCGTCTTTATTAGCTCCAGAAGTCCGAAACCGATGTCGGAAAGTTTTCCGCCGGCGCCTTGCTCCGACATGGTGTGGACCGTCGTTGCCAGGACCCGGTCCATGTTGGACACCATCCATATGGCGTGCGGCAGGAACACGAGAACGGCGATTGCCAATGTCAGCAGAAGGCGCCAGTCGATGAGCCTTTTTCGTCCAACTGGATGAAAGAAGGTCGCGACGAGGACGCTGATGATCACCAGAGCGAAATTGTATTTCGTCAGCATGCCAAGTCCGGCCCAAAGGCCGATCAGCGCATAGGAGACGAGCGTCGGGCGACGAATGGTTGCAACGACGAAGTAGATGAGCATGAGCACCGCAAGCAGGGTGCCGACCGTATGCGTCAGGTCTCTCTGCGCCTGCCAAAACATCTGTGGCATCGTCAGGAGCGATAGCGTCCCGACCGCCGCCAGGCTTTTGTCGGTCACAAGCAATCGCAGAAGCTTGTAATAGGCGAGATAGACGAGGAAAAGCAGGAGATTCTTCACGATGACGAGCGATGCAACGCTCGTGCCGAAGATTTCGAAGATGCCGTACTGAATCCAGTTGTAGAGCGGCGGCTGGGCGTCATATCCCCAGGCGAGCCATTGGCCGACGAGAAACTGCTGTGCTTCGTCGATCCGCAGCGAGTTGGAGATGGCGATGCGGATGGCTGCCTGGACGATGAAATATATGGCTAGGCTCCCCGGTACCCACGAATATTCGCAGCATGAGCTGCTGTCGATGGACTCAGCCTGCTGATGCGCACTCGCAAGCCTGTCTTTTCCCAGAAGGTTCATCCGGTTCTCCCAGCGATTGCCACTATCGTCGCGGGCGCCATCTCATAGATGTCGCGGCGACACAATCGTTTTCAGTAAGATTTCAGGGGGCGGCATCTCGAGGGCAGATCTGATTTACCAGATATTATTCCTTGGGTAGCCAGGTCGTCAAAGCATCCTCGTCGTTCTTCGCGTACAGCGCTCCCGTATGACGCTGGCGAACCGCCTGGTCAGATAACCGCCTGTGGCTGCAGGAATATGAATGCCGCGGCACGTGCGAACAAGAATTTTTTTCCAGTTGCTGCCTTAATCCGCATCGAACTTGTTGTCAAACATACCGAATGTATGTATATAGGAACCAAGCTTGGGCAAGGGGCGTTTTCAAACTCCGAGTCCGCCACAATCCGACACACTGTGTCGGTAGTAGCAGCCCATCGTTCCAATCCGATGCGGCTGCCCACCCCGATCGGTTGACCTCCGATCAAGACGAGAAGGATTCGGCTTTCCCTCCGAATCCTTCTCTTTTTAAGCTATTTGGAGTTTCGGTCGCCCGGATGGATGCGGACACAGTCACGCTCCGTTTGCAAACACTCGATCCTGCCGAAGCTGATCCGAGCGAACTTGCCCCTTGATTTGATCCAGAGGTTTACCGCCTGCATTTCCGGTCGTCGGCCGTATCAAGTCCTCGATCTGCGCGCGGAGCCAACGATGCGCCGCATCCCGATCGCGGCGGCGATGCCAAGTCTGGACGAAAGGGAAGCTCGGCAAGGTGAAAGGCACCTCAAGACACAGAAGATCCTGATCCGGCAGATGTTCTATGCTGCGCCGTGCCGCAGTCAATATGAGATCGGTGCCGCGTACGAGATCCGGTGCGGCCGACCAATGGGGAATCTGAATGGCGATCCGGCGCTTGTGGCCCAGTCGTAAGAGCGCGGCGTCGATCTCGCTGCTGTCCTGCAACGCGACCGAAACCTGAACATGCGGCCGCGACAGATAGGCGGCGAGATCCAGGGGTAGAGATGCGGACTTCGCATCCATCAGGCAGGCGAAGCTCTCGTCGAACAGCAGCATGCTATTGAGATCGCGATGGCTCGGCTGTTTCAATGTCGGATAAACACCGACGGCAAGGTCGATCTCGCCATCTTTCAAGGCGGCAAGAGCTCTCTCCCTGCCATAAGAGACGACGGTGAGATCGACAAGTGGCGCACATCGCCTCAGTCGCGAGACAAGAGCGGGCAAGAGAATGGCAGCGCCATAATCCGACAGCGACAGGCGGAAAAGGCGCTCGGTTTGCCCGATATCGAATAAAGGCTGTTCCACCATGGAGCGCACGAGTGCAAGGGCTTCCGACAGAGGCTCGGCGAGTTCAAGCGCTCGTGCAGTCGGCTGCATCCCATCGCTGCCTCTCACCAGTAGTGGATCGTTGAAGATATCCCTCAGTCTCGCTAGTGCGTGGCTGACCGCCGGTTGCGAGCGGTTGAGCCGTAAGGCCGCGCGCGAGACGTGACGCTCCTCGAGCAAGGCCTCCAGGACGAGCAGAAGGTTCAAATCCGAGGCGGCAATATTATTCATCTTGTGCATGATTTTGATATCGTATTTCGATTTCCATTCTCAGTGTCAATGATCCAAATTGGAAAGGAAAGGAGAATTGACCATGAGCCACTCAACAAACACGGATCTGGGGTTATCCCATGTCGCACTGCTCGTGCGCGATCTTGACAGAAGCATTGCCTTCTATGAGGAATTTGCCGGTCTTCATATCATCCATCGCCGGGATGCAAAGGCGCCGCTGGACGCGGTCGCATGGATGGCGGATGGCTTGCGTCCCTTTGCGCTCGTTCTCGTCGCATCGCGCAGCCTCCACGACACGCCGCTGGGCCCTTTCGGACATATCGGCATCGCCTGCGCTTCGCGCGAGGAAGTGCTGCGTCAGGCCAACGAAGCCCAACGCCGGGGCATATTGCGGTCAAAGCCAAGCGACGACGGGCTTCCGGTGGGCTGCTGGACCTATATTGCCGATCCCGACGGCAATACGCTTGAATTATCCTTCGGACAAGAGATAGGGTTCACGACGGAGCAGCTAGGGCCGCGGACCTAGGGGTCTATTCATCTAAATGAGTGGGAACCTTTTGCCATCACGCGCTTTTCATCTGACGATTTCAGGAACCATGTGGTTGTCACTTGTCGCGTTCATCCCCCAACGACCAGCAGCAAGCCCGAGCTCTCGTCCCACTTGGATTTCTGAATTTCTTCATGGCTGATGTTCAGGCGGGCATCGGCCCCTTCCTCGGCGTTTTTCTCGTCGCCCATGGCTGGCAAAGCGGGTCGATCGGCTCCGTCATGACGATCGGCGGGATTGCGGGGATGGTGATGATGGCGCCTGCCGGAGCCTTCATCGATGAGACGACGCATAAGCGCACATGCGTGATCGTGCTCGGCATCTGCACGGTCCTCGCCTCCATGATCATATTGGTCTCGCAGCTCTTCTGGGTCGTAGCCCTGTCGCAGGTTGCGACCGCTATTGCCGGCGCCGCGATCGGGCCTGCCCTCAATGGCATCACGCTCGGCATTGTCCGGCAGACGGGCTTCAATCGGCAGAATGGTTACAATCAGGCATTCAATCATGCTGGCAACCTCGTCGGCGCCGGCCTGTCGGGATGGCTCGGCTGGATGTTCGGGCTGACTGCCGTGTTCTGGCTGTCAGCCGTCTTCGGCGTGCTGACCATCATTTCCGTGCTGATGATCCCAGCCGATGCGATCGACGATGACGAAGCGCGGGGTGCGACCCTTACCGCCGCTGGTCCGCTGGGAGAGACGGAGCCTGCCAGACACAGAAAGCCGAGCGGCTTCAAGGTGCTCGCAGAATCGAAGCCGCTGCTGATCCTGGCCGGCGCGCTTGCATTGTTTCATCTTGGCAACGGCGCGATGCTGCCCTTGTTCGGGCTGGCCGTCGTCTCCGCCGGGCAGGCCGATCCCGCGGGTTTCGTCGCCCTGACCGTGGTGGTGGCGCAGGGCACGATGATCATCACCTCCTTGATCGCGATGCATATGGCGGAAAAGAGGGGGCAATGGCTCGTGCTGCTGGTTTCGTTTGTCTCATTGCCGATCCGCGGCTTCGTGGCGGCGCATCTGATTACATCCTGGGGTGTCTATCCCGTTCAGGTTCTCGATGGCATCGGCGCCGGCCTGCAAAGCGTTGCCGTGCCGACGCTCGTCGCCCGCATCTTGAACGGAACGGGGCGCATCAATGTCGGTCAGGGCGTCGTCATGACTATGCAGGGGGTCGGCGCATCCCTGAGCCCGGCGATCGGCGGCTGGCTGGCGCAGGAGATCGGCTATGGCACGATGTTCATGATCCTCGGCAGTTTTGCACTCGGGTCGATTGCGCTTTGGGTCGGGTTTCATGGCGTGCTGCGCGTAGCCGCTTGCGTACCGGGGCAGCCTCAGGGCGCTGTTTTCTCCGGCGGCGATTGATCTGCTTATCGCAGCCTCATCACGAGGCTTCGAGAGCGTTATCCTTCGGCGCATCCCGATCAATCCAACTTTACGGTTGCTCGACCGCTTGTCAGATCCTGAATATTGTCAACGACCCGTTCGACCATCGAGGCGGCTATGGTCACACCGAGCACGGCTCCGGATTCGGTGAAGCGTTCCTCCACGAGCCGCACGCCCGCCTCTGCCAGAAGTTTCGCTTTTACCAGCGCGAGATGTGAAAACTGCACGTTGATCGTTGCCGCAACGGTTGGAAGTATTTCTCTCTTCTCAGCGCCTTGCAGACATAGTGCGGCGGTGCCGCCATAAGCGCGGATCAGTCCGCCTGCACCCAAAAGAGTGCCGCCGAACCAGCGTGTTACGACGACGACCACCATATTCAATTCGAAGCCGTCGATGGCCTGGAGGATCGGCTTGCCGGCGGTTCCGCTCGGTTCGCCATCATCGCTGAAGCGATAGGCCTGTCCGATGCGCCAGGCCCAGCAATTGTGATTGGCATCCGTGACGGAGTGTTGTGCGACAAACGCCTTTGCTGCCTCGGTATCGGCAATCGGGCCGGCTGTCGCAACGAACCGGCTTCGCTTGATTTCCTGATTAGCGGTAGCGGTCGAAACAAGCTCAAACATACGGCCTCTTAGCCAATTTCGTGCACGCTGCGAAGAGGCATTGCCACTGTCCCGAAAGACATGCGGTGGAGCGCCGTGGGACAAAATGAATTGGATGCGGATAGCCGCGGGAGTATCCAAGGCCTTCAATGGCCTAGCCGGAACGCGTTGAGCGTGATCCGGGCGGGAAAGCTCTGCCTCATGGGCATGAGGCAGAGCAGAGAGCCTTATAGGCGCTTCGTGCGAAACTTTGTTGGGGGCGCAAGTATCGCACGCACGAAGCTTATAACGAGTAGCTGAAACGTAGCTGAGGCACCGCAGGCAGATGAATTCCGGTCTATTCGATCTGAAATGAAAATTCGCTTTGAAATCAAAGGGACAGGTGGTCGACGTCCAAAAGCCATCCACTTTTTGGCATTTTGCCGCAGATGCAAGTCTTATGCATCCGCAGCCGACGAGGCGGTCGACGTCACGGCAGGGACATCGATTCCTCGGCTGTGAGCGACACGATGGAACTTCGTGACTATTTTGCCGCGGCCCTCGACATGCCGGCCTGCAGGTCCGCCTCGTCGGCAACGATGGAGGCAGCCTCGTTCTGCAGGATATCCTTTGCGTTCTTGCGGGCCTTTTCGATGGCGATATCGGCGCTCAGGCTGCGCTCGTTGGCCTGCAGGCCATCATCCTCGCCGGTATCGATGCCGTCATTGGCCTGTCCGCGCGCCTTGATGCGGTTTGCCTGAGCGGTCAGCTCGTTGCGACGCTCGGTTTCGTTGAGAGAGATGGTCTTCTTGTCGCGCTGCTCCTTCAGCGTGGTGACGTCTTCCACGAAGCGCTGGTATTCCGGATCATCCTTCACGCGCGCGTCATGGCGACTTTGCAGCTGCGGCAGCAGCGCCTGGATATCAGCCCAGGGCTTGTAACTCGCCGGCTTTACCTGCGTCCAAGGCAGCGCGTTGTCGTAGCTGGATTCGCCGAAGGTCTTGAGGTCGGAAAGTCCCGGCAGGCTGATATCCGGCGTCACGCCACGCAATTGCGTCGTACCGCCGTTGACGCGGAAGAATTGAGCGACCGTCAGTTTCAGCTCGCCGAATTTCGGTTTCTGATTGTGGGCCACCTGATCGAGATTAACAACGGTTTGCACCGTGCCCTTGCCGAAGCTCGGTTCGCCGATAATCACGCCGCGACCATAATCCTGGATCGCCGCGGCGAAGATCTCGGAGGCCGATGCCGAGCCGCGATTGATCAGCACGCCGACTGGGCCGGTCCAGGCCGGGGCGGCAAGATCATCGCTCTCGACCTCCACCTCGCCGGCTGCATCGCGCTGCTGGACGACCGGACCCTTGCCGACGAACAGGCCCGTCAGGTCGATCGCTTCGGCCAGCGAGCCGCCGCCATTGTTGCGCAGGTCGATCAGGACGCCATCGACCTTCTCCTGCTTCAGTTCACCGAGAAGCTTGGCGACATCGCGGCTGGCGCTGCGGTAATCCTTGTCGCCCTTGCGTCGGGCTTCGAAATCCTCATAGAAAGCCGGCAGAGTGATCACGCCAATCCTGCGCGTCGTATTGCCATCCTTTACCGACAGGATCGTCTGTTTGGCAGCCTGCTTGTCGAGGCTGATCTTGTCACGGACGAGACTGATGACGTGATGCTTGCCATCCGGCCCGGCATCAGCGGGCAAAATATCAAGGCGCACGACCGAACCCTTGGCGCCGCGTATCATCTGCACGATTTCATCGAGTCGCGTGCCGACGACTTCCTTGATCGGGCCATTTTCGCCTTGACCGACACCGATGATGCGATCGCCGACCGCGAGCTTGCCGGAGAGTTGCGCCGGGCCGCCTGCGACCAGTTCGCGGATCGTGGTGTAATCATCCCTTTCCTGCAGCACCGCGCCGATACCGACCAGAGAGAGCTTCATGGAAATATCGAATTCGGCCGAGGCGGTCGCGCCGAAATAGTCGGTATGCGGGTCGACCGACGTCGTATAGGCGTCCATGAATGTCTGGAAGACATCGTCGCTCTTGTATTTATACGCGCGCTCAAGAGAGTTTTCATAGCGCTTGTCAAGCGTATCGCGAATGGCGGCATCATCCTTGCCGGCAAGCTTGAGGCGCAGCCAGTCATTCTTGACGCGTTTGCGCCAGAGATCGTTGCTTTCCGCCTCGGTTTGCGGCCAAGGCTCTTTGTCGCGTAGGAGCGCGTAGTCTTCCTTGGTGGCAAAGTCCAGCTTCTGATTGAGCAGGCTGCGCGCATAGGTCATGCGGTCGACGACGCGCTGCTCGTACACATTGAAAATGGAAAACGGGATATTCAAGTCTTCCTGATTGATGGCGTCATCGATCTTGGTGCTGCCCGCCATGAACTTGTCGATATCGCTCTGCAGGAAGATGAGACGGTCCGGATCGAGGGACTTGATGAAGCGATTCATGATCCTGGCGGAGAGGACGTCGTCCAGCGGAACCGGCTTATAGTGGAAGCGCTGCAGAAATTGCGCCGTCAAATGCGCGGCCTGCGCCTGCTGCGGCAGCGGTGTCAAAACTGGCGGTGAACCGGCTTCCAGAGCATATGCCGATGAAGCAAATGCCAGGAACAGGCAGAGGAAACCATATTTCGTACGCATCAAGTCTTGGCCCGATTCTCAACGTTAAATGTTCAATCTATAATCTAGGTGGAACAATTATGGTTTTTTGGCAACCAGACAGATGCTTTCCTTCGGGAAAGATTCTCGAAACATTCGTGTTGCGCGCATTGCGAGGATCGTCAACACAGCCGCGAATACGAAGCTGAACCTACCGGATTCGACCTTGAGATGCCGTAGACAATGCAGTGTGCAGCGTTTCTTGGCCATGCAGAGGCGCGTCGGGCGATAGCGTCTTCGGATCTTAAGGGTCGGAAGGAGCTTTCTTGGGTCTCGCGATGGGCCATACGCCGTAACGGGAGGGATCGCGAAAGCAGTGTTCGCCCTTAGCCCGCCTTTATCGCGGTAGGCGCAGGCGGCCTGGCTGGAAAGTTTCGCCTCGGTAACCGTGTGTTTCTTCTCGTATTGCCGAGGGCGCGTGTCATGCGGATTGGAATGGCAACCGGAGCACGGCTTTAACGAATTAAAGAAGAAGACCTGGAGGGAAACCAGGTCTTCTTCCGTCTCTGATCGGAGGTCTAGTTCAGATCAGATTAGAAGCTACGCTCGAAGCGAAGAACGCCAGCCCACTGGTCTTCGTTGATCGAATCCCAGTTGGTGTAGGTAACTTCCGGCTCGATGAGCAGGTTCTTGACCGGCTTCCACTTGACGTTCGTGGTTGCCGAGAAGGTCTTGTTGTCGGTATAGGCGAGCTGGAGGTTCCACTTCAGCTTTTCGTTGACCGGAACGCCAACGCCGCCCCAGGCAGCCCAGTCGCCCCAGCTCTGGCCGATCGAATCGCCGTTGGCATACTTGTTGAGCTTGTCGCCGTCGGTATTCCAGCCGCCCATCAAGAAGGCGTCGAATACGCCGAAGTCAGCATCGACGCGAGCCTTGATAGCGCCTTCTTCGACGATCGAGTCGTAACCGCCGACGACCTTGAAGCCCCATGCGCCGGCCTTGTAGCCAACACCTGCGACAACGTCCGGTGCATAGTGGTCGGAGCTGTCTTCGCCGTTTGCACCCGTAGCGCCCGAACCGGAGTTCGAGTCTTCAACCGAGATCACAGCCGTGAAGCCGTTGCCGGCGTCGTAGTTGTAGGTGATCTGGTTCAATTCGTACGGGCCATCGCCGATCACGTCGTCGTTGATGACGTCGCCGGCGTAGCCGGTGAAGACGTTGAACTGAGAATCTTCCTTACCGATGGTAAAGCCGCCGAGGCTGATGCTGGCGTGCAGCAGGTTGGTAGCCGTAGCGCCGCCGTCATTCCAGTCCCAACGCAGTTCCGTGTTGGTCTTCAGCGGGCCGTATTCGGTGTCGGTTGCCGTCTGCAGCTGCAGTTCGGCACGGGTGTGCCAGAGAGTGCCATAGTGACTGTCTGGGCTGTAGGCGTCGTACCACTTTCCTTCGGTACGAACCTTACCACCGATCTTGAGGCAGGTTTCGGTGCCCGGGATGAAGAAGTAGCCAGCGCCATAAGCGTCGCAAATGCGGACATATTCCAGCGGCTCCGGCTCGGCTGCGACGATAGCGTCAGCCGCGTGAGCACCGGATACTGCTACGAGTGCAGCAGCGGAGCCGAGAAGAAGGCTCTTGATATTCATTTTTTCTCCAATCGATTTGCCGGATCGGAACGCGACCGGAGATTTTCCGCCACGTTCACCAATTCGGTGTTCCCTCTTACCGAAAGCCCAAAAGACTTTCGTGCTGGCACGCTAGCGGGGCTTTTGGTACATCGGAATAGAATAATTCGAAGTTATAAAGTAATTATCGTCATAAATTCGTCAAAGATGCAAAAATACACCATAAAATCACGCGATCTTAGTATGTATATGAAGTATATTAGAAATCTATACGTAATAAACGTACCAAACGTATGTTGTTAATCAAAGATTTTTTAAAAATGATAAGTAAAGAATACAAACTATACAATAATTACTGAGGAGTGCGTGTAGCGCGAATCCGAACTCAATCTTACTCAAGTCAGTTAGATGAACTACGGAGGGATCGGAGGTCGTGGTTTACGACCTACCAATCTAGGGGTGGAGAGGGGAACGTGCTGCTCGGCAGCGCGCCTTGAGCCGAACTCAGCGCAGGCCGCTCAGGCAATGCTTCAGTGGCAGATGTACCCCGGCCAAATGGCCGGATTACGAGACCGGCGCAATTGTGGGACCGCCGGTCCACGGAGTTTCGCAGGCGGACTCAGCCGTGCGGAATGATTTGTAGCCTCCGAAGCAGGTCCCTCTGTGTTTTAATGGGCTTCCGCGGACACCAATGGAACTTCCGCGCCATTGGCGTCGTAAAGCTTGCCGTTCAGGAAATAATCGCCGTCATGCAGGCCGGCAATGTCCTGATAGCGGATCAGGCGTTCCGTTCCCGCGACGAAGACCGATTGCTGATCCGAGTTTCCGGTCGTCAGGTGATTGAACAGGAGGTTCAGCGCGATCGCCATCAATGCCGCCGAGCTGATGCCGGAGTGGAAGATGGTGATGACCCATGCGGGAAAGTGTTCGTAGAATCCTGGTGAGGCGATCGGGATCATGCCGAAGCCGATCGAGGTCGCCACGATGATCAGGTTCATGTTGTTCTCATAGTCGACCTTGGCGAGCGTGCGGATACCGCTTGCCGCGACCGTCCCGAACAGGACGAGGCCTGCTCCTCCGAGGACGGAACTCGGAACGGCGGCGACGATGCGACCGATGATCGGCAGCAAACCGAGGGCGACGAGAAAAAGACCGCCGGTCGCCACGACAAATCGGCTCTTGATGCCGGTCACGGCCACGAGGCCGACATTCTGGGCAAAGGCGCTCTGCGTGAAGGAGCCGACGACCGGGGCGAGGATGCTGGAAAGCATATCGGCACGCAGGCCGTTGCCGAGCCGGCGCGCATCGACCTTGGTGCCGACGATCTCACCGACGGCAAGGATATCCGCTGAGGTTTCGACCAGCGTCACCATGATGACGATGCACATCGAGATGATCGCCGCAGTATCGAACACGGGATAGCCGAAATGGAAGATCTGCGGCAGCGCGACGAAGGGGCCGCTGATTACCCGCGAGAAGTCCGCTATGCCGACCGCATGGGCGATCCCGGTGCCGATAATGATGGCGAGCAGGATCGATAGTCTTGATATGGCGGCGCTACCCAACTTGCTGAGCAGCAGCACGATCACGAGCGTTACCGCCGCAAGCAGGATATTGGCCTGGCTGCCGAAATCCGGCGAACTCCTGTTGCCGCCCATCGCCCAGCCCGCCGCGACCGGCATCAGTGTCAACCCGATGGTGGTGATGACGATGCCGGTGACGATCGGCGGAAAGAAGCGGGTGATGCGTGAAAAGACGGGCGTGATGAGGAGCCCGATGAAGGACGCCGCAATGACTGCACCGAGAACGGTCTGGATGCCCCCATGTCCGGTAATGGCAATCATCGTCGCGACGCCAGAAAAGGATACGCCCTGCACTAGGGGGAGACGGCTGCCGAAGAACGGTATTCCGATCGTCTGCAGGATGGTCGCGAGACCGCCGGCAAACAGCGATGCGGTCACGAGCAGACCGACGTCGGGAGGTGTCAGGCCCGATGCCTGGCCGATGATCAGCGGAACGGCAACGATGCCACCATACATGGTCAGGACATGCTGAAGGCCATAGGCCAGATTGGCGCCAAGGCTGAGCTTTTCATCTTCGGGGGCCAGGCGTGCGGTATTTTCCTCTGCTGCTATTGCCAAGGTAATCTCCTCCATACCTTTGCGTTTCTCGTTTCCTCCAAACGAGCGTTGCACGTTACGGTGTGTGCCGTCTCATGACTTTATAGAAAAATGCGAAACACCTTACCGGAAGGCGATGCCCGCGCTGGTCTGGTTGGCTGACCGCGATCTTCAGAGCTGGAGCAAAATCAGTTGGTCCCCTTGAGCCTCGCGTCCTAGAACCCGCCTGTCCATCTTCCGAGGGGCGGAATTTGATGGCATGATGAACTCTGGATAAGTTCGCGCACGTATCGTGCATTCCTTTCCGATTTGTGAAATTATCTTGCGCGCAGATAGGGTTTCTCTTTGTAACTTGCGCGCCTTTTGCACGCTCTTGCTGATATTCTGAGCATCAGTGATTTGAGGTGCTGCGGGAGGGAAAATACTCAAAATGGCCGAGAATGCGATCTATGTGTACCAGTCGATTGCACGTGCGGTTTGCGATCACGATGCCGGTACGATGTTCGGCCTCATGGGGGATGCCAACCTCTTCATGATCGACCACTATGTACGCGGATGCGGCGGCCGCTTCGTGCCGGCGGCTCATGAGGGAAGCTCGGTCCTTATGGCGCTCGCCTATGCCCATGTCTCCGGAAAGGTCGGTGTGGCCAGCGTGACCCACGGTCCGGCTTTGACCAATTGTGTCACCGCGCTCACCGAAGGTGCCCGCGGCTCCATCCCCATGGTGCTCCTGGCGGGTGACACGCCCGTCATCAACCCGCACCATCTGCAGAGCATCGATCAGCGCGAGGTGGTCAAGGTCACCGGCGCCGGCTTCGAGCAGATGCGCTCAGCGGAAACCGCAACACGGGATGTTGCCCGCGCTTTCTACCGCGCCCGGGTCGAACGGCGCCCGATTGTCTTGAACATGCCGGCCGATTTCATGTGGTGCGAACAGGCTTACGAGCGGGCCGTCTTCGAAGTCTTCGATGCCCCCGGATATGTGCCTGAAGGAGATGGGCTGGACAGGGCCATTGGCATCATTGCCTCTGCAAAGCGTCCGCTCATCCTCGCCGGCGGCGGGGCTTGCGCTGCGCGCGATCAGCTTATCGGCCTGGCGGACCGGCTGGAGGCTCCGCTTGCGACGACCTTGAAAGCAAAGGGGCTCTTCGGTGGCCATCCCTATAATATGGACATTTTCGGCACGCTCAGCACCCCTGCCGCTTATGATCTGATCGCCAGGACCGATTGCCTGATCTGCTTCGGAGCGGGACTACATGATTTCACCACTGACAGGGGCAAGCTCCTGAAGGGCAAGCGCGTCGTCCAGATCGATATGGATGCCAGCGCCATCGGCAAGAACATTCATCCGGATGCGGCCCTAGTGGCCGATTCAGGCCTGACGGCAGACAATTTCGTCCATTGGCTGGATGCGGCTGAAATTCCGCCGAGCGGCTTCACGCATGAACTGGATGTCCCCTCCCTCAACAGGCATCCACGCGATCAGCGCGGCAAGACGAGCGCGGGATATGTGAGTTACATCTGGGCGCTCGAAGAGCTGGAAAAGGCCTTGCCGAAGGACCGGGTGCTTGTGACCGACGGCGGGCGTTTCATGACCGAGGTCTGGTGCCGGATTTCCGTCAGCGACCCGCGGAGTTTCGTCGTGACGGCAAATTTCGGCTCGATCGGCCTCGGATTGCAGGAAGCGATAGGCGCAAGCGTTGCCGCACCCGATCGACCGGTGGTGCTTTTCACCGGGGATGGCGGTTTCATGATGAGCGGTGTCAATGAATTCAATACTGCCGTGCGTCTCGGGCAGGATTTGGTCGTCATCGTCTGCAATGATTCCGCCTATGGGGCTGAGCATATCCAGTTTCGTGATCGCAGCATGGATCCGGGGCTAACCCAGTTCAACTGGCCCTCCTTTGCCGAGGTCGCGACCGCGCTCGGCGGACACGGCGTTGCGGTCAGCTCGGTTCATGAGCTTGAAGGGGCTCTGGACGCCATCAGGAATCGCAGTCGCCCGGTGCTGATCGAGCTGCGCCTCGACCCCAACGACGTGCCACGGATGCGCATCTGACGACCTTTTCTGAAAGCGCGAAAGGCAAACCGCTTTCAAGGCTCAGCGTGACGACATCGACTTGACCAAGAGCTGTCGTCACCTCCTGGCCGAAGGATTTCTTCAGCCGTTCGATGCTTGCTTTTGATTTGCCGCAGTCGAATAGTCTGCTGCGAAAGGGTAGATGTCTTCGATACAGCCGATCTCGCCGCGGAGTTCGGTGGGGCTGGCGGGGATTTCGAGGCCGGTCTGTCATCAATGAGATATAGAGTTTCGATGAAGTCGAACGATATGATGCTGAATTCTTCCTGGCCCCACTCCGGCGTCAATTCGGCGGGGAGGACTTCATGGCAGGCATGATCCGCGTCTATCGCTATCTGCTTGCCCTGCTCGCTTTATCGGGTATCGCGATCTCATATTTCGCTATCATACCCGGTGGGCATGTTTCACGGCTGACGATGACGGTGAATTTCTTCAGCTATTTCACCATGCAATCCAATCTTCTGCTCGCCATGACACTGCTTTGCGCGCAAATTGCGCCGCTCTCGTCGATTGGCAAATGGGCGAGCAAGCCGTCTGTACGCAGCGCCCTTCTTCTTTACGTGGGGATCGCCGGCATCGTTTACTTTTTGATGCTGAGGGACGTTTGGCACCCTCGCGGTTGGCAATTGTTCGGAGACCAGATACTCCATTATTGCGTTCCGCTGCTGTACGCCGCAGATTGGATTTTTCTGAGTGAGCGCGGCAGGCTTTCCTGGCGCGATGTGCTCTGGTGGTTGGCTTTTCCCGCGGCCTACTCCGCTTATACGCTTGCGCATGGGTATATCTCGCGCTTCTACCCTTACCCATTCCTGGATGTTCGCGATATCGGCCTTGAAGCCGTTCTGCTGAACATGGGGCTGCTGGCAACAGCCTTTCTGGTTATGAGAGGGATGCTGACTTTTCTCGACTGGGTCGGTGCCTGGCAACGGGTCTTTCGGCGCGCATAGGCACTGTTGTCACGAAGGCAAATTCATCACTTACCCATATGTTGCCGCGCGGCCCTTGTTCGAACTTGGCGGCCCGCTCATTCCGCCAGTTGGGTGATGGCGGCCGAGCTGGACGCACGCGTGCCGGAAAGGCTTGTCTGGCCGAGCGCTACCACCACGACGGTTGTGATACTTGCCGCGACCGAAACCCAGAAGCCGTTTGCAGGCCCGAAGCTGTCCACCACCCAGCCGGACACGAAGGCACCGAGTGCCATGCCGATGCCGATGCCGGTCATCACCCACGTCACGCCTTCGGTCAGCATGGCTTCCGGCACGCGACGTTCGATCAAGCCGAAGGCGGTGATGAAGGTGGGGGAAATGGCAACGCCGCTGAGGAAGACGGCAAAGGCAAGCAGAGCGACCGAGGTGCTGGCAGCCAGAAGCGGCAGAGAGGTCAGGGCGAGAACGCTGACGGCCACCAGCAACTGGCGCTGCAATGGCATCTTGAGGTTCAGCGCTCCGATGATGAGACCGACGATGAAGGAGCCGAGCGCATAGACCCCGATGACGACACTAGCGGCACCCGGCTCTCCGAGTTGCTTGGTGATGGCAACGGCACTCACTTCCGCCGTGGCGAAGGTGGCGCCGACGAAGATCAGGGCGAGCGTGATGATCTGGACCGGCCGCAGCCGGATCGCCGAGCGTTGCGAGCCTGCGGAGCTAGCCGCGCGCACTTTCGGTTCCGTCGATCGCTGCACCAGGAAGGCTGCCGATCCAAGCGCGAGGAAGATGGTGCTGACGACCATGCCGGCTTCCGGGAACAGGGAGACCGCGAGCCCGACGGAAAGGGATGCGCCCATGATGTAGACAAGCTCATCGGCAGCGGATTCGAAGGCAAAGGCCGTATTCAATTCGGGCCGGTCCCGGAAGATCTCCGTCCAGCGGGCGCGTACCATGGCTGGTATGCTCGGCATGACTGCCGCGAAGAAGGCCGAGGTAAACAGCGTCCAGGCCGGCCAGACCTGGTTTGCGGCGATGACGAGAATGATGAAGGCAATGACCGAGAGTATGGTGGCGGGCGTAACGACCGTACGCTGACCCAGCCGGTCAACGAGGCGCGATATCTGCGGCGAGACAAACGCATTGGTCAGCGCAAAGGTCGCCGAAACGGCGCCGGCCAGCCAATATTCACCGCGCGTCTGCGACAGCATGGCGACGATGCCGATAGGAGCCATGGCAAGGGGAAGGCGAGCAAAGAAGGCCGCGGCCGAAAAGCTCCTGGCGCCCGGTGCGCGGAAAATCTCTCTGTACGGATTGGACATCGGAACATTCCCTATATTGAACGAAATGGCCGCAGACATACGCAGCGTATGTGAATCAAGTAATTGCATACGCCACGTATGTCAACTAATATACGCGGCGTATGCAAATTAATATGGGTGATCGATGGAGACGCAATGCGCAAACCTCGCAGTGAAATGATTGCCGAGACGCGAGCCAAGCTGCTCGCCGCCGGCCGTGAGGCATTCGGTAGCGTCGGCTATGCCGATGCATCGATGGATGACTTTACAGCGGCTGCCGGACTGACGCGGGGCGCACTTTATCATCATTTCGGCGACAAGAAGGGGCTGCTACAGGCCGTCGTCAGCGAGATCGATGCGGAAATGACCACAAGGCTCTGTCAGATCTCGTCGAAAGCGCCGTCGCGCTGGCAGGCATTCGTCGACGAGAATGTCGGTTATGTCGAGATGGCGCTGGAGCCGGAAATCCAGCGCATCATGTTTCGTGACGGCCCCGCCGTGCTAGGCGATCCCTCCGGATGGCCGAGCGCCAACGGTTGCATCGCCACCATCAGGGAAAGCCTTCGTTGCCTTTGCGAGGAGGGTATCATCGTTGATATCGACGCGGAAGCCGGCGCTCGCCTCATCAATGCTGCAAGCAGTTGTGCCGCGCAGTGGATCGCCAATTCGGACGATCCCGAGACAATCTCGAAACGGGCAGTCGGCGCATTTCGGACCTTCCTTGAAGGCTTGCGGGTCGAGAAGAACTGATCGGACTGGAGTTCGCTTAGTCGGCCGACGCGGCGGTGAAGACCGCCAGCTGAGCCTCGAAAGCGCGCTTGTATGCAGGCCGTGCTTCTCCACGGGCGACATAGGCAGAGAGGTTCTGATATTCCTGCAATAGGCCGGAATCCTTCAACCTGAGCAGGACCGATATCATCAGAAGATCGCCGGCACTGAATGCGTCCTCGAGCCAGTCGGCACTGCCGAGGCGATCGGAAAGTTCGTTCAGCCGCTGGCGGATGTGCCCATCGACCATGGACAGGCGCTGCTGATACCAGGTCTGATCGCGCCCCTGGATTCTTGCGGTTGCGCGGTCGATGATCGGCGGCTCCACCGTGGAAAGCGCAGCAAACATCCATGTGATCGCCCGTGCCCGCGCCTTGGCATCGTCCGGTAGAAGCCCGGCATGGCGCTCCGCGATATGGAGCACGATCGACCCCGATTCGAACAAGGCAAGGCCGTCCTCTTCGTAGGTCGGGATCTGCCCGAAGGGATGAAGGGCGAGATGCGCAGGCTCCTTCATCGCCTTGAAGGAGAGGAGGCGCACTTCATAAGGCTGGCCGACTTCTTCGAGGGCCCAGCGAACGCGCATATCGCGCGCCAGACCTCTGCCGCGATCCGGCGATTTTTCAAAGGCGGTGATCGTTATCGTCATTGCTGCTCTCCATGGCTTTGTCTGCCTTAAAGACGATCGGTTGAACGAGATTCCGACACTCCATTTTCGAGATGGTTTTCAGAGCCGGGAGCGATGCGGGCCAATGCATCTCATTTTGCAGTTCGACCGTCTGCTGGATCAGTTCATGGATAGGCGGCGCGGCAGACGCGCGTGATGATATTGCGTAGCCATTTATGGGCGGGGTCGGCGTCGACGCGCGGATGCCATATGGCGGCAATGAGTATTTCCGGCGTTTCGAACGGCAATTCAAAGCTTCGAATACCAAACTCGCCCACCGGTTCGTTCAGCTTGCTCTTGCCGAGGCAGGAGAGGGGGACAGCCGCGATGAAATTCGTCGAAGCCGCAATTCTCATTGCATCCGGAAAACCAGGCACCACGACGCGAATTTCCCGCTTCAGACCTTTCCTGTCCAAAGCCTCATCGACCGTTTCGGCAAATTCTCCTCTTCTCGAAGCGGCGATGTGGGCGCAGGCGGCATAGCGCTTTGCCGTTACCGCCCCGCCCGTCAGCAGAGGATGACCTTCCCGTGCCACTCCAACCAGCCGATCGCGAAGCAGAAGTCGCGTGCGCAGCTCCGGCGCAGGCACGCCCAAGACGCCGATTTCCAGATCGATCAGTCCTTCCCGCAACATATGCGGCTCCTTGTCCCGCTTGAGCACGAAGCGGATACGGACATGAGGGGCGGCTTCCGTGATGGCCGCGACAAGGGGCGCAGACAAAAGCTCGAGAAAGGCTTCGCTCACGCGGATCGAAAACGTGGTGTCCAACGTGGCAACATCGAGTTCGCCGGCCGCAGGCCGAAGAATGGCGCGCGCATCCAGTGTAACGGCATGAACGCGATCCCGAAGGGTCTCGGCAAACCGTGTCGGCACGAGTGATCTGCCTGCCCTGACAAGCAACGGATCACCCATCACGGCACGCAGCCGCGACAACGTGCGGCTCATGGCGGAAGGGCTCAAGCCAAGACGCTTCGCCGCTTCCGTCACGCTCCCCTCGGCAAGCAGGACGTCAAGGGCGACGAGCAGATTGAGATCTATGTCTTCCATGGCAACTGGGTAGACCAGATCGATCGATATGCCCAGCGTCTGACGCAACTATTCTTTGCGTCCTGTGCGTCTGGAGAAATCCGGACCGGACTTTCATATTGGGCTCACAGCAAACAAAGGAGGCGTGCCCATGCCGTCATCATCATCGTCCACCGACAGCATCCTGATCATCGGCGCATCACGCGGTCTCGGCCATGCCATGGCCGAAGAATTCTTCAAGAAGGGCTGGTCCGTCGTCGGCACGGTGCGGGCCTCGACGGCGAAGACGAAACTGCACGATCTGGCGGACCGTTCCGATGGCCGCGTCACCATCGAAACGCTTGATATCAACGAGCCGGAACAGCTCGCCTCGCTACGAGAGCGCCTCGGCGGACGCATCTTCGACATGCTGTTCGTCAATGCGGGAACGACGAATGTCCCGACCGAGACGATCGCGGAGGTGACGACGGAAGAGTTCGTGCGTGTCATGGTGACGAATGCGCTGAGCCCGATGCGGACCGTGGAGGGATTGCAGGACCTCGTTTCGCCCATGGGGCTGATCGGCGTCATGTCGTCGGGGCAGGGAAGCGTCAGCAACAATACGACAGGCATGCGGGAGGTCTATCGCGGCAGCAAGGCGGCCTTGAACACGTTGATGCGCAGCTATGCCGCCCGCCATGCGGATGATGCGCGTGCATTGGTGCTCATGGCTCCCGGTTGGGTCAAGACCGATCTGGGCGGTCCCGACGGGCGGCTGACGATCGAGGAAAGCGTTCCGAACCTGGTGAATGTGCTTCTCGGACAGCAGGGGAAGCGGGGCCTTGAATATCTGGACTATCTGGGCCGAACGGTTCCCTGGTAAACCAGAGGTAGGCACTTCCAAAAACGTTCGTAGCGCGGAGCCGGCGCCTGGCCGATGCGGCTGACGATTGTTCGGCGGATCGCCGAACACATAACGGAAATGAATCGAAGCCGGCCGACCGATTCAAAACACTCGTTGGACCGCAGCCGCGCGATCGACGATTCTTCCGGCATGCTTACTCAACCCTATCATCTCTATATCGAACGCACCAATGCCGCGAAGAACATGGCCCGCTATTATGCACTGGAGATATCGACGACGCTGTTCGGGGACACATGTCTTACGCGCCGATGGGGCCGGATAGGCTTCAGCGGACAGAC
The DNA here is from genome assembly GCF_030182525.1 of Rhizobium pantanalense. Classification (NCBI taxonomy): domain Bacteria; kingdom Pseudomonadati; phylum Pseudomonadota; class Alphaproteobacteria; order Hyphomicrobiales; family Rhizobiaceae; genus Rhizobium; species Rhizobium pantanalense. Next base: position 297,151 of record NZ_JAQJCH010000012.1, read on the forward strand.
GATGGCTCATCATTTCGAGCATGAAAGGGATGCCGTCAGACTGTTCCTCGCGCTGACCCGCCAGAAGCGGGCGAAAGGCTACCGCCCATGCCCACTACAAAGCAGGGCGCTCACATGAATTCTCACGGCGCCCGAGTGCACTACCCGAGATCTCGGGTAGTGACGTGTTCATAATGATTAGAGCGGTCTGACGTTTTCCGCCTTCGACTTGCCCGTCTTCCGGTCCTGACCCAGATCGTAGGAGACGGATTGCCCCTCCCTGAGCACATTGCCGTATTGCAGGGCGGAGACGTGAACGAAAACGTCAGGTCCTCCGCTTTCCGGCGTAATGAAGCCAAAGCCCTTGTCGGTGTTGAAAAACTTAACCGTGCCAGTTGGCATGAAATCCCCATGTCTTTGCAGTTGATCGCGGCGGCAACCTAGCGGGCAACTGCTGTCAGATCAAGCACATCTGCTAACGGCGTCCGTTAGGTCCTGTGATCAAACGTGTTTTTTCGCACCAGATCGTCTTTGAAGTCTTGATATCAGCGATAGCTATCCCTTCTGTGACTCGGCTTTGCCTGCTTTCGTCGAGCATTCGCGCGCAGCTCCGGTCATCCGTGGTAACTGGAATCTGATAGAACTCTGATGGACTAGCCTGCAAAAGGATCTATTCTTGCGGCCTGCCTCCCAGTTTTGGAGGCATCCATCGATCTGCCAACAAGCACGAGCTCCATCCATGACCAAAGGCTCCGATCTCCTGGTGGCCGCACTCGAAAACGAGGGTGTCGACCGTATCTTCGGTATTCCAGGCGAAGAAAATCTCGATGTTGTCGAATCTATCCGCAAATCGTCCATTCAGCTGGTGTTGACCCGGCATGAACAGGCGGCTGCGTTCATGGCCGCGACCTATGGTCGCCTGACCGGCAAACCGGGTGTGTGCCTGACGACGCTCGGGCCGGGCGCCTTGAACCTTTCGACGGGTGCGGCATACGCGTTGCTCGGCGCCATGCCAATGGTGATGATCACCGGCCAGAAAGGGGTACTTTCGTCCCGGCAGGCCCGGTTCCAGGTGGTAGACGTGGTGGCGTCGATGAAGCCGCTCACCAAGCTTGCCAGGCAGATCGTCTCACCGCAGATGATCCCGACGATGGTCAGAGAGGCATTCCGGATCGCACAGGAGGAGCGGCCGGGCCCCGTCCATCTCGAGCTCCCAGAGGACATCGCTGCCGAGGAATGCGCGCCGGTCGCCCTCGTCGCCCCGCATCAGCTGGAGCTGCCGATCGCAAGTGACGCGGCGCTCGATCGCGCGGCCGCGCTGATCACCGCGGCAAAACGCCCGCTGCTCATGCTTGGGGCAGCCGCTTCGCGCCCGCGCTCGACGTCCGACATCGCGCAGTTCGTCATCCGCACCGGCATCCCGTTCTTCACGACCCAGATGGGTAAGGGAACGGTCCCGGGCGGAACCGAGCTCTACATGGGCACGGCCGCGCTGTCGGAGCGGGACTATGTTCATGAGGCGATCGAGCAGGCCGATCTCATTATCACCATCGGCCATGACACGATCGAAAAGCCGCCCTTCATCATGGGCAAGGATGGCCCGAATGTCGTCCATGTCGGATATCAGCCGGCGACCGTTGAGCAGGTCTACTTTCCCCAGTCGGAGGTCATCGGCGACATCGGTCCATCGCTGAAGGCGCTGGCGGATCGCCTTGCAGGTAAACTGCCGAATGCGCAGTCCCTTCTTCATCTTAGGGAACGTATCCTCGAGCGCATCGCGGATCGGGCGACGGAAGATCGGTTCACGCCGCAGCGGCTGGTCCATGACATCCGGGAAGTCATGCCGCATGACGGCATCCTCGCGCTCGACAACGGCATGTACAAGATCTGGTTCGCCCGGAACTATCGGACGCGCATGGCGAACACGCTGCTGCTCGACAACGCACTTGCGACAATGGGTGCCGGGCTCCCTTCGGCCATGGTCGCCTCGATGCTCTATCCCGAGCGGCGTGTCATGGCGATCTGCGGGGATGGCGGCTTCATGATGAATTCGCAGGAGATCGAGACGGCCGTCCGGCTGAAGCTGAACCTCGTCATCCTCGTTATCGAGGATGATGCCTATGGCATGATCCGCTGGAAACAGGCGGTGGACGAGTTTCCGGACTTCGGAATGACGTTCGGCAATCCGGATTTCGTTAGATATGCGCAATCCTATGGTGCCAAGGGGACGAGGGTCGACGACATCAGCCAGTTCAAGCAGGTGCTTGAGGACGCCTTTTCCGGCGGTGGCGTTCATCTGGTGAACGTTCCGGTCGATTATTCGGAAAACGAACGTGTGCTGGTGAAGGAATTGCGCGAACGGCTTCCCGCCATCCTGGAGGATCAAGATGACGCTTAATCTGAAGGTTTATCAGGCATTCGATCGCGCGCTCATTGCGGAAATCCCGGCCGATGACGCCGTTGCTCTTGAGCATAAGCTCGATGTGGCCGCGAAAGCCTATGCCGATCGTAGCGCCTGGCTGCCGACGCATCGCAGGATGGCCATCCTCAGAAGGGTGTCCGAGCTTCTCTCCGAGAATCGTGACCGCTTTGCCATCATGATCGCCCGTGAAGGTGGCAAGCCGCTGGCGGATGCGATCGTGGAGGTCACGCGCGGGATTGATGGTCTCGTCAACGCGGCGGACGAGCTGCGCAATTTTGGCGGCAAGGAAATCCCGATGGGCCTGACTGCTGCCAGCGCCAACCGATGGGCCTTCACCACCAAGGAGCCGATCGGTGTCGTGGCGGCGATATCGGCGTTCAACCACCCCCTCAATCTCATCATTCACCAGATTGCACCCGCGGTGGCCGTTGGCTGCCCTGTCATCGTCAAACCGGCGGCAACCACACCGATTTCCTGCATCGAGATCGTCAAGCTGTTCTGGGAGGCGGGACTGGACGAGCGCTGGTGCCAGACTTTCATCACCGAGGACAATACGCTTGCCGAGAGCTTTGCTACGGATCAGCGCGTCGCCTTCTTGAGCTTCATCGGCTCGGCGAAGGTCGGCTGGTATCTGAAAAGCAAGCTGCCGCCAGGCACGAGATGTGCGCTCGAACATGGCGGAGCAGCCCCGGTCATCGTCGATCGAAGCGTCAGCATCGACGCAATCATTGGGACGATCGTCAAAGGTGGATATTATCACGCGGGGCAGGTCTGCGTGTCGGTGCAGCGCCTCTTTGTGCACAATGACATCCTGGCCAACTTCACCGACGCGCTTGCCGCCAAGGTCGCAAGCCTGCGTGTCGGCGATCCCACGTTGAAGGAGACTGAGGTCGGGCCGCTGATCCTGCCGCGCGAGACGGAACGTGTCGCAAGTTGGATCAAGGAAGCGACCGATGCGGGAGCAAGGCAATTCGGGGGAGGGCGGCTGTCCGAGACCACGCTTCTGCCCTCCGTCCTGCTCGATCCGCCAGCGGATGCCAAGGTGTCGCGGCTCGAGGTGTTCGGGCCGCTGACCTGTGTCTATGGCTATAGCGACATCGACGAGGCGATCCGTACAGCCAACTCGCTGCCCTACGCATTCCAGGCGAGCGTCTTTTCCACCGATATAGCCGTCGCGCTCAAGGCGGCAAGGCATCTCGATGCATCCGCAGTGCTCGTCAACGACCACACGGCGTTTCGAACCGACTGGATGCCTTTTGCGGGGCGCAGGCAGTCGGGATATGGTGTCGGGGGTATTCCCTGGACGATGGAGGAGATGGCCGACGACAAGATGGTGGTGTTCAACGGCGTGAGCTAGGTAAGCCTCGGCAAGCGTCATCCGCGGGCTCTCTCCGTGCTTGTCTTGCCGCAATTGATCGAAAGTTGCCTCAGAATAACAGGATCGCGGTCAGTGTGGCCGCGTTCCCGGATTCCGAGGCCTGACAGTCTTTCACGAGGCGACCGACGTCTGATTAGACCTCAATCTCTGCGAGGCGAGCCGGCACCGGCGACGATAGCCACTTTTCCGGTTAGCTTTCCCATTTGGTTTCCTTTCGGGTTGGCAATCAGAGCATCTGCGCGAGCGCATACGGTGAGGGAACTTCGCGTCCCGCGTTCTGTGTCGCGAAAGAGATAGCGACCAATGCCAGCCCGATGACAGCGGGCAGTGCACCTAGGAGTTTGCGAGCGCCCATGTGGGCAAGCCCGGAAAGCAGGAGGTGAAACAACATGCCTGCATATGCCAGATCACTGACGGCAACGTTGAAACGCGAGGCGATAGCGGCGACGGCAGCGAGTTTCACGAAGGTCAGAAAGCGGACAAGATAGCTAGGATAGCCGAACCCGAGGATTGTTTGCCGTACCCACTCGATCTTGATAATGTAGGTCACGGCAGAGGCCAGGTACAACAAGATAAGCAAGGTCGTTGCAACCCAATAAATATAGAATTCAGACATAGGATATCCGTTGCCGCCGGATAGCCCCGGCAGCTTGCTCCGTTCAAGATTTTCGATGTCCGGAATAGCGATCCGCTATCTCTCCGGTGCGTGGATTGAAAATGTGGTATTAAATGAATGTACGCAAGTAGGATGAATTCGGCACTGTAAGTATGAAAAACCAGACTAATGAACCGGCGAGCATCAACATGCATGAAGAGATGCGTCGTGCATTCGCGTTGCTTTCGGGAAAATGGAAGCTGGAAATCATGTGGTTTCTTAACCAACGGATCTATCGGTTTAATGAGCTGCGCGAAGCGATCCCAGGCATCACCCAGCACATGTTGACCGCACAATTGCGGGAGCTGGAGGCCGATGACCTTGTGTCGCGCACTGTCTTCGCCGAAGTTCCGCCTCGCGTGGAGTACGAGATCACCGCGAAGGCGCGAGGGCTTGGACCGACCATGGAAGCCTTGACGGCGTGGTGGAACGAGTATGGGAGAAGCGTGCCCGAAAGGACGACAACTCGGGGACGAAAGCAGGCTTCGAAAAATAGGTGATTAGAGAGCCGCCGAAGGGCAGCCGGATGGCCGGCGTCTGCCTTTCTGTGTCCATCACCCCTCCCGGCCCAAAGCAGTTATGACTTTGGGCCGAGCATTCACTGGTTGTTCGTGTACCTTTTGAGGCAGTCGCCAGGCAGCTCACTATCTCCTCATTTGCGCGATACGATGCCCGTCTCATGGATCTTGCAAATCAACACCGAACAGCTCCTGATGCATGTGCTCGACTGCGATGCCAATGCCGCCGACGAGAGCCGCCCGATTGCCAAACTGGCTGATCTCGATGCGGGGTGGGTAAGGCGTGCAACGTGGCAAATATCTGCGAATGGCTTCAACAAGTTCGGGGCGCGCGCCGATGCTGCCGCCCATGATCACCAGCTCTGGATCGAGCGTCGCACCGATCGCGGCAATGGCAAGCGCAATCGATCGCGAAGTTTCCTCGATCACCGCAACAGCGGCTGGCTCGCCAGCCACCAGAGCCGAAAAAAGGTCCGCTACGGTTGCATCGCTCTGCCCACCGTATCCGGAATAGCGCCGCACCATTGCCGCGCTACCCACGGCGCTTTCAAGAGTACCAAGGGTAAAGCCGCCCGGATCAAATGGCTCACCGCCGAGAGGCAGATAGGCGATCTCGCCGGCGGCACCGCGCGCGCCGCGCATGAGGCTACCATTTGCAATAATGCCCATGCCGATACCAGTGCCTACGGCCACGAAGGCAAAATTATCCGATGTGGCGCCGTGCCCCCGCCATCGCTCTCCCTGCGCAGCAAGATTGACGTCGTTTTCAATGATGACCGGGATTGCCATCCGGTCACTCAAGAGCCGGCGCAAGTCGATTGTTTCGACTCCCGGGATGTTCGGGGCGACATTGATGTGTCCGGTGGCCGGATCACGCACCCCTGGCGTAGCCAGCACTATGACGCGCAATTTGGAGAGATCGACGCCGGTGCCCCGGGCGAGGTCCTGTATAATGGCGTGGAATTGATCAACAAGATGAACGCCACCGCGCGAGCTTGTCGGCACCTTGGTTTCGGCAACGATATTTCCAACCAGATCGCAGATGACTGCCGCGATTTTGGTTCCACCGAGATCGATGGATACAGCGAAACCGGCACTTGCATCGAGCTCGTAGGTTATTGCGGTTCGCCCCAAGCGCCCATCGGTATATCCAGTCGGCTTCAACCAACCATTATTTTCGAGATTGCGAACGACGTCGGAAATCGTTTGCTTGGACAAGCCCGTTTGCTTGGCAATATCCGCGCGGGAAATAGGGCCTTTGGCAAGTATGGTCCGAATGACGGAATTTGTTGAAATTTTTCGCGCTATCGGTGTCTGGGTCGCATTTGGCATCATTGCTGGCTCGCGTTCTGCCTCTAATTAGTTCGGGACCTTTTCCTAATTCATCCAACCTCGCGCTGCGGCTGTGCAAGCTTCGACTGGAATACCGCAGAATTCAAGTGAAACTCGGTGAGTTGGCTAAACAAAACCATTTAATTTGTCCACGTCATTGACAAATTAAGCGCCCAATTCGTAGACTGTGCCCAGGCTGAGCAAGTTGCGGAGGGGTAATGAAAGCGAGGTCAAAGGATGTGTAATTCTGCATTCGCCGAGGACTTCGTGGCGCTCCATCCCGGCGAGTGTACTGGATATTGCAACCTGGATTTCACGCCTAATCCCATCTTTGATACCGCGCGTTGAAAGGTGCTGGATTTGCCATGATGACCCCCACATCCCAAGGCGAAATCACAACCAATCACCCGGTCATTTTGCCGATCATGGCGCCTCGACTGCAGGCGGACGCGCATCCCGATGGGTATCTTGATCTCGCTCTTTGGGGAAGCGGTCGTCTTGGTCGCATACGTTTTTCCAAGCTTGCCGGACCTTACGTTTACGGTCCAAACAGGGTCACCGTCGCAGCAGGCGGCATTTTCGTCGCCCAGTCAAAACCCATCCTTCTGATCCGCAATGCCCGCCTGGAAGGAATCCATCCGGCTCGTCGGGGTGCTTGGTGGCATGAGATTGACAAGGATAGTCCGAAGCCCAAGCTCATCAAACGCAATAATCGCCGTATCGTCGTGACCGGTTGGGGTGCGATGATCGTCGAGGTTGGCGACGGAGATGTCCGCGTCGCGGCCGGGGCCACTGAAGGGGAGGCGGAAGCCGCATTTAGCCTTGCGAGCGACGCTATCGTGGCAGAAGCGGCGAATTATGTCGCCCGGTGCGACCTTGCGCCAAAGGCCGATCCCGTGATGCGCAGCATGGTGATGCAGGGCACACATGCCGCGCTTTCTAGCATTCGGTTAGACGAGAATGGCGTGTTTGCCGGCCTGGCTGCAGGTCAGGCCTACAGTGCTCCCGCCCGCACCTATTATCGCGATGGCTACTGGACGATGCAAATGCTGCTGAAGCTGGCCCCAGAAGCCGTACGCGATGAAATTCGGCTTTTGGCCAACGGGATCCAGCCCGACGGGGAGGCGCCGAGCGGCGTGATATTGACGGGACCGGCGCAATCGCGCGCCTGGCAGAACTTCGTTCTCGATGCCAAACGAAATCCGGAGAAATATCGTGGTAAGGCTGCTCCGGAGCATCACAATCGTCCGGGCGATTGGTGGAGCGATCATTTTGACAGCCCGCTTTTCTTCATCCTCTTTCTCGTCGATTATGTGGACGCCACAGGGGATGTGGCGGAAGCCGTGCGTCATTGGCCGCTTGTGACCGCCATCGTTGAACGATACCTGGCTCTTGCTGGCCCCGGCAGCGTACTGCCGCTGAAGCCGCGAAACGACAGGGATTGGGCGGACAATGTCTATCGGGAAGGTCTCGTCTCCTACAATCTCGGCCTTTTTGTCGGCGCGCTGGATGCGGTGGCTAAACTGGGAGCCGGGCATGATGCCGCATTGGCGCAGAAAGCATGCGAGATAGCGGCCTCCGCTCGTGCCGAAATCGAGGACAGGCTTTTCGTCCCGAGCAGAAACGGTTACGCCGATTTCGTCACTCCTGATGGATTTGTCGAGGATCATCTCGTGCTCGACAGTCTGACACTCTCCCGTTATGGGGCGATTTCGCAAACGCGCGCGATTGGTCTCCTGAAGGCGATGGAAGGGGCTCTGGAGGCTCGAAACAATACGAAACAGCCCTATGGGGATTGGGGCGTCCTTTGCGCGTTTCCACCATTTAAACGGGCAAGTGATGTAAGATCGAAGACCGCGTTCCCCTTTCGCTATCACAATGGATCGGATTGGCCCTATTGGGATGGCGTCTATGCGGAAGAAAGAATACGCCACGGTCTCAGTGGAGCGCGTTATGCGCTTATACGCTGGTGGGAAACCTGCTTAGCCAACGGTTGGGCAGGTGCGGTCGAATATTTCTCGCCGCCCTACGGACGCGGTTCCCTGCTGCAGGGATGGAGTGCGATGCCGGCGGCTGTTGTTCTTAAATATGGCCTAGAGGCTGCGAACGCGGAGAACAGGTAATGAGCGGATGCCGGCAAGATTTGCGTTCAGATTGCCGGCTTGTCCAATCTCATGACGAAGGCAAGGTGATCGCCATGGCGGAGTTCTTCGAAGCCGAGATGCCTGTAAAAGCCCTTGGCACGTTCGTTTGCAGGACTGACGCCAAGATGGACCGCGGGTACGCCATGGCTCGAGAGCTTGTCGAGCATGGTCTCGATCATGAGCCGTCCCCATCCACCCGATTGGGCTTCGGGCAGAATATTGATGTGAAGATGCGCGGGATAGGTCTCTTCAAGGCCCGGCGTGCCGCTGTGAGGATTGGCTATTCGCTCCAGAACATCGGCGTCTTTTTCGGTGCTGGGTATCAGATCGGCGATCTCGCGGCGGACAGGCGGCCACCAATCTCTGCCGAGCGCTTTGTCAAAGCTGGCGGTATCCGGCGTGCCGACAACATAGCCGACGACCCGGTCGTGCCTGGCAAGAACGAACGCGAACTCTGGGGCGAATTTGAGATAAGGCACCGCCCATACATAACCGGGAAGGCGCGGATTGCTGTAAAGTGCGCTCGCGTCGGCTCCGGCGTCAGCCGTCACCAGGCAAATGTGAAAGAGGGCGTCAACGTCGTCCTCGGTGGCCGGGCGGATGAAATAATCGTCGATCTTAGGAGGCATCGCACCATCGATTTGCTGGCCGCTGCACGGCGAGGACTGACATCAGGCAGCGGTAAAACTGGGAAGGTTGAGGAACTGCATTTGCGGGATGAAAGCCCGCTGATCTTTTGAAAAGGATAAGGAAATTCATCAGGCCAGTAAAGGCCCGATGAGGCAAGACATTCGGCTCGTCTCAGCAGGACCGGCCGGTTGGAAACGATAGGAACTGCCAATACGCAGCTAGAGGGAACCAATCAATGTTTAGCGATTTCATCTCCATCAACATGGCATCCATTCTGAAGAAGGCAGGAATTTTGGCGGGCGTCACGTTCGTCGGGCTCGGCATGTCGACGGCCGTCTTTGCCGAGACGCTTACCGTCTGGGACGACCATGACTCGGAGTCGCGGGCTGCCGTGATGACTGAGCTTAACGCCAACTTCCAGAAGGCACATCCAGAGGTTAAGCTCGACCATACCGTGCGCGACTTCCAGGATCTCAATCTTACGCTCAAGCTTGCGGTTTCATCCGGCGATGGTCCAGTAGTGACCAAGGTCAACCAGGGCGCCGGCGACATGGGCGCGATGGTGAAGGAAAACCTTCTCGTTCCTGTCGATACTTATCTCAAGAAATATGGCTGGGATAAAAACCAGTCCGATAGTCTGCTTGCGCGTGACCGCTGGTCGAGCAAGGGTGAGTTCGGTGTCGGCGAGACCTACGGTATCTCGTCGCTCGCCGAAATCGTCGGCCTTTATTATAATGAAAAGGTCTTGAAAGCCGCCGGAGTCGAGCTGCCGATCAAGAACTTCGACGATTTCCTTGCAGCCTTGGATAAGGTCAAGGCGGCAGGTACCCCACCGCTGACGATCGGCACGGCCAAGGGCCATCTGGCGCTCCATATGCTGGCTGGGATCAGCCAGGCGCATATCGATGCGTCCGATCGAAAGGCGCTTGATGACCTGATCTACGGTCGCGGCGGAACCTGGAATACGCCTGGCAATCTGGAATCGGTGAGACTTGCTCAGAAATGGGCAACAAACGGCTATTTCTCCGATGGTTACCAGGGCATCTCGGGTGATGATGCCGTTCAGCTTTTTGTCGCTGGCCAAGGGGCCTTTCTGATTTCTGGAACCTGGTATTTCGGCGATATGCAGAACAATCCGGATATTCATTTCATGCCGATCCCGGCACCCGCCGGCATCAAGCATCCGCTTTCGGTTGGCGGCGTCGACCTTGCCTGGGCGATCACCAGCCTGGCCAAGAGCGACAAAATGAAGGATCTCGCCGGCGAATACATCAATTACATGGTCTCCAAGGACGCATCCGTGACCTGGGCTCGCGCCGGCTACCTGCCTGCGACCCCGGTTCCGGAAGATGCCGGGGTCAACGCTTCCCCGCTTCTGAAAGAGGGCATCGCGATCTGGAAATCGTTGAACGATGACAATGCACTCGGGCATTATCCCGATTGGGCGAGCCCCACCATGCTCAAGACGTTTGATGAAAATACGCCTCTGCTGTTTGCGAACAAACAAACGCCTGAAGAGCTGATCGCCAAGCTCGATGCCGATTATGCCGCCTACATGAAGAGCAAGTGATTGCCAGGTACAGCAATCTCGCTGCTGCTCCATTTGATGAGAAGCAGCGGCGGGAGACTTCGCGACGTCAATCCTGATCACGGCCAGAGCGGCGTCAGTCGACCCCTGGCATATCTATGAGACGATGCATGAAACGCTCACCACTTGATGCCAACGCCGGCAGAAATCTCGTTTATATTCTCCCTGGTTTGCTGGTTTATTTTGCTCTGGTCTTGGGCCCCATTATTGCAGCAATCGGCATCAGCTTCACCGAATGGAATGGGATCGGTTCGCCCAATTGGATCGGCTTCGGCAATTATGCGAAATTGCTTTCGGATGAGACTTTCTATGTCGCATTGAAAAACAATGCGCTTTTCATGGTGTTTTACTGCGTCATCCCGATTGTCGTGGGCCTGTCGCTTGCTGCATTGGTCTGGTCGCTCAGGCAGCGGGAGCAGTTCGCGCTGCGCACATTTCTTTTTTTGCCCTATATCATGCCGACCGCCGTTCTGGGGATCATCTGGCACTGGCTCTACAATCCCGCCTTTGGCCCCATCAATCAAGCGTTAAAACTGGCTGGCCTGGGTTCGATCGCTTTACCCTGGCTTGGCGATTTCACCTTTGTCCTACCGGCCGTGGGTATCGTCGCCAGCTGGTACTTCTTCGGTTTCTGCATGGTTCTCTTTCTTTCCGGTATCCAGCGGATCGACCCTTCGCTGTTTGAAGCGGCGAAGGTCGACGGCGCTTCAGGAAGCAGGATTTTTTTCTTCATAACGCTGCCGCTCCTACTGCCGGAAATACGTATCGCACTGCTTCTCACCATCATTGCTTCCATCAAGAGCTTTGACTTAATCTTCACGATGACCAGAGGTGGTCCGGCCAATGCGACCGTCGTCCCCAATATTTATATGTATGAACTTGGCTTCCAATTGAATCGGTATGGCTATGCCTCGGCCGTCGCCATCATCGGTGCAATTCTGGTCTTCGCAATCAATTATGCCGTTCATCGGCTGGTGCGGCCAGTGAAGGAGGGGAGTGCATCGTGAGTCGAAATTCTCATGGTATAGGTGCCGTATTGCCGTCACGCATCATTCTGTGGCTGTTTGCGGTCCTGACAGTTATTCCTTTCGCGCTTCTGATACTAACGTCTCTGAAGAGCCGTGCCGATCTTATCCAAGGCGCATTCGTTTTGCCTGCCTATCCGCATTTCGAGAATTATGCGAATGCTTGGATCGAAGGTCACTTTAACGTCTATTTCCTCAATTCGGTTCTGATCGTTTTCCCTGTGGTTATCGCCAGCATCATACTCGGGACATTGATGGGATTCAGTTTCGCGTTCCTGGGCTTTCCCTTCAGACGAACTATTTTCGTTCTCTTGACCATCGGCATGATGGTGCCGACCGAAGCCTTCATTATTCCGCTCTATTATGAGATGCGATATGTTGGCCTTATCAACACCTATGCGGCGTTGATCCTTCCGCAAATTGCCATGTCGCTGCCCTTTGCGACCATGTTCATGGCAAGTGCGATGCAGCAGTTACCGTCGGAGATCATAGAAGCGGCAGTTCTCGATGGAGCATCCAGACGATATATTCTTTCGAAAGTCATTGTACCCTTGATGCTGCCGTCGATGTCCACGCTGGCATTGTTCCTGTTCATCTGGACATGGAACGAGTTTCTTATTCCACTTGTTCTGGTCAATGACGATAACTACCGGACTCTGCCAATTGGCATGTTGTTTTTTCAGGGACGCTATACGGTCAATACACCTGTGTTAACGGCGGGTGCTGTCATCGTCATCGGACCGCTCATTCTTGCCTATATGATATTCCAGCGGAAGCTCATCACGGGACTCACGGCTGGAGCGACGAAGTAAATCGCGTTGATCCCGATTGAAGAGATCGGTCGCGCCCCCGCGCCATGAAGCAATGGGAATCTTCTTTCGCCGATCATCGCGCCATTTCCGCGCGAATGCGGCCATGCAATTATTGGATAACCCAATCGCTTTGCCGGTTGAGATGGCACGCAAATCCGGTTATCTGCCTGTCCGTCCAATTTGCGAACAGTAAGGTCCTGGCCGTATGGCTCCCAATTTCCTCGTCACCCATTCCGGCGGCTTCCATGCCGACGAAGTATTGTCCAGCGTCATTCTCACGCGGCTTTTCCCCGATGCGCGGCTGGTTCGCAGCAGGGCGCAGGAATGGATCACGCCCGGCGCCGATCGCATCGTCTACGATGTCGGCGGCGCTTATGACGCGGCTGTCGGAATATTCGATCATCACCAGCGCGGCGCGCCGCGGCGCGACGATGGTCAGCCCTTCAGTTCGTTCGGGTTGATCTGGAAACATTTCGGTCGCGACTACCTGACAGCCCTCTTGGTCCCGAGCAGTTTTGTCGAGACCATGCATGCTGCCTTCGATACCGGCTTCGTCTTGCCGATCGACTTGGTCGACAACGGTGCGCTCGGCCCGGATAGTGCCGGCCTGCTGGCTGGATTGACCCTGCCGTCATTGCTCGAAACATTGAAGCCCGTCTTCGACGACGCGGACCCGGGGGCGACCGACCGGGCATTCCATACTGGGGTTGCGATCGCCCGCAATTTCGTCGAAGCGAAGATTGCCGGAATCCATGCGAAACTGCGCGCCGAAACTCTGGTGCTGCAGGCAATTGCGTCCGCCGGCGAGAGCCGCGTTCTCGAGTTGCCGATGGGCATGCCGTTCCGTCCGGCGATCGTCAAGGCAGGTGCCGATCATCTCCTATTCGTGGTCCATCCGCGCGAGGCCGACTGGTGCCTGACGGGAATTCGCCGCGCGGAGGAAGGATTCGAACTGCGAGCCGATCTTCCGGCGGGCTGGGCGGGATTGAGCGGTCGCGACCTGGAAGTGGCGACCGGCATTGAGGGCGCAAGTTTCTGCCACAACGGCCGCTTTATCGCCGCCGCCAAAACGCGGGAAGCGGCGCTCGCTCTCGCCAGGTTGGCGGTGAAGGACGCAGAGCAAAGAGCCGATTGACAGTAGGCTTGAGGGCAGGCGCAATCGCCGTTTCACGGTGCAGCTCCGGGTTGAGCATTGAGCGGATCGCCATACGAAAGCCACTCATTTTGCAACCAGGACCGGATTGCCCCTGAATTCGCGCGCTGTCCAGATCGACTGAAAATACTTCCGGCTGAAATTATTTGGGGATGATCCCGCGCCACCGTTGCTCCCATGAGCATGCATTGGCACGATCACGACACCAAAAAGGAGGCTTGTCATGCGCTTATCCGCCCCGCCGATGTCGAAAGAACGACTTGCGCAGTTGCTCGCTGGTTTTTTGCCGGATACCAAGCAGCAAGGGGGCCAAACCGGTATGCGGAGCCAGGGCGGTGGAAAAGTGATATGTGAGGAAGGCTCGCCCGGCGGAACTAATTCGCAGTAGTTTAAGATCGCGGTCGAAGCGTTGGTAGGGAAACGTGCGGACGCGGCAGAAAGGGCGCATCGAGTGATAGTCAACAGCCTGGCTCATCCCGGTAGACCGTAAACCGCGGCGGGCTGGCTCACACCCTTCAGCGTGAAGATCCCGAGCCGTTCAAATCCGTCTTGGACTTTCGAAGCGAATAGTTCGGAGGCCAACACGTTGCGTTCGACCGTATCGCAGAGCTTTTCCATCCGGGCCGCCTCGTTAACAGCTCTGCCGATTGCCGTGAAATCAAGTCTGCGGGCAGCTCCGACGTTTCCGTAGAATACGTCTCCGATATGCAGAACTATATCGACGAGGAGCTGGGGTTCCTCGGAAACCACGCGTGCCCGGTTTACCGCTGCATTCGCCTCGATCGCCATCTTCGCCGCGGAAAGGGCCCTTTCACACGCGTTGGCCGGATCTTCAATATCGGTCGGGAAGATTGCAAGCAGGCTATCGCCCATGAATTTGAGGATCTCGCCGCCGAATTGCTCGACAGGCCCGCCGATCGCATCAAAATGCTCGTTCAGCCAACCGACAATACGCTCTGGCGGAAAACGTTCGTTTAGCGCCGTGAAATTCTTCAGGTCCGCAAGCAGGATGGCGGCATGGATGGCATCACCATTGCCGCGCCGTGTCTGGCCGCTGAGAATGCGCCCGCTCGTGCGGGATCCGGTATAAACGGCGAGCATGTCGGTCGCCACACGCATCGCCGCGATGCGGCAGCAGGCGAGGGCGAGAGCCGGTAGAAATTCATCCAGGGCGGCAATCTGGCGGTCGGAGAACCCCTCCGGGTTATCGACAGCCAATGAGAAGCCGATGCCGCCCAGCGCGGTTCCCCCGGGAAACCGGGCAAGTTTCACCAGGTAATCGGTTGCCCCAAGATCGGAGAGTTCGTTTAGCAGCGGGAACCCGGCTGCATCACTGCCGGGCGGCAGTCTCCAGCGCCCAACATCGAGGTCTCGTGAAAGAAGATATGAAATAGGCGAGCGGCGAAACATCGCGTCTCCGGCTTCGCCGTGCTCTTGTATTTCGAGAGAGATGCCCGATGACCGCGACCAGGAAATCGAAGAGCCTCTTTGAAGTGGATCGATGGATGGCATGGCTATGGACGTCCTAACGAGTAGATAGCCCAGCCTGGTCAGCCGTTCTGAAACTCCGGTCAGGATCTCCTCGATGCTGTCGCTGGTCAGGCCCATGGCTATGATCCAGTCGACCAATTCCCGCGTCTGCGTCACTTCGCAAGCTCCTCCGAACGGCAACGTTTGAGCAGATCATCGATCAAGTTTGGTGCTCGGTCCAAATCAATGCGGCAGCCTAGCATGGAAACTGGCGAAAGTACCTTGTGTGCGCACGACCAGGGTGGCGAGCCATGAACAAGATCCGGCAATAGGCACGCGGATGCAGGTAATCATCGAAGTGCGGGATGCCGCCGAAGAGCAGCCGGGGGAGGTGCAATCCCTCGTCATATCAGTGAAATGCCGGCGGCCAGAAACAAGTGTGGCAAAGTGGCGACACATGCTGGTGACCAGGCAAAAAGCCGTAATTTCCTAAAAATAGTCCATAGTTTTCTAAAATACCGCCGCCTCGAATGCAGCCATGCTCGGCGTGGTAACCATTCGGTGCGCTATGGACATTCAATTCTCAGGTTTTGAAATTTTTGCTCCGAAAATCGCGGTGGCCCGGACTGCCCCGCAACGGCCATATGCCAGCCATCCGACCGATTGGGAACTCGATCATCTCTATGCCCGCCGCACCCTCGCGGGGACGAAGCTCCCTTCCGATCACACGCATGTTGCACTGCATCCCGCTCCGAAGGCCACGCAACCCAGGGTCACGGATATCGGAGCAGATCGAAAGCCAAGCATCTGGATGGGACGCGTATATCAAGAATTGCGAAATTTCGACGACGCCGCAGGCGTGGATGCCGACCCAAGCGTGAAGCGCTTTGCCCGGTTTCCAGCATGCCGGCAACGCCAGGGGCAGCCAGGATCAGATCCGACGAGACTTGCATCCGATGATGGATTTTCGCCGCAGGCATGACATGTGCCTGAGGCATCGATCATCCATGACTTGTGTGTAGTGCCATACAGCCAGCCTTAGGAATTCGGCAAGGCCGATGCTTCAATTGATCGGGAGAGTCGCATGAACACTGAAAAGATCATTATCTTTGACACCACTTTGCGTGACGGCGAGCAAAGCCCCGGCATCAACCTCGACGCCGGCGAAAAGGTCGAGATCGCGCTTATGCTCGAAGGGCTGAAGGTCGACGTGATCGAGGCTGGCTTTGCCGTCTCGAGTTCAGGCGAGTTCGAGGCGATCAAGGCCGTGGCGCGTGTCGTGAAGGACAGCACGATTTGCAGCCTGAGCCGCGCGGTCGAGCGCGACATCGATCTGACGGCGGAGGCTGTTTCCGGTGCGGCGTCGTCCCGTATCCATATCGTGCTGGCGACCTCGCCTATTCATATGAAATACAAGTTGCAAATGACACCGGAAAACGTGCTCGAGCATGCCGTTCGCGCCGTGACCCACGCCCGACGCTATTCCGAGGATATCGAGTTTTCCTGCGAGGATGCGAGCCGGTCGGAGCCGGAGTTTCTTGCCCGTTTCGTGGAACAGGTGATTGGAGCCGGTGCGACCACGGTCAGCTTGCCTGATACGGTCGGCTACGCCACGCCTTATGAATACGGCAAGCTATTCACCTATCTGCGCAATGTCGTACCGAATGCTGACAAGGCGGTGTTCTCCGCGCATTGTCACAATGATCTCGGCATGGCTGTTTCCAACTCGCTCGAAGCGACCCGGCAGGGCGCGCGCCAGATCGAATGCACGATCAACGGCATCGGTGAGCGAGCGGGCAATGCGTCGCTCGAGGAGATCGTCATGGCACTGCATACACGCGAGGATTTTTTCCGATGCCAGACTTCCGTTGAAACCCGTCGATTGACGGCTGCATCCAGGCTCGTCTCGGAAATCACGGGTTTTGTCGTGCAGCCGAACAAAGCGATCGTCGGCAGGAATGCCTTCTCGCATCAGTCTGGCATTCACCAGGATGGCATGCTGAAGAACCCGTTGACCTATCAGATCATGACGGCGGCGGAGGTTGGTGCAGACGAGTACCGGTTGGTGCTCGGAAAGAACTCCGGTCGCAACGGTTTTCGCATGTGCATGCGCTCGCTGGGTGTCGAGTTCGGCTCTGATGCCGATCTCGATCTCGCTTTCTCCCGTTTCAAGGATATCGCCGATCAGAAGGCATCGCTTTGCGATGAGGATCTTCTGGCGACGGTTGCGGGTGTGGAAGCGTTCTCCCGGGAAAAAAGCATCGCATAAATCGGCTGTCGGAGCATGTAATCGGGATCGGCTCGATGCCGGAACCGCGCTTTCTTCGGGCCGACTGGCCCGGGGGACGAACGTCAATACATTGCTGAATTCAGGAAAAGGTCATAGCGGAGAGGCGAGCCAATGACGGTGAATCTTGCAGTCGGAACAGCGAGTGATGTTCAGGTCGTCAAACCGAAAACAGGATATGAATTCCTGATCGAAACGCTTGCGACCTGGCATGTGCGTCATTATGCCGGCGTCACCGGGGGAGGGGTCATCCATTTGCTCAAACATCTCGAGCCGATGGTTTCTCTCCAAGACGGTGCCGAATTTCCGGTTTTCTTCAATATCGGAGAGTATGTCGCCGGCTTCATTCCGTTGGGATACTATCTGGCAAGCGGGAAAATCAGTGCGGCCATTGCGACGACAGGAGCTGCAACGCGGTTGCTGACCTGCGGCCTAAGCGATGCGAAATTGCACAATATTCCCGCGATCTACCTTATTCCGCTCAGCCCGGTAGATACGCGATATCGTGCACCATTGCAGGACACGAGCCCGGACGGTGCCGATGTCGTGGCTCAGCTGATGGCCGAGCTGCCATCAGGCACATTCGTTCTGAACGATCCAGAACGCATCGGAGAACAGCTTGACGAGGCCCGTCAACACCTTGATCAAGGCTCTCCCATCGCACTTCTGATGCCGCCGGAGGCACTTGGAAAGATGGTGCCTGAGCCGGTCCATACGCCTTGGCGTGGTGAGTACGTCCATAAACCGAACAAGATCGATCATGGAGCGCTCGCCCATTTTCTGGCCGAATTCCCGCGGCAATCGGCTGGGCGCCGGGTGATCGTGCTCGCTGGAGAAGAGGCGGCCATGTATCCGTATATGCCCGTCCTCACCACGCGTTTGTGCAAGGTGTTACAGGCACCGATCGTCTGGAGCATAAACGGGGCGAATGCGGTGGCGCGCAAGAATGTCTTCGGTTTCGGCTATCTGGGATTTGGCGGCAACGATCGCGCAATGCAGCTCTGGAGAAGCCTCGGCCCTGACGATATCGTCATTACACTCGGCTTTTGCCCTGACGAATATACCCTTAATTTCTCTGACATACCCGCCCATACGACATGGAATTTCACCAATCTGGCCGCCCCATACGGCAGCGTTGGGGGCGAGTTTCGGCATCGTGTGCGCGGCGAATATTTCGATGTTCGAGGTCCAATCGATCAGGTTCTGAGCGAAGCGATAGGTCGGCTCGAGGGTCTTCAGCTGCCGCGTCCTCCGGCACCGGCTTTCGTGGCTGATCTCAATGATCGCGAGATCATGCCGCCACGCGCCGGGACGATCGATATCGCCCGATTTTATCAGGAGCTCGATCGTCATTGGCGGCCGGGAAGCGTCGCATTCGATGATGTGTGCCTTGCCTACAAAGATCGTCAATATGTCACGCAGCGCCCGCATCCGGACGTCCGCTTCCATTCGCTCTATCGCGGTTCGGCAATGGGCGGAGCATTCGGCGCGGCAATCGGCGCAAAGCTTGCGAAACCGGACGCGGTGGTCTTCGCTTTTACGGGTGATGGCTGCTTCCGCCTGATTGCCGGTTGCCTGGCTGAGGCGCGATCCTTGGGGCTCGTCCTGTTCGTACTGGACAACGGCGCGCTTGGCATCATGGTGCAAGGCCTGCCCGTGGTCATTCCCGACTATTCGTCCGATCGCTACCACAGCGATCTGCACCGCATCGACTTTGGAGCGATGGCGCGCGCGTGCGGTTGGGAGAGCCGCAGGCTGATGCCGGATCTAAGCAACCTGCCTGAGATCATGCGCGAAAGCTACGGCCCCGGTCGCTCATCCATCCTGGTCGAGGTACCCGTCGATGCAGAGCAAGTGGTGGGACAAAATCCGCGGGCCAACAACCTGTAGCGCCACCCGAAGCGGCCGATGCCAGATCAATGCACCAGATCAATGCAATGGTGTCGGAGGCGTCATCTCCATGTCACCGATGACCGTATCGAAATAGTTGTCGGCGATTTCGAGCAGAGCTTCCGCTATGCACTGAGGTTCCGATCCATCTTGCAGGAGATCCTGCACGGCCGCATCGATTGTCCGCTGGAGTTGCTCGTGGCATTGCCGCTTCGATTGATCTGCAAAACCGATCAGCCATTGCTTACCTGGCATGACGATGCTCTCCTCCATGACGACAGACGTCCATATTTATCGACAAGGTATAGCGGAGGTGAGCGCAGGCAACCGCTGCAACGCTATTTTTCAAGCCAAATGCCATCATTTGCTCGCCGGTACGAATAAGTAATTCTCCTATTCCAGGAATGGTTGTAGCGGTTGGGGGCGGCGGCGGCGATGTATACACCCGCAAAGTCACCGCCCTCGCGGTGAGATCACCTCGAAGTGCACGTAAAAAGTCCCGCTGAAAACCATCGCAGCCGGCAATCGTTCCGCTGATTTTGGCGACAAAGCCATCTGCATCAGACTAAAGTCTAGATTATGATAGGACCTAGGACCGAAGACACAATCTTTGGTCCTAATGCCATGGATTGCCCGGACCTTTGCGCCAGTTGTTTCCCGCGAGGGAAGCGGCGGGATATTCGGCCGCTATCGTAGTGCATGCGGAGAGATCGATGAATATGAACGGCGCCCGTGAAAGCGGCATCCCAGCCCCGGCATGTGCCGCAGCTTTCGTCGACAGCAGTATCCTCGGGTTCGTTGGCTTCGTCGCCAAAGGTGGCAATGGCTGTGGGAGCTAAGCGAAGTACCACGGTTGCAGTCGTCGTACCGATGTTCAACGCCGAACGAACGATCGGTGCGACCCTTGCCAGCATCTGTCGCCAGACGCATCAGGAGCTCGATATCATCATTGTCGATGATGGTTCTTCGGATCGATCATTCTCGATCGTGGCTGAATATGCGAGGCAGGATCCGCGAATCCGGATCCTTCGGCAGGCCAATAGCGGTGTCGCCGTCGCGCGTAACAATGGTGCGGCTGCGACCGACGCCGAATTTCTCGCATTTATCGATGCCGACGATTTATGGGCTCCGTCAAAGATCGCCCTTCAGTGGCAAGCGCTTGATATGGGCGGGCCGTCGGTTGGATTGGCCTATTGCTGGTATGCGCTCATCGACGAACATAGCCGCGTGTTTTCCCTGCATAACCGGCCAAGCCATGAAGGGCATGTGCTGCAGCGCATGTGCAGAAACAATTTCGTCGGCAACGGCAGTTCGATGCTCATGCGTCGTTCCGCATTCGAAGACGCCGGGCAGTTCGACCCATCCTTAAGGGCACGCAACGCGCAGGGTTGCGAGGATCTTTTGATCTGCCTCAGAATTGCGGAGAATTACGAATTCCGCGTCATACCGCAGCACTTGATCGGCTACCGCATGACGAACACGAACATGTCGAGCGACGTGAGGCGGATGCTCTCTTCATGCGAAATCGTCCTCGCCGAGTATCGTGAAAAATATCCGCAGTATGGCAGCGATCTCGACGCCCATCTGGTCGATATGATCCATTGGCTGGTTGTCAGAGCTTTTGTCAGCGGCCGGCTTTTCGATGGCTGTGATTTGTTGAGGCGATTTCTGGCATTGGAGCCGCGTCTGGCGATTTCGAGCCTGCCGAACATACTGGACGTATATTGCCGCGCCAGGCTGGTTCCCGATTGGCTCAAGGCCCGTTTGCGGGGGTTGCAAAGAAACGCGGAGTTGCGGCCGCTCTATATGGAGACGATCCCGTGAGGCCGGGCAGTTCGTTCCTCCCGCGGCTGCAACGGCTCTTCCGCCTGGCGGAGGCGCCTGCCTGGGCAGGACCGACCATCATCGGGCTCGGCCTGGCCGCCGCGGTTCTCGAGGGGACAGGCCTCTTTCTCTTCATTCCCCTCATTCAGAGTCTCGGCGCCGTAGCGGCGCAGCAGGGAGAATGGCAAGGAATTTTCGACCGGCTGCTCGCGCCCGTTCCACAGAGCCATTTGACGGCATTCCTGGTGGGCGTGCTTTGCGTCAGCATTCTTCTGAAGAATGCCGTCCATCTCGTCAATATCTGGGTGACCCGGTACATCGATGGTCTCGTTGCGCATCGGCTAAGAGCAAGGGTCTTTGATCAGACGATAAGCTCGTGCATCGACTACAGGGTGGAAAACAAGCGCTCCGATATCATCACGACGATCGCCAACAACACCTGGAAAGTCAGTCAGGCCCTAAGCCTTGCTTATCGTTTGATGATCTGCTTCTGCACCTTCGCCGTCTTCATGTTGCTGATGCTGCTGATTTCCGTCCGGCTGACCTTCTTCTCGATGATATTCCTGCTCATGGGCGCCATGGCCATTCGCCTGGCCACGCGGCGCGCGGACGAGACTGGCAAGGCCGTCGTCGAGGAAAACAAGCAGTTCGGCTTGAGGATGTGGGAGAGCATCAACGCGCTACAATTGATCCGCGCTTTCGCCCAGGAAGACTATGAACGCAATCGCTTCCGGAAGACTTCCGACAATGTGCGGCGGCGCCTTCTGAAGCTCGATATGCTGTGGGCGACACCGGGACCTGTCTCGGAAATCTCTATTACAATCCTGATCGGCGCGCTCGTCCTCGTCGCTCAATCGGTGGGCCTGGGCATCGCGGCGCTCGCCGCGTTTCTGTCGCTGCTATATCGCCTGCAAGGCCCAACGCGGGAGTTGCTGCAATCGAAGATCGCGCTCGACGGCCTCGCCGGCAGCATCGACGATGTCGATGACTTCCTCCGCACAACGGAGAAGCCTTTTCTCTCGCAGGGGCACGTGCAGGCGCCCGCCTTCGAGAAGGCTGTCGAATTCCGCAATGTCTCCTTCCGTTACGCAGATGGCCAACCGCTTGCGCTGGAGGATGTCTCCTTCAGCATTCCCGCCGGCAAAACCACGGCGATCGTGGGCGAATCGGGGGCCGGCAAGTCCACAGTGATGGCGCTGCTCTTTCGCTTCATGGATCCGACATCCGGTGCGATCGTGGCAGACGGTATGCCCCTTTCCGAATTCGATCTTCGCAGCTGGCGCAAGCGCCTGTCTCTGATGTCGCAGGAGGTCCGTCTCTTCAACGACACGATTGCAGCCAACATCGCCTATGGTGATCTGGCGGCCGGGCCGGCTGAGATCCGCAAGGCTGCCGAAATCGCCAAGGCGGACGATTTCATCCGCCTGCTTCCGGATGGCTACGAGACACGGATCGGCGATCAGGGAATGCGCCTGTCGGGCGGGCAAAGGCAGCGCGTTGCGCTCGCGCGAACGATCCTTCGAAATCCCGATATTCTGCTCCTGGATGAGGCGACGAACGCGCTCGACGCCGAAACCGAACAGGCGTTTCAGCTGGCGCTCGACGCGTACTCACACAACCGCACCGTTGTCGTGATCGCTCACCGGCTTTCGACCGTTCTGGCCGCCGATCAGATCATCGTTATGACAAAGGGTCGGGTGGTCGAGGCCGGTTCGCCGGATGAGCTCTTCAAACGGCAGGGACATTTTTCCAGGCTCCACGAATTTCAGCATGGCCGTCGCAGCGGACGGGAGTTGGGTGATGAGTTACAAGCTTATTGATATCGAGTTGTCGGAGCCCCTGGGGCCAATCGAACTCTCGGCTGAGCAGACCGGTATCGGCTTGATTGCACGATGGCAGGGCCGGCTGATCGCATTCGAAATGTTCGAGTTGTCCGCCGGCTCCGTGCTGTCGGCCGAGAGCCTGAAAGCCCTTGCCGATGAGCGATTTGCAGAACGTATCCTCGTTGCAAAGCTGGAGGAGGAGCTGAGGGCGCGTTTACCGGCGAACGAGACGACGCTACCCAGTCTCAGCATCGCCATCTGCAGCAAGGATCGTGCACAGCGTCTTTCCCGGTTGCTGCGCTCGCTCGATGCGGTTCGGCATGAATCTCCCTTCCAGTTCGTCGAAATCATCGTGGTCGACAATGCCTCGGTGGATGCGGCCACGCGTGAAACCGTCGAGAGTTTCCGCGATATCCGCTACGTTTTCGAACCGAAGGCCGGGCTGGATTTCGCCCGAAATGCCGCCCTTCACGCGGCCTGGGGTGATATCATCGCCTATCTGGACGATGATGTCGTGGTGGACCGCAATTGGCTTGCAGGCCTTGCCAAGGCGTGCCGCGACAACCCTGGCGTCGGCGGTTTCACCGGCCTCGTGCTGCCGTTTCGTCTCGACACCGAGGCACAGATCTTTTTCGAGCGACGTGGAGGGTTCGGCCGCGGCTTTGCGCGACGGGAGTTTCACAAGGCGCGTTTCGACAATCCGCTTCATCCCGTCGGTGCCGGCATTCTCGGCGCCGGCTGCAACATGGCCTTCGACCGCGCATTGCTGATGGAGCTCGGCGGTTTCGACGAGGCGCTCGATACGGGAGCGCCGCTGCCCGGAGGCGGGGATCTCGATATCTTTTACCGCGTCCTGCGCTCCGGACGCCCGATGATCTATGAGCCGGAATATGCGGTTTATCACGAGCACCGCGAAACAATTCCGCAGCTCAGGCGGCAATACTGGACCTGGGGTCTCGGCATGATGGCCTTTCTCGTCAAGAGCTATCGCACCGACAGCGTGATGCGCGCACGCCATCGCGCCATGGTCCGCTGGTGGTTCTTCGACCAGTTGAAGGCGCTTGCCCGCGCTGCGAGGCGGCTGCGCGGCCATGAGCTGCGGTTCGGTATCGCGGAGCTTTGGGGCGGGATCTACGGCCTTGCCGGTGAATACGATCGCTCGCGCGCCCGTATCAGGTCGATCAGGGAGCGCAACTCATGACGACAGAACGTTTTGAGGTGAGGCATGTGGATCTTGCGGCCGCGGATATCGGTAGCGCTCGCGCGCCCGCATTGTCGATCTTCTGGTGGAAGGACCTGCCGCTCGGGGCACGGGCATCCCTGGAGGACGAGCTACCTTACGGAGCCTCCCAATTGCGCCAGCTTGCTGCCGAACATGCGGCCGCACAGCTCCAAGCGCGCAGCATCGGGCTGGGTGCACCCCTGCGTGCCACCTATGAAGGACAGCCCAAGCCCGCGCTCTCGCTGGAGGCCGCGATTGAATCGGAGAATCTGGTAGAGACGCTCGATGCGATCGCAATTCCATCCTCGGCTTCGGCGCAGGATGTCTCCGTGATCGTCTGCACCCGCGATCGCGGTCCGGCGCTGAGCAAATGCCTGGTCAGCCTTGCGGCGCAACGCAGCGCTCCGGGCGAGGTCGTCATCGTCGACAACTCCGAAGACGGGAACGCTAGGGACATCTGCGGGCAATTTCCTGATTTTCGCTATGTCCACGAGCCTCATGCCGGTCTAAGCCGAGCCCGGAACACCGGGATTCAAACGAGCCAGTTTGATATCGTCGCTTTCACCGATGACGACGTGGAAGCCCATCCGGGCTGGACCGCGGAGATCGCGCGTGCCTTTGCGGAACGGAATGTCATCGAGGCGTTTACCGGTCTCGTGCTGCCTGCGCGTCTCGATACGGCGGCACAATGCTCCTTTCAGTTCACCATGGGCGGCTTCGGCTCGACCTTCGTGCCGCTCACCTTCGACAGGCGTTTCTTCGAGGAGACGCGGCCGAGCGGAGCGCATGTCTGGAAGATCGGCGCCGGCGCCAACATGGCCTTTCGACGCTCCGTATTCGAGCGCGTTGGCCTCTTCGACGAACGTCTTGGCGCGGGGGCGGCGGGATGCTCTGAAGATTCGGAGCTTTGGTACCGGCTGCTGGCGGCCGGCGGCGTATGCCTCTATGAACCCCGGGCTGTAGTCTTCCACCACCATCGCAGCGACTGGCCGGGCCTCAAGCGGCAGATCAAAGCCTATATGAAGGGCCACGTTGCGGCCCTTGTGACGCAATACGACAATTTCGGCGATCACGGAAACATCGTGCGTATCGGCAAGCAGCTGCCGGTCTATTTTGCCAAGACCTTCGTCAAGGCGCTTTTCGAAGGGCCTCCGGGCAGGCTCGGCATTTTGGCGGCCGAAGTAGAGGGCTGGCTCGCCGGCCTGCAGTTTCTCCTGCGCTTCGGTTGGAGAATGCGGCGAACCCAGATGGGGACCGCTGCTACGGCTGAAAAAGGAATATCGCGATGATCAAGAAAGCGGCGCTTGGCCAGTTTCTGTCCGGAAACCCTTATCCGAACGGCTTGACGGATGGCCTGTTCTATCGCGAGAAGATGCGCGCCATCCATCGGGTGGCCCCTGCGGAAACCGGAGGAAGAGGGCGGGTGCTGGAAATCGGCGGCGGCCGTAGCGGCCTTGCCAGCATCCTCTATCCGCAGGCCGAAATCGTCACGCTCGACATCGATCCGGAGCTGGCCGACCATCAGCCCTCCTGGGCGAAATCGACCTTCATTTGCGGCGACGCCTGCTCGCTGCCAATGGATGACGATAGTTTCGATATCGTCACCATGTTCGACGTGCTGGAGCATATCGAGGACGACCGCCGCGCCGCGCAGGAGGCGTTGCGGGTGGTACGGCCGGGTGGATATGTCCTGATCTCCACTCCTGAGATCAACTGGCATTATCCCTATTTCAGCGTCATGAAACGCCATTGTCCGCATGAAAGCGAACTGATGCGCGAATGGGGCCATGTCAGGCGGGGATACCGGGACCCGGAACTCGCCTCCCTTTTCGACAGACGCCCGGAACGGCGCGCCACCTTCATCAATGCCGCCACAGCGTTTTTCCACGACGTTTCGTTTTCTCGCATCGGACGCCGTCGCCGCAAGGTCCTCTATGCGCTGGCCGCGCCCGTGACCTTCCTCGGTTACTTGATGCACCGGCCATCCACGCGTGGCACTGAGACCGCCTTTGCCTGGCGCAAATGAGAGGTGACCAGACGTCAAAGGTGATCGCGCTTTTCCCATGGGGAGACGTGATCGAAGAATTTCTCGATCCGATCGGGCTTGAACTTCAGGATTTCGTCGAGCGGATGACGGGAGGCTGGCTGTTCGGCTTTGCGAAAGCACTGAGTTCGGCTGGCCACAAACCGATCATCGTCTGTGCGTCGGAGCGAGTGAACAGGATTGAGTGCTATGAGCATCTCGGCACGGGCACGCCGATCTGGATCGCGCCGGCAAAGCGGCCACGCCAGGGCCATTCCCCTGCCGCCTACAGCCTGCGGCGCTGGTCTGCAACGCCGCTTTCAACCTTCCGCGAGATCCTTTGCCGCTCCAAATGCGATCTGCTGCTTGCCCAGGAGTATGAATATACGCGCTTCGATGCGCTGGCATGGCTGGCGCGGCGTTTGAACCTTCCTCTCTACGCCACCTTTCAGGGAGGGGATCGCACGCTGTCCTGGATCGAGGCTCTCGCAAGACAGCTTTCACTGCGCGCCTGCCGCGGCCTGATCGTCGCGTCTTCCGCAGAGCGTGAGCGTCTTGCCAGGGCCTATCCGCGCATTGCTGTCGATATCGCGAATATCCCCAATCCACTGGATACGCAGGAATGGCAAGCCACGGATCGCAGCGAGGCGCGAGCAAATCTTGGCCTGCCGCAGGATTGTTTCATCGTCCTCAATCACGGGCGCATCGATATCCGCCGCAAGGGGCTTGATGTGCTGCTGAAAGCCTGGGAGCACTTCGGCGGTGCTTCCACGTGCCGATTGGTGATCATCGGATCGGGCCAGGACGATGACGCTTTCGCAAAGCTCGTTCGCGAAAGCGAATTGGCGAACGTGCAATGGTTGTCCGGTTACATGACGGACCGAACCTTGGTCCGCCGCTGGTTATCGGCCGCGGACGTCTATGTCACAGCCTCGCGCATCGAGGGTATGCCGGTCGCGCCATTGGAAGCCATGGCTTGCGGCCTTCCCGTCATCGCTTCGGATGCACAGGGCCTGCCGGACATTCTCGTCGATGGCGAGGCCTCGGGCGGCCTGATGGTTGCGCAGGAACAGCCGGAGGAAATTGCGCGGGCGTTGGCGAGATTGAAAGATGATGGAGTTCTTCGCGCACGACTGGGTGCCGCCGCCCGACGGCGGGTTACGGAGAAATTTTCGATCGAAGCAGTTGGCGCCGCTCTCGATGAGTTTCTGACAACGACACGCAAGTAAGGATCACATCCGGCGGCGATACCACGCGAGCGCCGTCTCGATAATCCTGTCGATACTGGAATGCCTGGGCACCCATCCAAGCTCGCGCCCGGCTTTATTGGCCGCAGCGACGAGAGCCGGTGGGTCGCCCGCTCTACGGGGGCCATAGGTAACGGGAAGCCTGCGTCCGGAAATTCGGCTGACAGCATCGACCAATTCCTTAACGGTCGTTCCGTTGCCGGTGCCGAGGTTGTAGATGTGTACTCCCTCATCCCGCAATAGCTTCTCTCCACCAAGGACGTGAGCCTGCGCGAGATCGCTGACGTGGATGTAGTCGCGGATGGCCGTTCCGTCACGCGTGTCGAAATCGGTGCCGTTGATGGTGAAGGTTCGGCCCGATCTGATCGCCGCTTCTATGGCGAGCGGCACGACATGGGTCTCGGGCTCGTGCCGTTCACCGATCTCGCCATCAGGATCGCAGCCGGCCGCATTGAAATATCGCAGCATCACCGCGTTGAGGCCGCGGGCGCGCGCGAAATCCTCCACCATCCGCTCGATCATGAATTTCGACCATCCATAAGGGTTGATCGGCCATTGCGGATGGGTCTCGTCAATTGGGGTCTGGGTCGGGATGCCATAGGATGCGCAGGTGCTTGAAAAGATCAGCCGGTTGATGCCTGCCTTGAGCATTTCCTCGATGAGAACCAGCGTCCCGAATGTGTTGTTCCGATAGTAGAGCTCGGGAAACTCGACGGATTCGCCGACATAGGCATAGGCCGCAAAATGAGCGACCACATCCGGGCGGTATTGGCGCAACGTTGCCGCGACTGTCTCGGCGTCGGCAATGTCGCCCTCGACCAGCGGTCCCCATTTCACGGCGTCACGCCAGCCGCGGGAGAGATTGTCGTAGGTCACAACCGACCATCCGGCCTCGGCGAAGGCCTTGCAGCAATGCGATCCGATATAGCCGGCTCCGCCAGTGACAAGGACCGTTCTCATTCGGCAGCGATCGCGTGCGAACGGCCAGACGAAAGCAGTTCCTCAAAATAAGCGATCGTTTTGCCAAGCCCGGCTTTCAGCTGAACCTTGGGCTTCCAGCCGAGTTCGCGCGATGCGACCCCGATATCCGGCTGGCGTTGCCTGGGATCATCGGCGGGCAGGGGGAGGTATTTTATCGCCGAGCGGCTTCCGGTCAGTTCTATCGTGAGATTGGCAAGTTCCAGCATCGTAAACTCCGCCGGATTGCCGAGATTGATCGGGCCTGTGATCTCGTCCTTTGTTCCCATGAGGCGAACCAGGCCGTCGATAAGATCGTCGACATAGCAGAACGAGCGCGTCTGCTGACCGCTGCCATAAACCGTTATCGGCTTATTCTGCAGCGCCTGCACGATGAAGTTGGAGACGACCCGGCCGTCATCGGGGCGCATCCTTGGACCATAGGTATTGAAGATGCGCGCCACCTTGATCTTGAGCTGGTGCTGACGCCAGTAATCGAAGAACAGGGTCTCGGCGCAGCGCTTGCCCTCGTCGTAACAGGAGCGCGGGCCTATCGGGTTCACCCGGCCCCAATAATCTTCCTGTTGAGGATGGATCTCTGGATCTCCATAGACTTCGGAGGTCGATGCCTGGAGGATCTTGGCGCCGACCCGTTTGGCGAGGCCGAGCATGTTGATCGCGCCGTGGACGCTGGTCTTGGTCGTCTGCACCGGATCGAACTGATAGTGAACCGGGCTCGCCGGACAGGCGAGATTGTAGATCTCGTCAACCTCTACATAGAGGGGGAAGGTAATGTCGTGGCGGACGATTTCGAAAGATCTGTTGCCGAGCAGATGCGAGACGTTGCTTTTCCGTCCTGTAAAAAAATTATCTACGCAGATAACCTCGTGTTTTTCCCGCAAAAGCCGTTCGCATAGGAAGGAGCCGAGAAAACCTGCGCCGCCGGTAACCAGGATTCGCTTTGTTTGCTGCATGACGGTCATCTCGCCACTGGCGGCGTGATATTGCCGCTGTCGGAAACCATGTCGGATGCCGGTGCTGGGATGCCGCTTTCAAGGACGCCGCTGATGTTCATCGACCTTCTCCGCATGCATTACGACAGCGGCCGCGTATCCGACCGCTTCTATCGCCAGAAACAACTGGCGCAAAGGCCGGGGCAATCCATGGCGTTAGGACCAAAGATTGCATCTTCAGGCCTAGGTCCTGTCATGGATCGGACTTTAGTCTGACGGAGGCCAAAAGTCTTCCTGAGGACATCATGGTCGGCATCGTCTCTTGGCTTCCAATGACCGATTGATCGGCTTTGGATTGGCTGACATAGTGCCGCCGCTATCCGACCTACTACGCAAAGACCCATCAATGACAGAATCCGCCGCTCATTCCTTTTCACCCGTTTCCGCTCGCCCCTTGGCGAAGATCAGCTTGAAATGGGGCATGGTCGAGGAGCCGTCGCTTTCCATCCTGGAGAAATTCCAGCTCCTGCGGGATCTCGGTTATGACGGGGTCGAGCTCGATGCGCCCAATGACCTGCCGCTCGACGAAGTTCTGAATGCCCGCGACAAGACCGGGCTCGCTATCCCCGGCCTCGTCAATGCCGTGCACTGGAAGCGTCCGCTGACGGATCCCGATCCATCGGCGCGCCAGGCCTGTGTCGATTCGATGGTCAAGGCTCTGCATGATGCAAAGCTCTATGGCGCGACGACGGTGCTGCTCGTTCCCGGCGTCGTCAATGCGGGCACCAGTTACAAGACCGCTTACGCGAGAGCCGGAGAGGAAATCGTCAGGATCCTGCCCGCTGCGGAAGAGAGCGGTGTATCGATCGCACTCGAAAATGTGTGGAACGACTTTCTTCTGAGCCCGCTTGAGGCGGCGAATTTTATCGATCACTTCAACCATCCCAGGCTCGGCTGGTATTTCGATGTCGGCAATGTGCTCCGCTACGGCCGGCCGACGGATTGGATCGAGGCACTCGGCAAGCGCATACTGAAGATCGACATCAAGGAATACAGCCTTGAAAAGATGAACAGCGAAGGCCCGTGGAAGGGCTTCGATGTCGAGCTGGGCGAGGGCGACTGCGATTGGGCTGCGGTCAATAAGGCTCTCACTGATGTCGGTTACTCCGGCTGGGCCTCCATCGAGGTGCCGGGAGGCGACCGACAGCGCCTCGCCGATTTGAAGAAGCGCGTCGATCGGATCGCCGCGCTCTAATGGCTGGATTGCAAGCGGGCGATGGTCAGCGGCCGGCAGCCGCAAACATCGCCTTCGCATTCTTCAGACCGGTTTCGCAACCATATTGCGTCGGCTCGTTGCCTTCATATTCCAGCGAGACGAAGCCGTCATAGCCTGAGGCGACGATGTCCTCGATGATTGACCTCACAGGCAGGTCGCCATAGCCGAAGACCGAGCCGCGGATCGCCTGGCCGCCGACCGTCTGCAGCCAGTCCGCGCCAGGCGCTATCTGGCGCACATAGAAATCCTTGATATGGACGAAACTTGCATGAGAGAGGCACGCACGCGTCCCCGTCAGGGGATTCTCATCGACGCAGAGGAAATTGCCGATATCGACGGTCAGCTTGAAGCTCGGCAGATTGACGGCATGAAGAAGCCGCTTGATCCGCTCGCTGGAATTCATGAAGAAACCGTGATCCTCGACGCTGGTGGTCACGCCATAGCGTCCGGCATGCGCGGCAAGCTCATGGGTGGCTTCGGCGATTGCCGGGAACGCGGCTTCGAACTGGCCGGGCTCCGTTGCGCGGAGCGACCAGGGAACGACATCGTGGCGCAGGAAGCGGACACCGAGCTTGTCGCAGAGCTCGACATAGCGCTTCAGCCGGCCAACCTGGAATGCGCGTTCGCCGTCATCAATGAAATTGCCGGACATGCAGAGGCCGGAAAGCGGTACGCCGTTTTTCTGGGACGCGCCCTTTAGCCGCTCCAGCATCTCCGCGTCATTGGCGAGTTCATATTGCAGGTCCTGCCCTTCGGGCGCGACGGAAAGCGTCGCCAGTTCGACGTGATCGCCGCCATGTTTGCCGACCCAGGCAAAGACATCCTCGATCTGCATGGCGCCGCTCTGCATCAACGGACGGAAACTGTATGAGCTCAGACCTACCTTCATCGTGCCTCTCCTTAAGCGCTTTCACAAAAACTTTGTTCGGTAACTTAACAATCCCGGTTGACTTCGGCTACGATACATCTTTGTTTGCAATCAAATTGATTTAAGAGTGGGGAATAGCAGGAATGTCTCGTCAGTCCGCCGACGTCGTCATCATCGGAAGTGGCCCGACTGGCTCGGCCTATGCACGGGTCATCAGGAATAACTGGCCGGAAGCGCGTATTCTGATGGTAGAAGCCGGCCCGCAGATTCTGCCGCAAAAGGGCGCACATCTCGACAATATTATCGATCTCGACGAGCGCGCGGCCTGCGAGGTGCGTGCCCAGGGCGGCGACCGCAGCCCGCGCATGCCAATCAACAAGGAAGAGTGGGAGGCCCGCCGCGCTGGCGGCTTCGATCATTCGTTGCTGCGCCGCTCGGGCCTTTTCATCGCCAACGACGCCAATGCCCAGGATGAGAACCTCTTCGCCGGCTTCTCGGCGGCCAATGTCGGCGGCATGGGCACCAAATGGTCGACCGGCACGCCGGTGCCATCGGAGATCGAATTGGTGCCCTTCATCCCCACCGATGAGATGCAGAGGGCTTTGGCCGTGTCGGCAGCATTGCTCGGTACCAACAAGGACCCACGCGCCGGCGATGCCGCAGCGGTCGCGATGCGCGAGCGCCTGGGCGAGGTCTTCAATCCCGGTCGCTCACCCGATCGCTTCGTCCAGCCGATGCCGCTCGCGGCAACGCCCGGTCCTGACGGCCTGCGCTATCACGGCACTGACGTCGTTCTTGGCGACCTTGTCGACGAGCCCGAGGAGAGCTTTCATATTCTCTCTGAAACCGCCTGCCGCCGCGTGATCCACGAAAATGGTCATGTCACGGGGGTCGAGCTCGCGCGAGCCGGCTCGAAGGAAACCTTTATTGTCAAGGCCGGCACGGTCGTCGTTGCGTGCGACTCGCTGCATTCCCCTCAGCTGCTCTACGCCTCTGGCATACGCCCTGAAGCGCTCGGCCGCTATATCAACGACCATTATATCGTCTCGCAGATCACCGAGATGCAGACCGATGTGCCCATGACCGCGATGAGCTGGATTCCGGCTACCAAGGAGTTCCCCTACTCGGTCACCATCGCCCCGGCAAGCCTGCACTCGATGCCGCATGCCAGCGACATGAGCGGCCAGCCGATTGGCATGGGCGTTTTCGTGCCCTCCGATATCAGCGCCGACAACCGTGTCACCTTCGATGACGATCGCCGTGACTGGCTCGGGCTGCCAGCTATTTCCATCCATTGGCGTCAGTCGGAGGGCGACAAGGCGCGCCTCGAAGAGGCCAAGGGCCATGCCCAGCGAATTTCCGCCATTATCGGTCGTCCGGCGCCCGGTTTTGCTACCTTCGTGCAGCCGGTCGGCTCGTCGTTGCATTATCAGGGCACGATCCGTATGGGCGAGCGCAACGATGGTACCAGCGTTTGCGACAGGAACTCCAAGGTCTGGGGCTTCGACAACCTCTATGTTGCCGGCAATGGAGTCATTCCCACGAAGACCGCCACAAACCCGACCCTGTTCAGCGTCGCTCTCGCCAGTATCGGCGCCAGCCAGATCGCTGCCGCTCGCCGTATCGCCTAATCGAGAGATCGGCTGAATTATTGGTCATAGGACCGGATCGATGCGCGCCCTTATCGTCACCTAAGGGCGCTACCGTCGTCTGCAACAGATCGGTCAGTAAACCAATCGAGCTCTTATCGTTCCCGGGATCTGCCGGAGCGTGTCGAGTATTTCATTCACTGTTTGGCCAACGCCCTCGACTTCAATAACCACGTAACCCGTGTCGCCATGTGTTTGCAGGAACTCGCCGACGATATTCAACCCGCGCGACGAAAAGATCGTATTCAGGCTGTTGAGGATACCCGGGCGATTTTCGTGAACATGGATGAAACGCGTGCCGTTTGGACGCGGCGGCAATTGAACCTGCGGGAAATTGACCGCACCAAGCGTCGAGCCGATATCGGAATATTCCACAAGCTTCCGGGAAACTTCTCTTCCGATCCGTTCCTGGGCTTCTTCGGTCGATCCGCCGATATGCGGCGTCAGGATCACATTATCCAACCCTTGCAGCGGTGTTTCGAAGCGTTCCTTGTTCGATGCCGGCTCCTTAGGGAACACGTCGACTGCTGCGCCTGCGAGATGCCCCTCTTTCAAGACCTTTGCAAGAGCCTCAAGATCGACCACCGTGCCGCGGGAGTTGTTGATGAAGAAGGCGCCCTTCTTCATTCTGCGCAGCTCGGCCTCGGTGATCATGTTCTGGGTCGAGCTGGTTTCGGGAACATGCATCGTCACGAAATCCGAGATTTCGAGCAGCTCGCCGAGCGAAGCCATGGATTCCGAATTGCCGTGGCGAAGCCTGTCCGTCGGATCGAAATAGCGAACGTTCATGCCCATGCTTTCCGCAAGAACGCTCAGCTGCGAGCCGATATTGCCGTAGCCGACGATACCAAGCGTTTTTCCGCGCATCTCGCGGCTGCCCTCGGCGGATTTGTCCCATCCGCCGGCATGAGCGGAAGCCGAACGTGGAAGGATCCGCCTGGTCAGCATGATGATTTCACCGATGACGAGTTCGGCGACCGAGCGCGTATTCGAATAGGGGGCGTTGAATACCGGGATCCCGCGCCGACGAGCCGCATCCAGATCGACTTGATTCGTCCCTACGGAAAAGCAGCCGACCGCCATGAGCTTCTTGGCGGAGCTGAAAATCTCTTCTGTCAGCTGCGTGCGTGAACGAATGCCGATGATGTGTGCTTCGGCGATGTGGCTCTTGAGATCCTTGTCATCGAGAGCCTTCGGCAAATGAGTGAGATTGACGTAACCCGATGAGGTAAAATAGTCCACTGCGCTCTGACTGATCCCTTCCAGCAGAAGGACTGAAATCCGGTCACGGGGAAGAGAAAGTTGTCCGGTCATTGAATTACCTTCGATAGTCAAATTCGATTAGGCCGACGCCGCTCGCCGCCACGAGCACATGACTTAGACCATCCAAGGGACAGCGCAAGAA
Organism: Rhizobium pantanalense; assembly: GCF_030182525.1. Classification (NCBI taxonomy): domain Bacteria; kingdom Pseudomonadati; phylum Pseudomonadota; class Alphaproteobacteria; order Hyphomicrobiales; family Rhizobiaceae; genus Rhizobium; species Rhizobium pantanalense. The sequence goes on from NZ_JAQJCH010000012.1 coordinate 331,681, forward strand.
CAAACTCAATTCGCTCGGCGGGAGGAGCCTTGGTTCCAGCAAGTCACCGTGGTGGGCTTACTTTCGTCTTCTCGGTTTGATTGACGGTTGCGCTACTACTGAGTAGTATATTGCCCGCAATAAGGAGTGAAATGAGATGTCGGTAAAAGCATCGGTCTCAATTTCCGACCAGCAGGATGTCTTTGCGAGAAAGCTGGTCGAAGAGGGACGATTTTCGAGCCTGAGCGCCGTCGTGCAGCATGGACTTGAACTCGTTCGCGAAGAAGCCGAACTGAGAGCAGCCGAGCTTGCGGCCTTGAAAGCTCTCATGTCCGAGCGTCAGGCAGGTGACTTTCTGACCTTGGAGGAAGGTCGCCGGCGGACCCAGGAGCTGATCTCCTCCAAGAAGGCATCTCATGGTCTTTAAAGTCGTGCGTTCCGCCGACAGCGACCGGGACCTCGGCCTGATTCTCGACCATCTGATCGAAGCCTATATCGCGCTTGGCGATCCGCTGACTGATGCCTTCGATCGTGCTGCAGCGCGCCTTCACGCGATCGAAGCCGACATGGAAGCACTTGCCCACGCGCCATACCAGGGAACGCTTCTGCCCTCCGTGGCCCCAGGCTTGCGGCAGGTTACCAAGAACCGCGCCATCTTTTATTTCGACCTCGACGAAGAGAGGCAAGTTCTTCGAGTGCTTGCCATCTTTTTCGGCGGGCAGGACCACCTACGGCAGTACCTGCCGCGGCTTGGCCGGGTGGAATAAGCACCGAATGCGAGCACGGTTCGTTCTCGCGCCGCGCGAATACCGAATCATGCGATCGGAGGTCGACACCGGTTCAATGCAATCGGGCAAGCCGCTCGCATAGAAATTGCGTGATGTCGGCTGATTTCCAACTACCCCGAAGATCGGCGCTGAGACAACCCGAGGCCAGAGCGGCATTCGTCACGTTTCGGATGTTGGTTGCGGCCTCGCTCAGCGTGCGGTCGGCATGCTTTGTGCCAAGCCAATCGAGCATGGCGGCTGCCGAGAGCACCGTTCCGTAGGGATTGGCGATGCCCTTGCCGGCGATATCAGGTGCGGAACCATGCGCCGCCTGGAAGAAGCCATTGCGATCACCGAGTTCGGCTGAGGGCGCCAGCCCCATGCCGCCGATGGTCGCCGCCCCGAGATCGGAGATAATGTCGCCGAACATGTTTTCGGTGACGATCACGTTGAAATGGCCGGGCTTGAGCACGAGATGCATGGTCATGGCATCGATCAGCACATATTCCGTTTCGATGTCGGGATAGTCCGGCGCGACGAGGTCGAATACCGAGCGGAAGAAAGCGTAGCTGCGCAGCACATTGGCCTTGTCGCAGCAGGTCACGCGCTTCACGCCGTCCCTGGGCGCGCCGTTCGATTGACGCGCAAGCTCGAAGGCCTTCCGTACGATCCGTTCGACGCCCGAGCGGGTTTGAACCAGGCTGTCGACGGCAAGTTCACCGCGCAATTGCACGCCGGCGCCGCGCGCCGCATAGAGCCCTTCGCTGTTTTCGCGCAGGATGATGTAATCGATCTCGCCTGCCTTCACGCCGGCAAGCGGACAGGCAACGCCTTCGAAAAGGCGGATCGGCCGGATATTGGCGTAAAGATCAAGTTCGAAACGCAGGCGGAGGGTAAAATCCAATCCTGCCTCGGTCCCGTCGGGATGGACAACACCGGGTATCCCGCCCGCACCATGCAGGATCGCGTCAGCATTCCGGCAGGCATTGAAGGTCGGTTCGGGAAAGCTCTCGCCTGTCTTGAGGAAATGCTCTGCACCGGCTGGATATTCTCGAAAGTTGAGATGCGAGCGATTGCCCAGAGCCGCCTTGACCACCTCGACCGCCGCCGCGCAGACCTCGGGACCGATGCCGTCGCCATGAACCACGGCAATCTCGTAGATATCCTTCATGACAGCCTCTTCAGATGCACTTGCCGCCGTCGACATTGAGATCGACGCCAGTGATCATGCTCGCTTGGTCGGAGCAGAGAAAAGCGGCGGCGTTGCCCATGTCTGCGGGTGTCGAAAGCCGCCCCATCGGAATGGTGGCGACGATCCGTGCCCGGCTTTCGTCACTGTCGGAGCCGATGAAGGTCGAGAGCAATGGCGTATCGCCGGCGACGGGATTGATGGCGTTGACGCGAATCCCGAAGGGAGCAAGCTCGACGGCCATCGCGCGGGTGGCGGCGATACCCCACCCCTTCGAGGCATTGTACCAGGTGAGATTGGGGCGAGGGGAGACGCCGCCGGTAGAGGCGATATTCAAAATAGCGCCGTGCCGCTCGGCCTTGAAATGCGGTAGCACCGCCCGCGCGCCATTGTAGATCGAGCGGATGTTGACATTGAAGATGCGCTCGAACAGGCCTTCATCCATATCCTCCATCGGCATCGGCGGCTGTCCGACCCCGGCATTGTTGACGAGGATGTGCAGACCGCCGAACTGCGCCAGCGCAAGATCCCTTGCGGCGGCGAGGCTGTCGAGCGTGGCGACATCACCGGCAATCGGCGCGACCGACCCTTCGTGCTGCGCCGCCACCCGCTCTGCTGCCGCAAGGTCGCGATCGACGAGCACGACCCGCGCGCCTTCCTCGACGAATTTCCTGACGATTCCTTCGCCGAAACCCGATCCGCCACCCGTGACGATCGCCACTTTTCCCTCAAGACGCATGTCAAGCTCCTCCATTTGCTCCAACATCGGATAAGTCGGAGCGATTTCACAGTCCGATTATCTGAACGCCTTTTTAGCTTTCTTTATTTGTATTGTGGCCGTCTGATAGTGATTATCGACGACAGAATGAAGCTGGGAGGCCGCGCCATGACACTGACTTTCGACGCCAAGAAAATGGCGGACGAGCTTTACGATGGCGGCTTTCGGCCGATGTTCATCGGCGGCCAATGGGTTGCGGCTCAATCCGGCGAAGTCAGCGAGACCTACAATCCGGCGACCGGGGCGGTCCTGGCAACGGTTCCGTTGGCCGCAGCTGCCGATGTCGACCGCGCCGTTGCCGCGGCGCGTCGGGCTCTGGAAGGGCCGTGGTCCAGGTTCTCGCCCTATGAGCGCCAGACGCTGCTCCTGAAAATCGCCGACCTGTTCGAGGACAACTGGGAGCGCCTTTCGGTTTCCGACACCCTGAACATGGGCATGCCGATCACGCGCACGCTCGCCAACAAGCGTCGGGTCATCGGCATGCTGCGGTTTTACGCCGGCATGGCGACAGCCCTTCATGGCGAGGTGATCGACAATTCCATACCCGGCGAGATCGTGACCTTCACCCGGCGGGAGCCGATCGGGGTCGTCGGCGCGATCATCCCCTGGAATGCGCCCACCGCAGCATCGATCTGGAAGATCGCCCCTGCGCTGGCAACAGGCTGCACGGTGGTTCTGAAACCCTCGGAAGATGCGCCGCTCACGCCGCTGCTGATCGCCAAACTCATGCAAGAGGCCGGCGTGCCGGACGGAGTGGTCAATATCGTCACCGGTAAGGGATCGGTCGCCGGCGCGCGGCTAGCCGAGCATCCCGATGTCAACAAGATCGTCTTCACCGGGTCCACCGCCACCGGGCAATCGATCGCCCGTGCCGCGGTTGGCAACTTAAAACGGGTCTCGCTGGAACTCGGGGGCAAGTCACCGGTGATTGTCTGCCGCGACGCCGACATAGACCGGGCCGTGCCCGTCGCCGCCATGGCGGTCTTTGCGCATTCGGGGCAGATCTGCATCGCCGGTTCGCGTTTGTTCGTGGCGCGCGAGATCCACGAAGAATTCGTCGCCAAGGTTGCCGATTTTGCCCGTTCGCTGCGGATCGGTCACGGGATCGAAGCAGATACCGATATCGGACCGCTGATTTCGGCTCGCCAGGCGCAGGTCGTCGAGAGTTTCATCGCATCCGGGCGGAGCGAAGGCGCTGCCTTGGTCGCCGGCGGCACGCGCCTTTCAGGGGCTCTCTACGACAAGGGAAACTTCATCGCGCCGACCGTATTCGGCGGCGTGAAGGACGAGATGAGGATTGCCCGCGAGGAGATCTTCGGGCCGGTCATTTCGGCGATGCCCTTCGATACGATCGAGGAAGCCGTCGAGCGCGCCAATGCATCGCCCTACGGGCTGGCGGCCGGCATCTTCACCCAAAATCTCGGGCTGGCGCACAAGCTGGTGCGTCGCATCAAGGCGGGCTCGGTCTGGGTGAACATGTATCATGCCCTCGACCCAGCCGTGCCATTCGGCGGCATGAAGATGTCCGGCTACGGGCGCGAGGGTGGTATCGAGCATCTTCACGAATATCTCGAAACCAAGGCCGTTTGGATACAGACGGACTAGTGCTCAGCCTTCACCGCGCAAATTGGTGCGGATGAGGGCGATGAGCTGCTCGGCATAGCGCTGCTGTACGTAGCCACGGCTCGTGATGATGCCGACAGCCCGCCGGGCGTTGGGATTGGCGAGCGGTACGACACGGACGCGGCTGTCGACATTCCGCCCGAGCGCGATACCCGGCACGATCGAAACGCCAAGCCCCGACGCGGCAAGCGCCAGTGCGGTCTGCGCGCTCTCGACCTCGTACTGGACATTGAGCTCGATGCCCTCCTCGCGCGTCAGGCGATCGACGAGGCCGCGAACGGCGGTCTTGCGATTGAGCATGATCAGCGGGAACTGGGCGATGGCGTCCAGCCGGATTGCTTTTTCGCCGGTGTATAGCTCTTCGGGAATGCAGGCGACCAGCGGATCGTCAATGATCGATTCGAAATGGAAGTCGTTGAGGTTGGGCACCTCCGGGCCGATGTAAAACTCGACCTCCTGCTGCTGCAACATGACGAGTGCTGCCTGTGGCGGCGTTTCCTGGACCTCGACCACGCTACGCGGATAGCGCAGCTTGAAGGTCGACAGGATATCGCCGAGCCGGCTGGTAGCAAGCGTCGGGGCGCAGGCGATCTGAATTTTTCCTTTGCGGCGGGCGGCCAGCTCCGTCAGCTTGTCGAGGCTTGCCTGCACATCGGCCATGGCCCGCCCGATCTCTTCGAACAGCGCCTGACCCTCGTTGGTGAGATTGACCCGCTGCGGCGTGCGCGTGAACAGGCTGATGCCGATCTGTTCCTCAAGGTCCTTGATCTGCATGCTCACCGCTGAGGGTGACCGGTTGCTTTCTTCCGCCGCCTTACGAAAGCTTCCGGATTCCGCTGCAAGAAGAAAGGTTTGCAGCAATTTCAGATTAATATTTGGCATGGTTGTTATGGTCTCACTTGCGCCGATCGATACCGATCGACCCCTCCGCTCGTGAGCATATTCCGCCATGGGATCATGACAAGGCCAGCCGCAGAAAAAAGCCGCTTGCAATGAACGGTGCAAGCGGCCTGGAAGGTCAGTTGGGAGGGATCAATGAACGGCGGCAAACATGATTTTCTCTTCGGATGCATCCGATGCCATCATCTCTTCGACAACGCGGCCGCGCTTGACCACGAGAATGCGATCGGACACGGCCATGATTTCCGGTAGATAAGAGGAGATGACGACGACGGCCATGCCGTTGTCGGCAAGATCGCTGATCAGCTGATGAATCTCGACGATGGCGCCGACATCGACGCCGCGCGTCGGTTCGTCGAAAATGATCAGTTTCGGTTTCTGGATCAGCGATTTGGCGATGACCACCTTCTGCTGATTGCCGCCCGACAGTTCGATCATGCGTGCCTGATCATTGATTTGCTTGAGCCGCAGGCGGGTGCCCCAATCCGCGACCAGTTCCTTGGCTCGCGCCAGTGAAACGATCGAGAATGGGTTGACGCCATTGGACAATTCGCCGATCTGCAGGTTTTCGCCGCCGGTCATCGTCTCGAAGAAGCCGTCGAGCTTGCGGTCCTCGGTAACATAGACGATGCCGTCGAGCATGGCAGGTCGGGGTACGCGGTAACGTACCGACTTGCCGAAGAGCCGGATTTCGCCGCCATGAAACAGGTTGCGCTTCATGACGCCGGAGATTACTTTGGCCATCTCCGTTCGGCCCGCGCCGACAAGTCCGAACATGCCTGTGACCTGACCCGCAAACACGGAGAAGGACGAGTTCCGCACCAGGCCGGCGCAGGACAGGTTCTCCACCGACAGGACCTTTTCGCCATAGCTGCGTGGAGCGCGCTTTGCCGATCCGTGCAGAGTTTCGGACAGGTTGCGGCCGACCATAGCCTGGACGATCGAGCTGCGGGTGAAGTCTCCGGCCTTGCCGGTGGCAACGATTTCGCCGTCGCGCATCACAGTGATGCGATTGGCAACCTGCAATGCTTCCTCGAGCGCATGGGTGATGAAGACGATCGCCACTCCGGCTTTCACGAGCCGGCCAACGAGATTGAAGAAATGGCGCTTTTCTTCCGGCGTCAGTGTCGCCGTCGGCTCGTCGAAAATGATGACCTTTGCCTTGTGATGCACGGCGCGGGCGATTTCGACCATCTGCTTGTGGGCTGCGCCGAGCGTGCTTACCTGCGCCGTCGGATCGACCTGGAACCCCATGCCGACAAGAAACTGCCGGGCCTGGATGTTAAGGCCGCGCAGGCGATTGAACAGCTTCTCTTCCCCCAGATAGAGGTTCTGGGCCACGGTCATCGCCGGCACCAGGTTGGTTTCCTGGAACACCATGGCGATGCCCGCCTTGAGGGCTTCCGATGGCGAACCGAAATCCACCTCTCGGCCATCATAGACAAGCTTACCCTCGCTGAGGCGATAGACCCCGGACATCACCTTGGTCAAAGTCGATTTTCCCGCGCCGTTTTCGCCCAACAGCGCATGGATCTCGCCAGGCTCCAGGGTGAAATCGACATTGCGAAAGGCTGCTATGCCGCCGAAAGTCTTGGTCGCATTTGTGAATTCGATGATATTGCCCATGTCAGCCTCGCTGCCCGCTTGCTACACTGGCAAGCCTCAGCACTTTTGAGCCACCGCGCGACGCCACGATCAGGTCGTCGCCATGCTCGCAGGCTGATAGTGTTCCATGCGCCTTGCCGTCCGCGCGGGAATGAAAGCTTGCCAGTGGCTGCATGCGCGAGTCGCAATTGACGACAAGCCCGTAGGAACGGGTTACGGCATAGGGTTTGAGGACGCCCATCTGCTTGAGTTGGCTGCCCTGCATCGGCTCCTGATAAGAGTTCCAGGAGCTTAATGACGGCGCCATCCAGAAGGCTTCCGGAACTTCTGCCAGCATGCGCTCGCGATAGCGATCCTCGCGCAGGATGAATTCCACCAGCTGGTTGCGCGTCGAATAAAACGTCAGCCAATAGCCTGCATCGACGGCCGGGGCGATGCGCGCGGGGTAGGCGGGCAGGTGTTCGAGCACGTTTTCCACCTGTCCGGAAGTGAGATCGATCGATATGACCCGGTGCCGCCATGCCTCGCTGACGAAGATGCGATTGGAGCCCGTGGTTGCCACGCCCGCCGGCCAGGCAAGATCTGACTTCACGAGTTCGACCTTGCGGGCACCCAGATCGATCTTCAAGAGGCTGCCGGAACAGCCCTTTTGCATGAGATCCCGTCGCCAGCCGGAAACGCCCGTTCTTGCCGAGCCGTTGCTGGCGAGCAAGGTGTCGTTACTTAGGAACGTCAGCGCCGTTACGCACCCAAGGTTTACGTTGGCTTCGCTCTTGAATACCGCGCCGTCATGGGCACCGCCACGGATAAAGATGCCTTCGCCATCGAGCGCGACCGCCGTCATGCCCCGCGCCGTCGCAAGCGCAGTGATCTCCTGTGGAAAGCTGACGATCTCCTCCATGCGGCCATCGCCCTGGAGGCGCAGGAGACGCCTGCCGCTTGAAGCGAGAATGCCTTTCGGCGTCGATATCAGATTGTCCGCGGCTTCAAGCGGCGCAAGCGTTTCCGCCTCTTCCAGCCTCTGGTTCGGCAATAATGGCCCGTCGAATGTCGGGATGGTGACGGCCCAGATACCACGGCCCAGGAAACGGTCTAGGAGTTCTCCGAATGGTCTCATGCCGGTTTGCCCCAGTAAGAGTCTGTGCTGAACCAGGTCTTGTCGGCGTCCGGCAGCGGGAGCGTGCCCATGCGGTTGTTGAAGATACCGCAGAGATAAAGCATGCCCTTGTGCTCGCGCATCGACGTAATCATCGGATGCTTTTCACCCGTCTGATCCCAGAAGCTTTCGAGGATTTCGCCCTTCTCGCTGAAGCGCAGCACGCAGCCGGTGTTGAGATTGGGCATCAGCCAGGCATCCTCGGACACGCGCCTTGCCATACGCCTGCGAAAGCCGGGCATTTCCAGCGACAGATCGAGCGCCGGTGTGCGCATGCCCATCAGCGCCAGCCAGTAGGTGCCGTCGGAAGCGCGGTTTATGTTGTCGGGATAGCCTGGCAGGCCCTCGATCACCCGCTCCAGCTTGCCGGCTTTGGGGCCGGCGAAATAGTAGCGGTTGATCCGGCACGCCCAGCTTTCGGCGAAGAGGACCGACTGCCCGTCGAAGGATGTGCAGACGCCGTTCGGGAATACGAGGTTGGAAATCAATGTCCGGGTCGTGCCGCTTGCCGGGTCGTGAACGATGATGCGGCCGTTGCCGCGGCTTTCAAGCGCATCGGCGTACCAGTCATGCATTTCAAAGCGTACGGTCGCTTCGGAAAACACGATCCGTCCGTCGGGAAGGATGTCGCAGTCGTCGGCAAGCTTCATCGTGCTGTCGTCGACGACCGATGTGAGGCTGCGATTTGTCTCGGCGGTGAGAAGCTTTGCTTCGCCCGCCGGCGACACCTGATAAAGGCCCATGCCCGCGACGCAGACGACGAGATTGCCCTGCCGGTCGAAGGCCATGCCAAGCGGGGCGCCGCCGATATGGGCAAAGACCTCGCGGCGGGTATAGTCGGGCGGATAGAAGCGCAGAATCTCGCCTTGCCGGCTTCCGGTATAGAGGCGATCTTCCCGGTCGAAGATCACATCCTCGGCGCCGTCAAGGATGCCAAGTCCGATCACACCGACATCCTTCAGGCGATCATTGACCGCCATCGGCATGCCGGCGGCGGTCGAAATCGCCTCCGGCATCTTGGCGAAAGTCGGCGAGATATAGACGCTGCGCAGGATCTTATGGCGATTTTTGACCCAGCGGACATCGAGGAAGACCGACGCAAGCAGCACGAAGCCCAGGGTCAGATCGTTGACCGGGCCGGGTACGGCAAGTGTCAGTAGGCTGTTGGAAAGAACGAGGACGAAAACGACGCCCATCAGGGCCTTTGCCACCGAACCGCGTCCGCCGCCGAGCGAAATGCCGCCGAGGACGGTGGCCGTCAGTGCCTGGAGTTCGAGGCCGGAGCCAATGTCGGAGGCTGCGCTGCCGATCCGGGCGCAAAACAGGAAGGCGGCGAGTGCGACGAATACCGAACAGACCACATAAGCGCTGAACACCGTGAGGCGCACGTTGATGCCGGCATTATAGGCCGATCGGCGTGCGCCGCCGACGGCGAACAGCCGCCATCCGTAGCGGCCGCGCGACAGCACGATGTGCACGATGATCGCGACGAAAACGAAGAAGACGAAGGAGACGGGAATGCCGCCGATGTGGCCGAGGCCCAAATAATCGTAGAGCGGCGAATCCGGCGAACTGGTCACCAGCGCTGTTGACACCTGTGGGAAGAGAATTTCGAAGGTCGAGCGAAAGATGATCAGCGTGACAAGTGTCGTCAGAAAGGCGCGCATCCGCAGAATACCCACCATGAAGGCGTTGATCGCCCCGCAGGCGGCGCCAACGGCCAAGGTGGCGGCAAGCCCGACGCCGAAGCTCCACTGGCCGACATTCATGCCGTAAAGCGTCGCGAGCACGGTGAGGGCAAAGGTCGATCCGATCGAAAGATCGATGCCGCCCGATATCATGACGATCGTCAATCCCAGCACGATCAGACCCAATTCAGCGGTTTGGCCGCTGAGATTGGTCAAGGTCGTGACGTCGAAGAATCCGGGGACGATCGACCCGAAAATCGCACACAGCAGGATCAGTGCAAAAAAGGGAATGACGCTGTCGATCCACTTCTTCGCGAGGATTTCCCCGGCCACATGGTCGGGGAGGACGCGATAGCGCCAGCGTATCAGGCTTTCAGCCAAGCTCATCTGTTCGTTCCGTTACTTGAGCTCGTCGAGCTTCCAGCAGTTTCGGCCGCTTGCATTAGTCTTGTCGACGCGAGTGATCGGCCCGAAGAAGATCGTCTTTTCGCTGCCGGCCTGACGATCGGGATGCTGCAGCAGTTCGGAAATCTGCTGGGCAGCGATTTCGCCCTGGATCGGCGCATTGAAATTATAGATCACGTCCAGAAGACCGTTCTTGATGCTCTGGCAGCCGGTATCGCTGCCGGCGCCATTGGTGACGATCGTCACCTGGTCCTGCTTGCCGGCGGCAGCGACCGCAGCCCCGGCGCCGACTTCGGCGTTATCCCAGATGCCCATGATCCCGCAGAGGTCGGGATGCTGCTGCAGAACGGTTTCGGTGATCTGGCGGGCCTTTTCGCTGGAATAATCGGCCGGCTGGTCGGAGACGAGTTGAAGTTCGGGATATTGCTTCAGGATCTCGTCGATGCCGGTGCGCATGAAGATGTTGGCAGCTCCGGTCTGCACGCCTGCGAGCCAGACGACCTTGTGCGACGGCGCCTTTGGACCGGTGCACGCCTTGGCGAGCTCCGTCATCTCCAGCTTGCCCATTTCGATCCAGTCATTGCCGACATAGCTGTCGGTCTGCGTGGCCGATTGCATATTGACCTGCAGCACCTTGATGCCGGCCTGTTGCGCTTGCTTGAGCAGGCGGGCATAGGTCTGCACATCGGGATTCTGAACGATGATCAGGTCAGGTTTTTCCGCGATCGCACCCTGCATGGCGCGAATGCCGGCATTGGTATCGCCATTGGGGTCACGCACTTCGAGCTTGAAGCCGTAGCGGGCCGCATGCCGCTGCCAGACGGCAACCCATGCCTGGTTGAGATCGAAGCCTTGCGAGATCGGCACGAAGATGACCCGCTTGCCCTTTACCGAGTCGATATAGGCTTGGCGGCCGACCTGGTCGGTCTCTTGCGCCGATGCGATGTTAGAAGCCGTGAAGAGTGCGGCGGCGCCCAGGCCGACGACCATCAGTATTTTCTTGAGACCCGTCATAGTTTCCTCCCTATTGGACGTCTCGAGCCTTTAGATATCTCCGCTTTGCGAGGTCTGCTCATCCCGTGGATTGATGATCGCATCGATGGCGAGAGCACTCAGCAGAATGATGCTCTTGATCAGGTTCTGGCTGGTGTAGCTGAAGTTCAGGATGGTCATGCCATTGGTGAGAATGCCGACCAGGATCGTGCCGACAATGACGTTGCGCACGCCGCCTTGCCCGCCGGACAGGCCGATGCCGCCGAGCACGACCACCAGAAGCACGTCGTAGATCAGGCTGGAATTGTAGAGGCGGGTGTTTATGCCGGTGACAAGGCCCGTCATGATCAGACCGGCGGTAAAGGCAATCAGCGCACTGATGACATATTGCGTGACGATGATCGGGCGCGTCGGCAGCCCCATGTTGCGCGCCGCGCTCGGATTGTCTCCGGTAGCATAGACTAGCCGCCCGAAGCGGGTTTTCCTGAGGAACAGGCCCATGATCGCCGTTACCGCGCCGAAGATGATGACGGAAGCCGGAATCCCGAATACCGCCCCCGATCCGATCCATTTCAGCCAGGCGACATTATTGGGTGCATAAAGTACGTCGGAAGCAAAGACGATCCGGCCTGAGCCATAGACGGAGGAGGCGATGGCGAGCGTCGCAAAGATCGGAGGGATGTCGGCAAAGGCGATCATGATGCCGGTAAAGAGGCCGATCATGGCGACGAGCACGGCGCCTATCAGCACTGCTAGTGTGAAATCGATGCCCCAGGAAGAAATCCAGATGCTGAAGGCGACGCCGACCACCATGACGGCAACCATGGTGAGGTCGATGCCGCGCCCGACCACGACGAAGCCCATGCCCACCGCCAAAGTGCCGAGGATGGACACATTCTTCAGCAGCGCAATGATGTTGCCTTCCGACAGAAAGTTGTTGAGGCCGATGGAGAAGATCAAAAACAATAAGGCTGAAATGCCGACGACAACGGCTTCCTGGCTCAGCTTGAAAGGCCTCTTGGGCGTACCGCTGTTCGTCGTGCCGGCGCTCTTGCTGCCGCTCACCATATGCCTCCCCTCGACCGCGAGATCGTTCCTCGTCTGGTCCTAGATCCTCCGCTCTCAGCCTGTTGCCGGCCGAGCCTCCGACAACAACCATCTTCCTTGAATGTTGGTTGAGCAATTTCGTTTTTCTGAAACGCTGTTCAGTTCCTTGAGCCGGGTGGACGTTTTCGTGGAATGGGTTGGTCCGAACCGGAGAAACGGAAAAATCCGTGATCGAGGTCATGTATGCGGTGGGCTTTCAGGCAGAATCCGATTTCAATCGTGAATTTCGCCGCGTAACGGAGACTCCGCCTCCGGAGTGACGCAAGAAGTACCGGATCGCGATCGAGTACGAGCCAGAACGCGTTTGAGGTCGAGTTTTCGGGCGTCTCGTTCATGTTCTCGGCATGAACACGAACACCGAACAAAATCGCAAGCTCGCCGAAACGCTCAGGTCATTGTCGCTTGAGCTTTCGTTCCAAACAGTGGGGTCGCCGGTCAAGAGGAATCGGCGGCTTGTCCTATCGAGTGTCCTGCTTGCACTTGGCATCAGTGCGATCGCTGTCGTGTTCCTCTGGCCGGATATTTCGCCTCGCTTCAAAGCGGCACTGGAATCGCAGCCGGAAATCATGACGCCGCCCGGCGTGGCGCAAACCGGCGACGAACCAAAGGCGGCATCCAGTCGGGCGGCCCCGGGTACCGGTTCGCCCATCCCTTCCGTCAATTCGCTGAGATCGACATCCGCGCCGGAGATAACCGGATCCGGCTACGTCCTCGCGCCGCGCATCGTGACGGTCTTTTCCAAATATGAGGGAGAGATCGCATCCGTTGGCGTCAGTATCGGCGATCGCGTCGAAGCAGGGCAGGTTATTGTCAGGATCGATGACGTCAGCGCCGACTTCTCACTCGAGCAAGCAAAGGCCGACAGCGATGCCGCCAAGCTTGTCCTTGAGGGAAAGATCCTGACGCTCAAGCAGGCCGATAGCTCGCTGCAGCGCAATGCGGCGCTCTCTGCAAAGAGCGCTGTTTCCATCCAGATCGTCGAGGAGGCCCAGACCGCCAGAGACACGGCGTCGAATGCGGTCGACCAGGCGCGCCAAAGCTATGCCAGGGCGCAACTCGGTGTGAAGATCGCGCAGGAACATGTCGATGCATTGACCGTCAGAGCCCCGATCTCGGGTACGGTGACGCGGCTCGACGCGCATATTGGTGGCCGGGTACTGGCCCGGGTGGACAGTATCAAGGAAAGTGAAAGCCTGCTGACGATCACCGATACCAAGAGCCTGGTGATCGATGCTGACGTCGCCGAAACCAATATCGGCGAACTTCGGCCAGGCCTTCAAGGCGAGGCCGTCCTCGACGGCTTTCCGGATAAGCCTTTCGCGATCGAGATCCTGCAGCTGTGGCCCGTCGCTTCGGCGGAAAAAGGCACGATCACCCTGCGCCTTGCACTCCTCGATCCACCCGACGGTACCATGCCCAACATGGCCGCGCGCATTCGTATTTCGACCATTCCAGCACAACAGCCAGGAGACACTCCTTGATGACCGCCTCTACAAGCAACGAGCCGTATATCGTGCTCAACAATGTCAAGAAGGGATATAAGATCGGGACCGAGACCGTCCCGATCTTTGCCGATCTCGACCTGCAAATCGCCCGCGGCGAGTTCGTCGCGATCATGGGGCCTTCCGGATCCGGGAAATCGACGCTGCTCAACATGCTGTCGGGCATAGACAAGCCGGATCAGGGCCGCCTGCGCATCGGGGTCAGCAATCTCGATCAGATGGGCGAGGCAGCCCGTTCGTCCTGGCGCGCCCATAACATGGGGATCGTCTTCCAGTTCTATAATCTCTTACCGATGCTGAACGCGGCCGAGAACGTCGAACTGCCGCTTCTCCTGAAGCCGCTCTCGTCGCGGGAGCGCCGGCTCCGCGTCGACAAGGTTCTGGATCTGGTGGGGCTTTCGGGTCGCCAGAAGCAGTATCCGAAGCTGATGTCGGGCGGCCAGCAGCAGCGTGTCGGCATCGCGCGGGCGATCGTCGCGGACCCGGCATTGCTGCTCTGCGATGAGCCCACGGGCGATCTCGACCGTCGGTCGGCTGACGAGGTGCTGGAAATGCTGCGCTTTCTGAACCGCGAGCTCGGCAAGACCCTCATCATGGTGACCCACGACCCGCAAGCCGCAAGCTATGCCAGCCGAACGCTTCATCTCGACAAGGGCAGGTTCGTTGAAGAGCGGAGGGTGGACGCATGACGTTCCTCGATCTCGTGCGAAAAAGTGTATGGCGAAAACCGCTGCGCACGATATTGCTGATGGTCAGTGTCGCCACGGCCTTTCTCATCTACGGTCTGACGACAAGCTTCATCGATGGTAGCCAGGGCTCGTCAGCGGCCAGCGAGGATATTCTTGGCGTCATGAGTGCGGCCGGCCGCGCCCAGCCGCTGCCGATGTCCTACCTGAACCGGATTGGCGCCGAACCAGGCGTAGCCGCCGTCGGGTATATGTCGCGCCTGCGCGGCTTTGCTGTTGTCGAAAAGAACATCATTCCCGTGAGTGCTGCCGATCCCGCGCGACTTTACAGTTCGAACGGCAAAGAGCTCGGACTGACGCCGGATCTGATAAGTGCACTTGCCAGGAACCGCAGCACCGTCCTCGTCGGTCAGGCGCTTGCCGAGGCGCAGGGCTGGACCGTCGGCCAGAAGATCACCGTCACCAGCTTCGATATGGCAAAGGAGGATGGCAGCCGTGACTGGTCCTTTGAAATCGCCGGCATCTTCAACGGCGAGAACGCCTCCACCGACACCTATTTCGTCATCGCCCAATACGACTATGTCAATGCGCTCAGAGCCCGCAACAAGGATACGGTCGACGCCTTCATCCTCCGGCCGCAGCCAGGTGTCCAAACAGGGCAGCTTGCTTCAAGGGTCGATCAGCTGTTCGCCAATTCGGCGGCGCCGACACAGACCAGGTCCGAGAAGCAGTTCCTCGAGGCCTTCCTGCGCCAATATGCCGATATCGGCCTGATCGTGAATATGGTGGTCGGGGCGGCATTCGTCACGCTGCTGATGATCGTCGGCAACACCATGGTCTTTGCCGTTCGCGAGCGCACCTTCGAGATCGGCGTTTTGAAAACCCTGGGCTTTTCCGGGTCATGGATCATGGCGCTGATCCTTGGCGAAACATTCTTCATCTTCGTGGTTGGCGCCACCATCGGCCTGATACTTGCACTGCTTGCAACGGTCATCACGGATCCTGCGATCGGCCTCGTCTTTTCCAATGCAATTCTTGCAAGAGCCCTGGCGATGGTCACGCTGCTAGCGCTTGTAACTGGCGCGCTTCCGGCTCTGAACGCGCTCAGGATCCCGATAATCTCCGCATTCGGAACGAGGTAGATCCATGTCTTCCAATGCCAAACAAGCATTCGTCATGATCAGGGCAAACCTGTTCAGCCTGCCGCGACGCATCTCCATTTCCGCCTCCATGGTTCTTTCCGTGGCGCTCGTCGTCTGCGTTCTCGCGGGCTTCCTGGCCATGGCAAGGGGTTTCGAGACGGCTCTGCAAAGTGCCGGCTCCGGCTCCGTCGCGGTCGTCCTGGGAGGCGGCCCCAACCAGGAGACCGGCTCCGATGTTCCCGCCTCGGTCATTCGCACCCTGAGCGCAATGATCGATGACATCGGCGTGGCGCGAGACACCAACGGTATGCTGATTTTCTCGCGTGAAATCGTCGTTGCCGTCGACGCCAAATCGAACGGGTCGGAAGAGAGCCGGACCTTGGCTCTTCGCGGCATGGATCTGTCCGGTCCTTCGATCCGTGACCATATTGCCTTGTCGACCGGCCGCCTGTTCACGCCCGGCTCGCGTGAGATCGTCGTCGGGGATCGCCTGGCGCACCAGTTTGGGATATCGCTCGGCAGCACCGTGCGGCTCGGGACGGTCGACTGGATGGTGGTCGGCCTGTTCTCGGCGCGAGGCAGCGCCTTCGAGTCCGAAATCTGGGCCGACCTCGACGCGGTTCGATCGGCCTTCGACCGGCAGGGGCAGGTTCAGAGCCTGCGCATGCGGCTGTCCAATCCCGCCTTGTTGCCACAACTTCAGGCCAAGCTCGACACGATCAGGACCACGCCGCTTCGCGCCGTTGTCGAAGCCGACCTCTATGTGGCGCAATCGGCCCGCACGGCTAGTCTCATCCGGCTGTTCGGCTGGCCACTTGCGCTGTTGATGGCCGTCGGAGCGACCGCCGGCGCGCTCAACACAATGATGAATTCTGTGTCGGACCGTACCGTTGAGATCGCCACGGTTCGGGCACTTGGCTTCAGCCGGATCTCCGCGTTTCTCGGCACATGGGTGGAGGCAATCGTGCTTGCCGCCGTTGGTGTGGCGGTCGGACTGCTGGCTTCGTGGCTGGCCTTCAATGGCTGGCAGGCAAGTACGGTTGGGACGAATGGCGCGCGCATGGCGTTCCAGCTCTCCGTAACCGGCGATGTCATGGCGGAAGCGGGTCTGCTCGGACTTGCGATCGGCATTCTGGGCGGCGCCTTGCCGGCGACCGTCGCCAGCCGACTTCCTTTGACTGCGGCGCTTCGGTCGAGCGGATAATCTCTCAAGCGTGAGGGCTTTAGTATTTTCATAACGCCTACTCATAGAGTAACGGCGCTATAAATGACCTAGATGTTGCGTTATTTGAAATACAAACGAGTGATCGACAAAAAATTGCGTCAACCTTCGGACGTAAGCTCGTTGTCCTGATCGGAAGAAGGTCTTTGCTTGCAAAACCAGATTCTTCCCCGCACTGGGACGCGTTCCTGTTGGCCGGCTAAAGCATGAGAGCAGATGGCATCTCCTCTCCCATCAGTGCTTCGTCAGCGATCGATGACGAGATCGCTAAGCGGCTTCGAGCAGCAAGGCGGGAACATCCCGGCGTCGATCTCCCGCTGACGGATACCGCCATTGTGATTCATTTCGACCGAGCCTGAGACGAGTTTGGATTTGCACGTGCCGCACATGCCATCCGAACAGGACGATGGAAGCCTGTTTAGCATGATAACCTCTTATGCCTCTATGATCCGCAGTTTGCCCTTGCATCCATTATGTTTCAACGGCATTAATTTTCACGAACGCATAACATTATGTAATGCAAAGGGTGCACAATGAACTTTCGGCGCCGAATTCCCTCCCTGACCGCGTTGATGA